>JBFOMC010000292.1:0-2094 GCA_040830565.1 Flavobacteriaceae bacterium
ATAGAGCAACGGTCTTCTAAACCGTAGGTCGTGGGTTCGAATCCCGCCGCCCCTGCCAGTAAGTGATTGATTATTAAGTACTTAAAAAATTAGCATATCTAAACCAATTTTGCCCATGGGAACCAATTTACAGCCCAAATGTAGGCAAATGTAAGGCTATGAAGCCAAATCTGTTTCCCTATTTTGTTTCCCAAGATCTGGATGCGGGGGGGAGGGGGTCTCGCATCGCCCCCACCCCTGTTTCTGTATGGGTCACATATGGGTGTTTTAAAAATTACAAAGAGGGCTCTCATTCCCTCTGATTTTGTGATGCCTACTCTTCAGCCCGCTTCATGAGTTCCTCGTGAATATCTGGTCCTCTGAAGAGGCGTTTCCCCTTTTGTTTACCAACACCCATCCTTACTTGGCGGATGTTCGGGTTGTCTTTGAATTATTGATAGAATTTGGCGTGGTCCAGATCTGATGATAGAGAGTTTCCCTGGCAATAGTCTTCATAGTCCTTAGTGCGGACGTATCCTATCATCTTGACCTATGCATGTGAAGAAGGGATTATTAACATCAGCACAGAAGTGGCTGCTCGATCTTTACGGATCCATACTCAAATGGCGGCGGCGATAAGCGGACTTTTCTTTGGCGGTGCATTGGCGAAGTCGAATCGATTGTCTCTCAGTAAACCGGTCGGTTTGAGAGACATCTGGATATTTATTTTTGCCACAAAGGGTTGGGCATTATCAATGGTTTGTAGGACAAAGCTGAGGAATCTATAGAGTCAAGCAAAGCTTCCAAGCTATGGTAAACCATAGCTCTTCAGAATCATTATAATTTATCCAATTAATGGGGAAGATTAAATTCCGTATCCACCACTCTAGGATGTAATGCTTTCGTTGTATCTGGGCATTTTCCACTCCACCAACAGGCACTTTTAAGCATTATATTTTGAGGATACGAGAAACCTCAGACCTTACCAATATTATGCACCTGTTATATACTAAAAAACGAGCGGTTTTCTTTTTGAGAACAGTTGCGATTTTAACTATATTCGCACTATCATATTCGAATGTTCGCGCACAGGACTCGAAGTCAGTCAGAATCGAAATTGATGAAATCACCAGACCTGATGTGGCTGTCTCTCAATCGAGCGACTTCCTGGTAATCACAGCTTTGGGACACTTGTTTAGGGTCCCGACAGGAGGAGGAGAGGCGGAACAGTTAACATTTGGTCCTTATTTTGATTCCGATCCCGCGATCTCCCCGGATGGACGCAAAGTAGTGTTTGCATCAGACAGAGATGGAAGAAGTGATGGGAACCTCTTCATTTTGGAATTGGAGACTAAGAAGGTCAGGCAATTAACCAATGAATTCTGGGCGGCTCGCCCCGTCTGGTCGCCTGACGGAACCACAATCGCATACGTTTCCTACGAACCTGTCGGCCTTTGGGCAGAGTATGAATTCGTAGCTGACAATGGCGTCCAAACATCAGTAAAAACAATACCTGCGAAAGGCGGGGAATCCAAGATCCTAACAGCCTCACCAGGGTTGATTAGATCCGTGTCTTACTTGTCAGATGGTAGAGTTGTCTGGACCCGTGTAGATACTGCAGAGGGAAAGACAGAAACTCATGATCTTGGGACACATGCAAAGATGGGAGCATCCCGAACCAGAATTGAGGTTGGTGGCTCAAATTCTAACCCTTTGTTGATCATCCCGGGCGTGGTGGACCGCATTGTTCCATCAGCGGATGGCGAGGGATTGTTTGTTAGGCGCTACAAGATTCCTGCTTCCGCCTACATGCTGCCACAGACAGAGGAACTTGCCTACGTTTCACTGAATAATGGAACAGAACGAACAATCACTGATTTAACAAATCCTCATCCCCGACCCGCGTTTGGAGTGACGAAAGATAAGGTTTTTCTAGGCGATAAGGGGAAGTTGTGGTGCATTGATTCTAAATCGGGAAGTAAGCAACAAGTAGAATTCAATGCAACAGCCTCAATGGAGCTTCTTCCTAAAGCTAAGACAGTTAAGTATGATCCGCAAAGGGAACTGAGCTCTAGTCCAAGCAGTATTCTGGATCCACAAATTTCTCCAGATGGA
>JBFOMC010000293.1:0-15053 GCA_040830565.1 Flavobacteriaceae bacterium
CATCGCCTCGGCAATAAAAAAACCACCTAACATGAGCCATATGACGCTACTGGACCAGGAATTTATGTATTCGATATAATGCGCTTGTACGTTGTTGGGATCTACCTGAGAGTAGTAGCTATTCATTGCGAAAATCAAAAAACCAAATACTAGTAAGCCTACTGCGAAGGGCGGAATGGCTTCGGTAATCCACAGCCCAATGGCGAGGAACAACAGAAATAGTACATATATCTGTGCCTGATCCATTGCCGGCTCATATAGAAAATAGGTCAGCCCAAAAGCGAATATGATGCTGAGCAGAAAGTAGATGATTTTGCTCTGGATGTCTACCACTTTTTGGATTTGGGACATCAGTTTTAGGGAGACACCTCTAGAATCTGCCATGACTCACTTAAGATTTTGATTTCAATACAAAAGTAGCGGCTTGTAGGAGCTTAAAACATAACATATGTCATCTTTTAATTCCTTAGTTTTTTACTCATCGGAAAAAGAAAAAGCATCCGTCGGTAGGCGGATGCTTTAAACTTGGTCCAACTTAAATAAACTACCGAAAATTTAGGGTGAAGCTTGTAATAGATCAAATATCACTTGAACATGCAATATTGGAACCGAGTGTGAGTTTTTATGACTTTTATCCTCAATTTTGAGGGCCTTTGTCATTTTCAGTATCTGTTTGAGATGGATCCAGAGCTGTTTGTTCTTGATGTCCAAAATCATTCGGATCATAACAAACTTCACCATCTTCGTTTGTGCATGAAGAGAAGGCAGCGAATAGAAATGCGAACAGGCAAATAATCTTAATTGTTTTCATAATAATAATGTTTATAGTTATTTAATTGTCTACGATTACACTAAAGTCTTTTCCCATTACGTAAGAGGTTCCTCCACTGCTACCCGCGCTGATGTCCGTATAGCTGTTGTGGTAATAGGTAGATTTATTGGCTTGTTTTGCTAGTTGAATAAGATTGAAAATAGCCGGACCACCTTCATACCCGCCATATCCGTGCGAGTCTAGCCAGTATCGCCCGGGAAGTACAGTCATAATTTGTTGAAGCTGAGCGACATCATAAGCGTGGAGTTCCCTGCCATTTACAAATACGCCAGTATTCCCGTTTGAAGCGTCTGCCTGTAGCTTGCCTCCCAAGTTCATGTAGGGCAAGGCAAAGCCCAGTGTTGGACCACCCTCAATTCCCCAGGCGCCGTTGTAGTTGTCATACCAGTACTTTCCATCTTGTATTGCAATTCGATAGAGTTGCGCCAGTTCGTCAAGGGTGGCTTGTCCAATACGTATTCCATTTACGTAAACTTCATTTTTCTGGGCAGAAGATTCTTCTGGCCCGGCAAGCAATGCTAAGCCCAATAAGATGTTTTGTAGTATTTTCATAATTGTAGTTTTTACTCAGCTATCACAGCAAATCGTATAGATCCCCTGTATCTGTCGTCCCAATGATTCGAATTATCCCTTAGTCCTAAACTGCCCACCACTTCTACTTCAGTATTACTCATTTTCCTGGCCTCAACATTAATTATGACCTTGTGAACCGGATGGTCGTCACTGCTGTCAAAACCCACCAAAAAACCTGTTAGGGCGGCAATACAATTGCCAATTGGCCGGTCAAAGGATATTCTCATTGATTCCTCTCTGGGTCCCGAACCGGAATGGAAATCAAATTCTATACTTCCAGTTCTAATCTGAGGGGTATTCCCGCCTGGATCTATGCTACGTCTTATACCAATTCCTGAATAATGAATGGTGCCATCATACCTATTGTCCCAATTGCCCGAGTTATCTCTCAACCCGTATGCTCCTGATATTTGCATTTGATTGGTTGAGGGCATCTGGGAATTTAAGTCTACCTGTAGTTCAAGCAGATTCTCGTCGTCCGTAGAATATCTCGCTTTGAAACCCGTAAGGAGTGAGGCCGATGCTTCAATACGCTCTGCGTATTGAATATTCTCACTGAGTGTAAAAGGTCCGGCACCATCCTGGCTAGGAAACAATAAAGTTCCGCCTAACAGTTCGGAATTGGCTTCCGACCCTATTACTGCATAACGAATATGACCTCTGTACGTATCATCCCAAACATTACTGCGATCTCGTAATCCCAGACTCCCGGTTATTTCGATGGCCTGATTGGATAGGTTTCGAGTGTTCAGGTCTATTTCCATTAAGTGTAAGGGGCGTTCGTCGTCCACAAATTCTACTTCAAAACCGCTTAATAGTGCTACGACGTTATTTGCTGGTCTCGGAAAATTGACGGTTTGTTCTTCTTTTTGTGGGCCGGTCCCACTGTGTGATGTGAATGGCAATGTGCCTTGCTGAATCAACATGATTGAAAAATTTAAGTTAATAACATGATAAGGGGGATGCTTCCAGCAGTTGTAGGTTATGGGATTCAAAGCGTACCCAATGAGGTAGATCTGAGGTAAAGGCCTCCCTCATATGGACTATGCCCGTAAGATTTGGGGTTTTTTAAATTGACTAAAATCTTATTCGTCTATGAAAAAAGGATATCAAATACTCGACTGAAATAAGCCGGGTTTTACCTGGGATCAGGAACCCGAAATTTTCTCAGTTTTGGAATCGTAAAATTCCTCATCATAGTTTCTGTCATCCTCTTCACTTTGATTTCGACAAGCGGAGAGCCCTAAGATTGTTAAAGCCAGAAGGACCATACTTAGAGTTTTTATAGTGTCTTTCATAAAGCGATTGTTTTATAGTACTAAACTAGCCCTCAACTAGGGAGAATTTTTAACTGAAAAAAGCCATTATGAAAATTGGCGGAAAACTACTAGAGCCTGGTGGGTTGTATCGTACATAGGAGGTTTGGTACCAATAGAATCCTCAGAACCATTGCAGAAAATGAAAATAAACTCCTGAAGTTCGGTTTATAACAAACCCTTTTGGAAGGCGTATTTAACGAGTCCGGCACTATTTTTCAGGCCTAATTTTAGTAGTATGTTTTGCCTGTGCGACTCCACGGTATGGGTGCTAATAAATAAACTCTTGGCAATTTCAGCTGTTGTCTGCTGTTCAGAAATTAGCCGTATGATCTCCAATTCCCTTGAAGACAGGGTGGCAGTCGGTTTGGCCTCCTTCATGCTCTCAATAAGAAGTTGTCCGGTTTCAGGCGTATAAAAGGCACCTGTGCTGTGCACGGTTTGTATGGCCTCAATCAGCCTGGCCTTGCCGGCATCTTTTTGAAGATAGCCTGAAGCTCCTGATTTAAGAATGTTTTTTATGAATTGAGGAGACTTATGCGTGGTGAGTACCAGAACTTTACATTCCGATTTTCTTTTTCTTAAGGCCCTCATGGTATCAAAGCCATCCATTTCGGGCATTTCTATATCTAACAATACGAGGTCTGGAGATTGTTCTTCAATTAGTTTTAAGGCCTCTGCGCCATTACTGGCCTCTCCAAGTATCCTAATCTCCTGCTCTTCTTCCAAAAGCGAAACAAGGCCCTCTCTGAACATCTGATGATCATCTGCAATAACTATGTTCACCATCTTACATCGGTATTTGCATGTTCATAGTAGTTCCCTGATTTTTGACTGAATCAATATTCAAGGTTCCCTCTAACAAAGCTACTCTGGATCTTACATTATTAAGTCCCATCCCAAAGTTTGAAACGGTTCTTTCCGGCATGCCAATTCCGTTGTCCTCCACCATTAGGTTGAGGTATTTTTTATGTTTATTGAGATATACATTTAATTGACTCGCTTTCGAATGTTTTAGTACATTTTGAATAATCTCCTGAAGTATTCTAAAAAGATGGATCTCCTTGGTAGGGTCAATGCGTTTGTCCATGTCATGAGAATACAGCTGTGCTCTAAGCTCTGTGTCCTGAAGATGGTCCAGGGTAGTTTGAATGGCAGATACCAAACCGAACTTCACTAGTTCTCCCGGCATAAGATTATGAGATATCTGTCTTACCTGATCTGCTGTTTTTGAGAGGGTATTTAAAGAGTCTTCAAGCTCTCTAGATTTGCTGTCTTGTTTTTCAAACAGCGCTTGCAGTTTGTTTTTTGCTAGCGCCAAAGATCCGCCCACGCTGTCGTGTAAATCTCGGGAAATACGTTTTCGTTCTGCAATTTGGGTATCCGCAATTGCCGTAATGAGTTCTCGCTGTTTTTGATTCCGACTGCGTTGTCTAAAAATGATGAATGCGGCAAGAAACAGAAGTATGGTGCCAATCAGACCAATAGAAAGTCTTCTAATCCAAGTGTTCTGCTCCAGAATTGCGGCCTCACTTTTTAAACTCTTTTCTGAAAGTGCTAGAATATCTTTCTCTTTCTTTTCTGTCTCATATTTGATTTCGAGCTCACTTACTGCGCTGAGATGTTCCTCACTTATCAGGCTGTCGTTTAACAAATGGTACTGTTGGTGGTACTCCAGGGCTTTACCCATATTTCCCAGAGTTTCGTAAAGTTCTGAAATACCTAACAGGCCGTCTCTTAAGATGTTCCGATTTCCCTGAGATCGATTTAATGGAAGGCCTATCTGATAATTCTTGAGGGCCTCTTTGTACATCCCTAATTTCCTTTGAGCGCTGGCGACATTCTGATAACCCAAGGCCACAGATGCCTTGTCATTGATCTTTTGAGCAATTTCCAGGGCGGTCTCATAGTTTTCTAATGAAGCTCTAAGATCGTCCTTGTATTCATATAGTACACCGAGGTTGTTATGACCCTTGCTAACCGCCATGAGGTTCCCGAGGCGTTGCTGCAATTCGATATCCTTTTTAAACATTTCTTCCGCCAAATCAAATTTTTCCTGCATGGCATAGACGATCGCTAAATTGCTGGCTCCTCTTGATGCCTCATAAGTATTGTCGTCTTTCTCGGCCAGATCTATAGCTTTAAGGAGGTACTCCTCAGATTTAAGCCAGTCTTGCATCCCCAGATATACCACGCTCATATTGTTATAAATATTAGGGTATTGGTCTGTAATTTTGTTCTCGTCTGCAATTCTAAGTGCTGTTAAATGTGCATTTATGGCTTTTTCGTATTCGCTCGTATAGTAGTGAGAGGTCCCTACGGTGGAATGTAGGTGTAACATGCCCTCCGGACTGGAGACATCCTCCAGATCTAACGCTTTTTCGGCATAGAATAAGAGACTATCGTACTCATGTAAATAGAGTTTATTTCTAGAAAGGGCAGAGTAATACCTAAAGGATCGATTGGTTTGGTTGTTGAGCTCTGCAAGATCTTTGGCCTTCTTTAAGTATATGGCTCCGGTATCCGGACTATTTACCTGTGTATTCTCTGCGAGCTTAAGATAGATATCAAATTGTTCACTTGCCTCTGCAGCCGTCAGAAGAGCTTTAAGGCTGTCTGTGACCTCTGTTTTTTGCGCATTAAGCGTTCCAGAGAACAGAACCAGAGTACCTATTATGACCAGGAAGCTTTTATGCATGGCACAGTGTTAAAATATAAGATCAATTAGAGACAAAGTCTTTTAAAGATAAGGCAGTCAGGACGTTGGACTCCTAGAATTGTATTGGAGGTGGACTTTTGACTGTAGTTGGTACTAATACGCTTATAAAATGCAAATAGGCCAGAATGATGTTTGTAAGAACATGTCAGACAATATTTTATAAAGAACAAGTAAAAAAAGCCCGGGAAATACCGGGCCTTTTTGTCAACATAATTATTTAGCCGCCGATTGATCTATGGGCATTGAGCATAATCTATCAAATAACGTTTCCCATTCAAAAACAGCTCCTCATTCTCATATACCAAAACGAATTCATAAGTATCTCCCTCACTATCTTGCAAGACTAAAAGTACATCTCCGTCCGCATCTTCTATGGCCCATTTACCTTCTCCCTGGTTTTCACCACGACCAACTGCCATGGTATCTGTACTTGAAGTTTCGTAGTTGCTACTGTCGTAGTATGTAAAGTTGCCTGAGGCACATAAATTTATTTCGATCCTTTTTTCATAACCCGTAGAAAATCCACTACCGTCTAAAGAATCATCCGGAGTAAACCCAGTATTCAAATACACTAATTTGGAATTAGTCAATTCTTTCTTGAATTGTGAAGCCTCCTTACTTAGATCTCTTTTAGAAGGCTTAGAAAACCTTAGGCTGTTCACTACTTCTACGGCTATATTACGGGTGAAAATAGTATACTTTTCTGGGGCTACGATTGAAAGGACAGCTACGCCTTTACCAAAGGGATTGATGACGCCAAAAAGATGCCCCTTTACCTTTTGCGAATTTACTACTCCCTCATAAAGACCTTCAATAGCATTGGTAGCACTTTGCTTAAGATCTCCCACTAAAGAGAGTTGTACATCATTCTCATATAAACCTTCTCTTAATTTACTCTGCAGTTCTTCAAGAGATTTTGCCGGGTGGAATAACATGACGATCATCCCGGCCTTCTTAGTAGATCCCATCACATAGGCTTCCTCCAAGGCTTGTCCTATCCAGTCTTTCGGGATAGTAAAGCCAATACCTTCTTCTTTAAAATTTACTGTTCCGTTGTCTTGTCCCTCGGTATTTAAAATACCTAAGAGAAATATGCTGATAATGATATAATGTTTCATGCTTATGAGTTAGGTATACATCTTCCTTCTTTAATATCCTTCTCTGTAGGGTCATAAGAATTTCCATTTGTAGAAAAGACCCCTCCAATTTTACCATCTTCAAAAAGAGGTTTTAAAGCGCAGTAATCGGATAACCTATCGTTATTATTTATACTGAGATCGTCTGTTATGTCTATCAAATTTTCTAATCCAAGAAGATTAAGAAGACCAATATTGCCCGAGATTATTAAATCATCTCCAACGTTTTGGAGGTTTGATAATCCCTTAATGTTGTCCAAATTTTCGTTGACTTCAATTCCCAAATTAGCTCCTACAGAAACCAATGCCTCCAGCCCATCCAGACTAAATAGTTGATCATTTCGTCTTATGGTCAGGCGGGCACCAACGGAAGTTAGACTTTGCAAACCTCTTAGATCTTTAAGGCTATCATTAAATCCAATAAATAAGCTGGAAGTAACTTCTTGAAGGTTCTTCAACCCGCTAATGTCCGTCAGTTTTTCATTTTCTCCTATGTTAAGTTCATCAAGGAGTACGAGTCGATCTAGAGAACCCAGATCCTCCAAATTCATGTTTTCAAAAATTTCCAGGGTCTTGGCATGGGCAAGGGCATTTAAACCATTGAATGATCTTAGAAAGGGGTTTCTATGAATGGTTATAACATCTTCAACAAATTCCAAACTATTTAGGCCTTCCAGGTTTTGTAAGGTAAGCATGCCTTCTATGGTTAAATCGACAGCTATTGAGCTAAGATTTTCAAGGCCATCTAAACGTTGCAGGGACACGTTTTCTGATAAAAGCAGATTTTCTAGTTTGGTAATTCTGGCCAAGGCCGAAATATCTACTAATACGAGATTCGTAGATAGTTGAAGATCGCCTCCAATGCTCTTCAAATTTTCCAGGCCTTCCAAACTGCTTAAAAGAAGATTATCTTCTATTTCGACGTTTCCTAAAATTTGGGTAACTTGGTTAAGACCCTTAAGGCTGGTCAGCTCAGTGTTTCTTATATCTAGTTCTCCAGTAATCTTGTTAAGACTAGCCAGAGGAGTTAGGTCACTGATATTAACTGTTTCGTCACCAAAACCAAGAACAAAACTTCCTTCAATTTTGGTGTAGCCCTGACTTCCAAAATCGATGACTTCTTGTTGTGTTTTTAAAAAAACATCTTCCGATAATACATTTTCCAGAGTGTCAAAAAAGAATACTTTACTTTCAGTACTTAGACCCTGGTCATCCTTGGCTACTACCTTCCAGAGGAAGGATTCTCCGGTATCAATAAGATCAAGAGTGAAGTTCGGATTGCTTAAGTTCTCTGCAATAAGCTCCAAATCAGAGATCTCCTGACCAAAGTATACGTCAAAGGTGAGAGGATCCTCATTAGGATCACTACTTGTCCAACTTAAGGTAACGTTGGTAAATTCCTCAAGAACCGAATTATTGGCCGGAACGGGATCTATGGGTTCATCAGGAGCAAGATTCACTTCTTCTTCCGGCGGCTCAACTATTGCTATGGGTGCAGGAGTTTCATCCTTACTGCACTGTAAAAAAAGTAACGCAACAACCAAAATATTGAAGTATTTAAGTATTGTTTTCATAATACAACCATTTAAGTTTACTACTGCAAGGTGTATTATTTTAGGGCGCAAGGCATCGGGAGAAGTATCTGAAATACCAACTCAGGGAAAACCCTAGGACTTGCCTGTCTAGATAACTTGTTAAAGATTAAACGAGATACATTTTCGACTGAAATTTAGCTGAGAAGTCCCTTTTCCATAGCCGATTTTATGAGACCGGCAGTATTTCGCGCACCTAGTTTTTGAATGAGGTTATTTCTATGACTTTCCACAGTTTTAGTGCTGATATAGAGTGTATCGGCAATTTCCTGGTTGGTGTGTTCCTTTGCGATCAAGTCGAGCACCTCTTTTTCACGCCTTGTAAGTTTTGGGATAAAACCACTATTTGCCGTGTTCCCAATACTATCGTTCAGCAAAATTTCCTGTATGGATCTTGGTAGGTAGACTTGGCCATTGTGCACGGTTGTAATTGCCTCTATGAGCTCTGCCTTATCGGTATTCTTTAGTAAATAGCCCTTAGCACCATTTCTTAGCATGTTTTTAATAAACCCTGCTTCGCTGTAGTTTGAAAGTCCAATGACGGCTGTTTCGGGGTACATTTTATGCAATTCTTTCCCAAGCTCTAGTCCGTTGGCATCCGGAAGGTTTATATCGAGCAGAAGCACATTGGGTTGTTTGTTTTTAAACCCCTCTAGCAAATGTACTTTTCTGTCGTAAGTGGCACTGATCTCTATAGTATCCACATCTGAGAGCATAGACTCCAGACCCTTCAATACCATAAGATGGTCGTCCAAAATTGCAACGCTAATCATGCTGTTTTTAGCTTGTTAAGATCTATGTTAATACGAATGCTACTTCCACCTTTCCCCGAATCAATGTCTAGTTCTCCTTTTAGATAATTCACCCTTGAACGCACGTTCTGAAGACCAATGCCCGTCGCGGAGGAGGAGGCGTCAAAACCAATCCCATCGTCTTCGACAACAATGTCTAGTTTATATTCCCTGTGATTAATTTGCACAAGAACTTCTTTTGCCCGGGCATGTTTAATGGCATTGTTAACCAGCTCCTGGACCATTCTATAGACCACAGTTTCGGTTTCTTTTTCTAATTTCAAATCATTGCCGTAAAACTGGAAATCGATATGAATAGGATTTGCTGAAGCCACCTTATTGCAATATTGTTTTATGGCTTCGGTCAGATCAAAATTATGTAAAGAAGGAGGTGCAAGGTTATGAGAAATTCTGCGTACCTGATCTACGGCATTATCTAGCATATTTATGGCTTCAGAATAAGCCTCTTTCTCTTTATCCTTAAACTCCGTGGGGTTTAGGGAGGTAATCTTGTATTTAATCACCGCCAGATCTCCGTTAATACCGTCATGCAGATCCTGAGCAAGACGTACACGCTCTTTTTCTTCGCCCTCAATAAGCGCCTCGAGCTTTAGTATGTCTTGTTGAGCCTTCAAGGTCATTATTTCATTCGACTTGATTTTTTGACGTTGTCGATAATATAACCATCCACCTAAACCCGCGAAAAAAAGAAGCAAAGCACCAGCCAGAGCCTGATTATATTGTTTTTCCTTTTTTAGGATACTGTTTGCCTGTTCTTGAAGCTGGAGCTGTTGCTCGGCCAACTCTTTATCTTTCTTTTCGGTTTCATATCTGGTGTTAACATCGGCTAATAGAAGTCTATTTTCATTGGAGTAAACGGAGTCTTTTATCGCTACGTATTTTTCTAACAGCCTGTTGGACTTTTCATAGTTTTTCTTTTGCTTCTCAACTTCTGCCCATGACCTGTAGGCTTCAAGACCAATATCCGGAAAAGGGTTCTCCTGGTAGAGACGATCAAATTCAGCGAAGTAAGAGGCAGATTTAACGAAATGACCGCGTTTTAGTTCATTATTACCAAGGGTAATATTCGTTACCATGATATCATAGATCTTGTTTCGGGCAAGTGCATATTCTTTAGCTTTTGACAGCTCAGCATTGGCTTCGCCGTACCTTTTTAAATCTCCGTAGAACTCTCCAAGTTTACTGTGAATTTCAAAACAGATCTGAGGTGATTTTGTTGTCTTGCATAGTACTAATCCACGGTCTAGGTAATACTGTGCGCTATCTAGTTTATTTTCAGTTGTGGCGTAGTAGGTCAGCGCTTTTAAAGTCACAGCCTCAATGAGATTGTTGCCACTACTTTGACTGTTTTTATAAGCCAATCTCAAGTATTTTTTTGCCTGGCTTGTAAATCCTGCGTTGGCGAGCATTACGGCATGATTAAAATACAGCCTGCAAACTTCGTGCTTATTGTCTTTTACTAGTTCAATGGCTTTTAGGTTATAGTTGGCTTTTTCTTCAAAATCGTCAGAATTGTGATAAGACATGGAGTAATTTGCATATACCATTGCCCGAACCTCTTTATTATCTTCGAGGTCTAATATTCTAAGGGCTTCGTCAAAAAAATGATGAGCAGAATCTGTCTCGGACTTGTATATATGGCTTAGACCTATTTTATTATAAATTTCCGCGAGTTTGTAGTCTTTATTCTTCTGTGAAATTTTTAGCGCTTGCCTCGCTAGCAAATCGAAGCTATCCAGATTTTTGGATTGATATGCTTTACTTAAGACCAGTAACAGGCTTATCCTACTCGTATCCTGGTCGACTTCTCCCAACACTCGTTGTAGACTATCTATATTGCCATGTTGAGGAAAAACTTGAGTGACGATAAGGAAAAGAGCAAAACGAAGCATTAGACTTAGCCTGTACCGATATTTTATAATATCTCGCATTCAGTTGGTGCGTTTAACGATCATATTAAAGATACTAAAACCCTATTTATTACAGGGTTATGGTCACAAAGAAGGCCTTAGAAAACCAGTTGTTTGCGAAACTCAAAATAGATGATTTCTGAGCTTTGCTCCTCAAAACACCACTGCATAATATCTCTCCCTGTAAAATTCACTTCATGCTGGCCTCCAAACAAAGTTTTGCTGTCACCGTCCTGAGGAATTTCTAAAATATCAATTTGGTACACCCCGGGAGAAACTCGGGACCAGTTGCCCTGATAGGATATTCCGTCTTCAAAGCAATTTCCATTACCCGAAATATCTCCGTTTTCAACCACAATCAATACGGTTGGTTGATCGCATTGCTCATAATTTTCCTCAGAGCCAACGCTGCCATCAGGAAGCAGGTCGAAGACCCTTACCAGGCTCCAAGTACCCACAAGGGGATTGGACCCATTTCCATCTCCATTTTCATCGTCCTGAGAACAAGAGATCAAGGTGAATATTAAACATAGTCCGAATAAGAGGTTTGAGGTTTTCATGATTTTAGATGTATTTAGTTCCAATTGCAAGATCTGAGCTTTTTTGGTGTTCTAAATCAGGAGAATTGCTCTAAAAGCAAACTCGGGGTTTTCCCTAAATATTCTGACTTTGCCCACCTCTTAATACCCTGTTTTTACAGTCATGGATATCATCAATAAAAAGGGCAACTTTTCTAGCCTTTTTTTCCACAAAAAATGTTGATAACTTAAGTGCTAAAAAACTGCTAAAACCCTATATTCCATAGGGGATTGCTTATATTTGCTGGATTGCAAAAACTTAAGTAAAAACAAGCTTTTAATTTTATGAGCGACGAAGCAAAAAAAGACGACGACTTAAACAAAGAAGAGACAGCTAATAAGTCGGGAGAAGGGCATAAAAAGTATTCCGCAGATAGTATTCAGGCCTTGGAGGGAATGGAGCATGTGCGTATGCGACCCTCTATGTACATTGGAGATGTTGGAGTAAGAGGACTGCACCATTTGGTCTATGAAGTAGTAGATAACTCCATAGATGAGGCCATGGGTGGCCATTGCGATACTATTAGCGTAACCATAAATGAGGATAACTCAATTACCACCAAAGATAATGGGCGTGGTATTCCTGTTGATATTCATAAGAAAGAAGGTGTCTCTGCTCTTGAAGTGGTAATGACCAAGATCGGAGCAGGAGGTAAGTTCGACAAGGATTCTTACAAAGTCTCCGGAGGATTGCACGGGGTTGGAGTTTCCGTGGTAAATGCACTTTCTAACCACACCAGAGCAACTGTGCATAGAGATGGAAAGATTTGGGAGCAGGAGTACGAAAGAGGAAAGGCTCTATATCCTGTAAAAAGCATTGGTGAGACCAAAGAACGGGGAACGATTGTGACTTTTCATCCGGACGAAACCATTTTTACCCAAACCATAGAGTACAGCTATGAAACACTGTCTAATAGAATGCGTGAACTCTCTTATCTTAACAAAGGAGTAACCATTACTATCACAGATAAGCGTCAGAAAGATGACAAGGGCGAGTATGTTTCCGAAGAATTTTATTCAGACGAGGGATTAAAGGAATTTGTTCGGTTTTTAGATGGTACCCGTGAGGCTTTGATACAAAATGTGATCTCCATGGAAGGTCAGAAGAATGATATCCCCGTGGAAGTAGCCATGATCTATAACAACAGTTATACTGAAAATCTTCATTCCTATGTGAATAACATTAACACTCATGAGGGAGGTACGCATTTGTCTGGCTTCAGAAGGGGTTTGACCACTACGCTGAAAAAATATGCAGATAGCTCAGGGATGTTAGATAAACTGAAGTTTGAGGTTCAGGGAGACGATTTCAGAGAGGGTTTAACGGCCATTGTCTCCGTAAAAGTTGCAGAACCTCAATTTGAGGGACAAACCAAGACAAAACTGGGAAACAGGGAAGTATCCTCGGCGGTTAGTCAGGCAGTTTCAGAAATGCTGACCAATTATTTGGAAGAGCACCCTGATGATGCCAAGATGATCGTTCAAAAGGTCATTCTGGCAGCTCAGGCCCGCCACGCGGCCACAAAAGCACGCGAGATGGTACAGCGCAAAAATGTCATGAGTGGTAGCGGACTTCCCGGGAAACTCACAGATTGCTCTGAACAAGACCCTGCCAAATGCGAATTATTCCTTGTAGAGGGAGATTCGGCTGGCGGAACTGCGAAGATGGGTCGAGATCGTAATTTTCAAGCCATATTACCGCTGCGAGGTAAGATATTAAATGTTGAGAAGGCCATGCAGCACAAAGTGTTTGAGAATGAGGAGATAAAGAATATGTATACTGCGCTGGGAGTAACCATAGGAACAGAGGAAGATAGTAAGGCCCTTAACCTGGAAAAGCTGAGGTATCACAAAGTTGTGATCATGTGTGATGCCGACGTAGACGGTAGCCATATTGAAACCCTGATACTTACCTTTTTCTTCCGCTATATGCGCGAACTCATAGAAAGTGGTCATGTCTATATAGCCACTCCTCCTTTATACCTTGTTAAAAAGGGTTCTAAAAAACGCTATGCCTGGAATGATAAGGAACGAGACGAGATCGTCAACAGCTATAGCGGTGGGGTGAGCATACAACGTTATAAAGGTCTTGGAGAAATGAATGCCGAACAATTGTGGGATACTACGATGAATCCTGAATTCAGAACTTTACGGCAAGTCACCATAGACAACGCCACAGAATCTGATAGGATTTTCTCTATGTTGATGGGAGATGAAGTACCTCCAAGAAGGGATTTTATCGAGAAAAATGCCGTTTATGCCAACATTGATGCATAAGAAATAGCAGTTACACAACAAAAATTCGTCCCGCCCAGCGGGACGTCTTAGTTTTGGGGTAAAATCTTACAAAATGAAGTCAATTCTCTTTTTGATAGCTTTTACCAGCTGTTTCATTACCACTGCACAATCTAATATTAACGAATTGCTCGCCGCTGGTCTTGATGATGCCGAACGTTTTACCAATGATTATTTGAGTCCGGTCTCAGAGGGAGCCATCTACAGTATTTCGGGAAGTTGGTACAATACCGCCGACGCCAAACCTTTAGGGGGATTTGAAATTTCCATCATTGGAAACATGACCTCCTTTAAAAACAAGGATGACAAAAAGGCCTTTGTACTTAATACTGCCGATTATGATAATTTACAATTTGTAGACGGGAGTACAAGTAAATCAGTCTCGACCGCCCTTGGAGATTTAGAGGGTATCAGGGTCTTTGTAGAAGACGACAACGGACTTTTAAGAGAAGAATTTGAACTACCGACAGGATTGGCTTCTGAAGATATCAATTTCATTCCTTCGGCCTATCTGCAGGCTAGCGTAGGGATCATCAAAGGGACAGAAGTGAAGGCAAAGTTTTTGCCTAAGATCAATACAGATGATGTATCTGTCGGCTTATACGGTTTAGGGCTGCAGCACGATTTTACAAAGCATTTACCGGCCGATAAGCTATTACCTGTAGCCATATCAGCTGTAATTGGATATACGCACTTAGACGCCACCTATGATTTTACCAATACCAGTATCATAGACGGATCTGATCAACGCATTGATACTAAAATAAACAGCTGGGTTTTTCAGGCTGTAGCATCGACCAGATTACCGGTGATCAACTTCTATGGAGGAATAGGCTATCTCACCGGCAAGTCTGAGACTGATATCCTGGGAACATATATTGTTACCGGGGGCCCTTTTCAGCAGCAGTATACAGATCCTTTTTCTGTGAATAAAGACGCAAGCGGGGTAATTGCCAATGTAGGTACTAAGCTTAAATTAGGATTTTTTAGGCTCCACGCGGATTATACCATAGCTGAATTCAATAACCTCTCCGTAGGAATCAATTTTGGGTTTAGGTAGTCCGAAATTAAGATATTGCTGCGATAATGGGATTGCCGCAAGGCGATTCCGGTGAAATTGACGAGATTGCTTCGTCGCTGTACTCCTCGCAATGACGGGCACTGAGCATAGATTAATATCTGGCTTCCGTCATTGCGAGGTGCACGCCGGACGCGAGCACCGCGGCAATCCCGTAAAGTAACTTGAAGCCTTAATGAAAGTTAGAGCCTAAATAAAAACAGCCTTCATAA
>JBFOMC010000294.1:0-3567 GCA_040830565.1 Flavobacteriaceae bacterium
TCCAGCACATCACCCCCATCAATTCAACTTCACCTTTGTTCTTAAAGTGATTTAGCATCGCCAGGGCGCCCAAATCATCAGCATCCCCTCCAAAATCCGTGTCGAAAATTACTTTGACCTGACCGAAAGCAGAAGAATATATTGCTAAAATGAAGATCCCTAAGGTAAATTGCTTGATCAATGTACTTCTGACAAAATAGTTGAATTGCATGTTCTAATAGTTTTACTAAAATGAAATCCAAAGGCAAATGTCTGCGGTATGCCACCGGGAGCACACCAACCAACATTTAGTGATTTTCTTGTGCTGGTTTTACTAATCTTTCTTTACCCTCATCACCAATACCGGGATCCGAGAAGAGAATTCGGACTTGGGTACTGTATTTTTTTCCCATAGGTTTTTAAAGAACCCCCTTTTGCGTCTAAAAACACATAGCAAATCTGGTTGATGGGACTGTAAGTGCTCCAGAACTCCTAAATAAGTATTGGCATGTTCTGTAATGGTCACCTGAGAGCTTATATCAACAAGTGCTGTATTGATTTTCAGATCTGCTTCGGTATATCCAGGGTTTTTAACCAACAGCAGTCTGACTGCAGCATCGAACTTCTTTTGGATGATCAGGAGAGGCTCTAATGCCCGACTCTTTTTTAGCACCCCTGAACCGAATGCGGTCAAAATATTTTTGAAAGCTTCATAGGTTGTCCCGCGGGGGACGAGTAATGTCGGAATATTTGTTTTTTTAATAATACTTCCGGAGGCCGGTCCCAGATAGAGTTCCTCCTTGATATCATTGCTTCTAGGCGCCAAAATAATGAGATCTATCCCAAGTTCTTTGTCAATTTCTTTTAATCCATCGGTCAAATCTCCTTTATACGTGGCGATTTTTATATCTACCCCCTTGGCATCTACCTGATCGATAACCTCACGCAAATGCTCTTTGACATTTTTGGCTACTTTTTCACCAATATTGGCCATGCTCCCTACACCTACTGCCACACTAAACACCTCCATCACATAAATACTTGCAGAGAATTCCAAGGCGAAATCTACTGCATATTGTAAGGTTTCATGAGAATTGGGAGACGTTCCTATAGGTACTAAGATATTCTTCATAGGGTTTACAATTTAATGATCTAAATTTACAGCCAAAACCATTTCTTCAAATGATCCGTCGTGCAAAGATACTCGAAATACCTGAGATTCTGGATATAAGTAAGGCCTGCGCAAACCATATGATCAAACAGGGAATTTTCCAGTGGAACGAGCACTATCCATCAAGAAAAGCCTTTGAGAAAGATCTTGAAAGAGAAGAGTTATTTGTGCTGGAAGTGGAGGGCGAATTAGCGGGTATGATCACTATAACCACATTCATAGATCAGGAATATATTCCCGTCAAATGGCTTACCCAGGGCAGTAATACTATTTACATACATAGACTAGGGATACATCCAAAGCATCAGGGACTAGGCCATGCGCAAAAATTAATGGATTATGCTGAAAATCATGCCAAAAGTGAGGGATTTGATTCTGTTAGACTCGACACCTTCAGCCAAAATAAAAGAAATCAGAAATTCTACGAGCAAAGAGGGTATCAAAAATTGGAGAATATCTATTTTCCAAAACAAAGTATGCACCCCTTTCACTGTTATGAACTGGTGTTTTAAGGCAAACTCACTTGAAAACAGCTATTAATCTCAAAAGCATAAATAACCTCGCTATACCAGCCACAATAGCCGGAATTGCGGAACCGCTATTGTCTATTACAGATACAGCTATTGTGGGTAATATTCCAATAAACGGTCTGGAATCTCTGGCAGCGGTTGGTATTGTAGGATCCTTTTTATCCATGCTTATATGGATCTTAGGGCAAACGAGAAGTGCTATTTCAGCCATAATTTCTCAATACCTTGGTGCTGGAAAATTAGAAGAAGTTAAATCGCTTCCCGCTCAGGCCATCTTTTTTAATCTCTGTTTGAGTATCATAATTCTCCTCTCAACCATCTTTGTAATAGAGGAAATTTTTATGCTTTTGAATGCCTCTGGTAAAATCCTGGAGTTTTGCATTTCATATTACGGCATAAGAGTATGGGGATTTCCACTAACCCTATTTGTCTTTGCCGTTATGGGGATTTTTCGAGGACTTCAAAATACCTTTTGGCCTATGATGATTGCCATAGTAGGGGCCTTACTGAATGTGCTTTTAGATTTTGCCCTGGTATACGGGATTAAAGGGCTGATCCCTCCAATGCATTTAGAAGGAGCAGCCTGGGCAAGTCTTATTTCCCAGGCAGTTATGGCAATTATGGCTTTTGTTTTGTTAGTTCTCAAGACTGATATCAGCCTAAGACTCAAACTTCCCTGGCATCCAGAGCTGAGTCGTCTCATCATCATGAGTCTGAACCTTTTTGTGCGCGCTTTGGCCTTAAACGTTGCCCTGATCCTTGCTGTCAGAGAGGCAACTGCTTTGGGAGATAAGTATATTGGGGCACATACTATCGCCATTAATTTATGGTTGTTTGCGGCATTTTTTATAGATGGTTATGGTGCTGCAGGCAATATATTGGGAGGAAAGCTTTTGGGTGCACAAGATTATAAGGGTCTATGGAGACTTGCAAAAAAAATAATGCTCTATGGAGTAATGGTAAGCCTATTTCTCGTAGTAGTAGGTTTTATTTTCTACAGACCGATAGGCCGATTATTCTCTAATGAAGTTGTTGTTCTTGATACTTTCTATTCTATCTTTTTTATAGTCATTCTGGGGCTTCCAATGAATACTATGGCCTTTGTTTTTGATGGCCTTTTTAAAGGTTTAGGTGAAATGAAGTATTTACGTAATGTCCTTTTATGTGCGACATTCCTCGGATTCATCCCCGTACTTTTCTTGGGGAAGTTTCTCCATTGGGGTCTGTATGGTATCTGGATAGCTTTTGTTGTGTGGATGGGAATCAGAGGTGGCGCCCTGGTATGGAAGTTTAGGAGAAAGTTTCGTCCACTGTTGCAAAAGGTTTAATTTTGACCAAAACTATCTGGCATGGGTACTAACAGGCAAAATGGGAGTCTTTATACCAAAATAGACAAGGGAATAGCAACGGTTGAATTTGGGCATCCTGCAAGTAATTCTTTTGTCAGTGAGTTATTAGATAGACTCACAAGCGAAGTACACAATCTTTCGGAGCACGAAGAAGTAAGTGTTATAGTGTTGAGATCGGAAGGAGACAGGGCCTTTTGTGCCGGAGCGTCATTTGACGAATTAGTGGCCATAAATACTCCCGAAGAGGGTAAAAAGTTCTTCAGTGGTTTCGCACATCTCATTAATGCTCTCAGAAAATGTAGCAAGCCAGTGCTAGCCAGGGTTCAAGGAAAGGCCGTAGGAGGAGGTGTAGGTCTTATTTCGGCTTGCGATTATGTTTTTGCTACAGAAGCTGCGGCAATACGACTGTCTGAGCTTTCCGTGGGAATAGCTCCTTTGGTCATAGCTCCTTCGGTGGAAAGAAAAATGGGGAAGGCAGCCCTGGCAGAGCTCTCTTTGGCACCTTCAGAATGGAAGAATGCCTATTGGGCTAAAGAGA
>JBFOMC010000295.1:0-32393 GCA_040830565.1 Flavobacteriaceae bacterium
CCAAAAATCTTTGTTAGAACGCGTACTGCAACAAAGGAAACTCCGAGAGTCTACCAAGGCGATTATTGTTCCATACGAGGATAAATATAGATTGCACTTTAAGCAATTAAACGAGGAATGGATACATCAGTATTTTGAGATGGAAGAAATGGATCACAAGGCTCTTGATCACCCTAAGGAATATATTTTAGACAATGGAGGACACATAGTGGTTGCTCTGTACGAAGGAGAGGTTGTTGGGGTATGTGCACTGATAAAAATGGATCATCCCAGGTACGATTACGAGCTTGCAAAAATGGGTGTTTCTCCTAAAGCCCAAGGCAAGGGTATTGGATGGCTCTTGGGGAAAGCCGTAGTAGAAAAGGCAAAGGACCTTGGAGCAAAGATCATTTATCTAGAGAGCAATACGGTACTAGAACCCGCAATTTCATTGTACCGAAAACTGGGATTTATCAAAATAGCCGGAGAACCTTCCCCCTATGCCCGGAGCAATATTCAAATGGAACTGCAATTGTCTTAGTATCCACCTCCCGAGCGGGATACCCAATGTATCCTATGTCAGTTTCTAACCATAATATAGACTAAACCTAAAAGGATATCACATCTTAAGCTCTGTGGGTATGAGTAAAAAGATCAAGATTTTATTCTTTCTGCTGATAATGGCTCAGGGGCTACATTCCATTGAGGAATATCAGGGCAAACTTTGGGAGAACTTCCCTCCTGCCACCTATTTAACCGGTCTTTTTTCAGACGATCATGAAACAGGTTTTCTAATCATCAACATAGGCCTCTTTGTATTCGGCCTATTATGTTGTGCCATACTATTGCGAACCAAGGGTGTTTACGCCCTAGCCTTAGTCTGGTTTTGGGTTATCTTAGAATTTATTAACGGCATAGGCCACCCTATATGGTCGGCCATTCAAGCCAGCTATACCCCAGGACTCCTAACTGCTCCTCTACTCCTACTTATGGCAGTCCTTATCTATTGGCAATTAAGGGCAGAATATGCCAAAAACTGATTAGGCCTCGAGAGCCTTCCTCACAAACACTTTTGCCAGGTGTGCGCGGTAATCTGCGTCGGCAAAGTGATCGCTCATAACCTCCACCCCATCCACAGCATGATCAGCCGCGTCGCTGCTACCGCTAAATGCGCTTTCGACAGCCGTAGCCCGATATGGGGTGTCTGCAACCCCGGTTACTCCTACCTTAACACTATCTCCATTCTTAACTGCTGCCACCCCCACAACGGCAAACCTCGATGCGGATTGATAAAACTTTTGGTAATTACCATTGCTTACCTTAGGAAATTTTATCGCAGTAATAATTTCATCATCCTCAAGGGCCGTTGTAAAAATTCCCTGGAAAAAGTCTGTGGCCGAAATAGTTCTGGCACCCCCTTTCCCCTGTACTTCAATATTCGAGTCACAGGCGAGGACCACGGCAGGATAATCTGCCGAAGGATCTGCATGAGCCAGACTACCACCTATAGTTCCTTTATTCCTAACCTGAATATCTCCAATGGTCTCAGCTGCCTGGGCCAAAATATTTACATGGGCATTTACCAGATCTGATTGTAAGATTTCCTTATGGGTACAGTTCGCTCCAATAATAATTTCATCTCCTTCCTCCACTATACTGTTCATTTCTGAAATTCCTGAAATATCAATCAACACTTCAGGTCTGTTGAGTCGCAACTTCATTGCCGGAATGAGACTGTGCCCGCCGGCCAAGACTTTCGCATCCATTCCATGCTTATCTAGTAAATCTACCGCTTCTTCCACGGACGATGCTTTTATATAATCGAATTTTGCTGGTATCATGTTTCGTTAATTAAGTAGTTAGTTTTGCATTGCCTTCCAAACTCTTTGCGGAGTCAATGGCATTTGAATATCGGTCACCCCTAAATGGGCTAAGGCATCTACCACAGCATTTACCACCGCCGGAGTAGATCCAATGGCGCCGGCTTCGCCAGCTCCTTTTACTCCTAGCGGATTATGCGGACAGGGGGTAGTGGTTCGATCTGTTTCTATCATAGGGAGGTCATCTGCTCTGGGCATGGCATAGTCCATATAGGATCCGTTGATCATCTGCCCTCCGTCATCATATACCACTTCTTCCAGGAGCGCCTGCCCAATTCCCTGAGCTACCCCACCGTGGATTTGCCCATCTACGATCATAGGGTTCATTACATTACCAACATCGTCACAGGCCACAAATCGTTTAAGATCTACCTTGCCTGTTTCTTCACTAACCTCAACCACAGCTATATGTGCTCCAAAGGGATAGGTAAAATTGGTTGGATCATAAAAGCTCGAGAAATCGAGTCCCGGCTCAAGGCCTTCAGGGTAATCATGAGGTACATAGGCGGTAAGGGAAACATCCCCGAACGAAACAGATTTGTCTGTTCCTTTTACCGTCCATTTACCTTCAGCATACTCCAGATCTTCTTCGGCAGCTTCTAGCTTGTGTGCCGCTATCTTTGCCCCTTTCTCCAAGACCTTTTCCACACTTTTAATTATTGCACTTCCTCCAACAGCCAAGCTTCTGGAACCGTATGTTCCCATGCCGAAAGCCACCTGTTCCGTATCTCCATGCACTATTTCCACATCATCCATATCAATTCCCAATTTATCAGCGACAAATTGCGCAAAGACTGTTTCGTGTCCCTGACCGTGAGAATGCGCTCCTGTAAAAACGGAGACCTTTCCGGTGGGTTGTACCCTTACATGCCCTACTTCGTATAATCCGGCTCGGGCTCCCAGAGAACCAACCACTGCAGAAGGCGCTATTCCGCAGCCTTCTATATAGGTTGAAATCCCTACCCCGAGTAATTTTCCCTTTTTGCGAGCCTCTTCCTGCTCCTTTTTAAAATCTTCATACCCTAACATGGCCAGGCCCCTTTCCAGGGTTCCTTTATAGTTACCACTATCATACTGCAATGCCACCTGGGTTTGATATCCCGCTTGTTCTATTCCATCAAAGGGAGGTATAAAATTCTTATACCTGATCTCTGCCTGATCCATATTCATTTCCATGGCTGCTTTAGACAGCATCCGTTCCAATAAATATGTAGCTTCTGGCCTTCCGGCTCCCCTATAGGCATCTACCGGTACAGTATGGGTAAAAGGAGCAGTAACATTAAGATGGATCAATGGAGTGGTATATACTCCCTGGAACAAGGTACCGTGGAGATAGGTGGGTACCGCAGGTGCAAAAGTAGAGAGGTAAGCTCCCATTGCACAGTATTCATCTGTAAGATGTGCAACTATTTTCCCATCCTTATCAAAGCCCATTTTAGATTTCACCACATGGTCTCTACCATGAGCATCGGTAAGAAAGGCTTCGCTTCTATCTGCATTCCATTTAACCGGTCTGCCAATCTCCTTTGAAGCCCAGGTTAAAAGTGCTTCTTCCGTATAATGATAGATCTTACTACCAAAGCCACCACCAACGTCATAGCTTATTACGCGGACTCTATGCTCCGGAATTCCAAGCACAAAAGCGCAAAGCAAAAGCCTGATCAAATGCGGATTTTGAGTACTTGTATAAAGGGTCCACTTATCGCCGTTCACATCATAATCCGCAATATAACACCTTGGTTCAATGGCATTTGGAGCAAGGCGTTGATTTCTAAATTCCATTTCGGTAACGTGAGCCGCTGAGGCAATTGCCGCTTCAACCTCCGCCCTGTCGTTGCCAATACACCAATCAAAGGCTGCATTATCTCCCCAGTCATCATGTACCAAAGGAGCGCCTTCTTCCATGGCCTTTTTAGGATCCGTCACAGCCGGAAGTTCTTCGTAATCTACCTCAACCAACTCAGCGGCGTCTCTGGCCAACTCAAGGCTCTCCGCTATGACTATGGCCACAGCTTCTCCGATATGCCTAATTTTGTCTTTAGCTAATAGCGGGTGTTTGGG
This sequence comes from Flavobacteriaceae bacterium, assembly GCA_040830565.1. Classification (GTDB taxonomy): domain Bacteria; phylum Bacteroidota; class Bacteroidia; order Flavobacteriales; family Flavobacteriaceae; genus JAFMPW01. The sequence goes on from JBFOMC010000295.1 coordinate 3,921, forward strand.
CTCTCTCATGGTTTCTCCATTTTTGAAGTCGACCTGCCATCCGCAAGGCACTCCATATTCGCCGCAAGCGTCATTGGCGGTGAAAATGGCAACAACCCCCTCAGCTTTCTGAGCTTCGGAAATATCTACGTTGAGTATTTTGGCATGGGCATACGGACTTCTCACAAAGGCCGCCTGTGTCATTCCCGGCAATTTAATGTCGTCTGTATATTTGCCTGCCCCTTTAAGAAATCGGGCATCTTCTCTTCTTTTTACTGCTTTTCCTATAAAATTTCCCATGGCCTATCCACTTATTTTTTCAGCAGCATGCTGAATAGATTTGACTATATTATGATATCCGGTGCATCGGCAAAAATTTCCTTTCAAACCTCCACGGATCTCAGCCTCGCTGGGACTCGGGTTATTCTTCAAGATATCGGCTGCGGTCATCACCATTCCAGGTGTACAGAAACCACATTGCAAACCATGGTGTTCTTTAAAAGCCTCTTGTATGGGATGCATTTCAGTACCATTAGCCATCCCCTCAATAGTGGTAATCTGGGCCCCATCAGCCTGGACGGCCAGGACAGTACAGGACTTAACGGCATCGCCATTCATGGTAACCGTACATGCCCCACAACCACTGGTATCACAACCTATATGTGTGCCTGTAAGATGTACTACTTCGCGCAAGTATTGCGTTAAGCTTATCCTTGGCTCAACATCATGGGTGTGTTGTTTCCCATTAATTGTTAATGTAATTTTCATAAGTGTTCTATTTTAGTCTTGTTTTAATTAGCTTTTTGCTATGGAGATTTTGATTGTTGTGCCTGCAATTCCTTTTCAATTCCCTGAAAAAATTGCTTAGATAGAGTACTTACTACTCCGCTCATAATCCGTTGCCCCATACGGGCCAACATTCCAGACATTTTGGCCTCTCCTGTATAATTGATCAGAGTTTGCCCCTCTTCCTGAGGAAGCAGTTTCATGGAAATTTCAGCAATGACATTGCCCATTTTACTTTTTTGATCCACAACAAGGAGGCAACTTTCTTCCTCAACCTTATCTTTTATGGCCAGCGTACCCGTAAACTCCCCTTTTACGGGACCAACTCTTACCTGAGAGATAGCCTTGTAATTATCTTCTCCCTGCGATATCAACTCCTTAATTCCCGGGGTAACTTTTTCCAACACTTCCGGGTCCATGACCATATTCCAGAATACCTTGGTTGTGGTGTTCAAAGCGTATTTTCCAGAAATTTTCATGGCCAAGTTCTCCTTTTTATGTTGGGTCTATGAAGATAAAAATTAAGATGAATAATTATTAATTTTTGTATTATTTTTTTATGAATTTCCTGAAAAATAATTTACTTAAGTATTGATACTGTAATAATTTGGAAGTAAGTATGTCGTTATGACAAATTAGGCCGCTTCTTGATTTGATGAATTAACTGCTTAAGGCTTTCCAAATTATGAGCCGAGGCCAGAGTATCAATGTAGGGAAGCGCTGTTTTCATTCCCAGAGCCTCAGGTGAGAAGTTTTGACTTCCGGCAAGCGGGTTTAACCAAATGACCTTCCTGGATCTTTTGTAAATAAATTGCATCGCGGTTCTCATGGCTTCAGGAGCTCCTGTATCCCATCCATCACTTAGAATAAAAACAACGGTCTTTCTATTAAGCATACCATAGCCATATTCCTGGCAAAAATCTGCGAGACAACTCCCAATAGTTGTCCCACCAGACCAGTGCGGCACCCTTTCCGAAATGGTGTCAAATGCCTTGTCAAATTCATGATTGTCTAATATTTCGCTAACTCTATGGAGGGCCGTACTAAAGACAAAGGTCTCAATGCTATCGTGTGCATTTTGAAATGCATATATAAGATGTACAAAAAAGCGACTGTAAAGGTCCATGGATTTACTTACGTCGCACAACAGCACTAGCTTTAGTCTCTTCTCCTTTTGTTCCCCATATAGTATTTGTTGTATTTCGCCCCCTCTTCGCATCGTAGATCTGATGGTCCGCTTAAGGTCTACTTCTTTGCGTTTTCTCGATGTTTTTTTTAGTCGACTCTTCTCATGAGCCACTTTGCGGGCCAGTCGTTTAAGTACTGCCATGATAAGCAGCATTTCCTCTTTACTGAGATCCTTAAAATCTTTTTTCGTCAAGACCTCCAGGTGGCTGTGGGCAGCAATGGCCTTTTCATCCTCTGTCGGACTAAGATTGAGCCAGTCTTTAAGAGCTTCAAACTGCGCCTGCTGTTTTTGGGAATCGTTGGTAGCATTTCGCTCTGTCCTTTTTTCCTTCACTTTTGAATTAGAAGCCTTAGACAATTGATCCCAGAATTCCTCATAGTATTCGTTGAACCTTTCGCTTTGGTACCTATTTTTGACTAAAAGGGTTTTTAAGGTATATCTGAAGATCTTTTCCTTTCCTATAGGCAGATAAGTCAATGCTTTTAAAACATCTGACTCCTCGGCTGCGCCCAAATTAAATCCCTTGTTTCTAAGAAACCTGCAAAACATGACCACGTTTGCCGAAAGCTCGGTCTGATATGAAACTAAAGGTTCTTTCATCAATCTGGATCAATCTATACACATGAAATCGAAGAATCGAGGAACTGAGGAATCGAAGAAAGGACTTAAGTTCTCTTCAGTTGACTCTTCTTCAAAGAATTTAATTGATTCGAAATTTTATTAATAATATCTCTCAACTCACCATATACATCTTCCTTAAAATAGTCGAGCTTATGAGCAATAACTAGAAGATTGAGACATTCCATCAAACTTCCATATGCTATTGTTGTAAATCTGGCTTGTTCCTTAAATGAGTCTCTGCTAATGCCCTCTACCAAATTAGTAGGAACAGAAGTTGCGGACCTCCTAAGTTGTTGAATTAAGCTGAATTTTTCAATTTCAGGAAATGTTAAGGTCAACTTATAGATTTGCAATGAGAGATTTATACTTAAGTTCCAAACCTCCATCTTCTCAAAATAATATCGATACACAAGATTTAATTATTTGGGGAACTCCTATATTGTTATTTTATGGGTCAATATTAAATCCATACACTGTATATTAATTGCATTATTAAATCAAATCTTTCAATTCCTCAATTCCTCGATTCTTCAGTTCTTCAATTCATATGCATGAGCTCCTAGCCTAGCCTATCCTAGATTCTACTCCTGTTTTCTCCAGGAGTTCTGAAAGTGCGTCCTGGGTGCGCCTCATGTCTTGCCAGTCTTTAAGAACCACCCCTAAAGTACTCTCAACAACCTGTTTGTCGAGATGCGTCAAATGCATTGAAGACAGGGCTCTTGCCCAATCTATAGTCTCCGAAATTCCGGGGGTTTTCTCCAGTTTCAACCGTCTCAATTCTTGCAAAAACCTGCATATTTGTTCACTCAATTTGGTATCGGCCTCGGGCACTTTAGTCTTTACTATGGTAAGTTCTTTTTCGAAATCCGGGTAGTCTATCCAGAGGTATAGACACCTCCTTCTCAGTGCTTCAGACAATTCACGAGTTCGGTTACCGGTTAGAATAATTTGAGGCTTGCTACGGGCTTCTATAGTTCCGATCTCGGGGATGGTTACCTGCCAATCTGATAGAACTTCTAATAAAAAGCTTTCGAATTCTTCATCAGCCCTGTCTACTTCATCAATCAGAAAAACTGTTTTCTTTGTTTCAGTAATCGCTTGAAGTACTGGTCTCTTTAGCAAAAACTTATCAGAAAATATGGTATCTTCTAAAGCCTCAATAGCCTGATTTTTCCCTTCCTGCATTTTCAAGTACAAAAGTTGATGTTGATAGTTCCATTCGTACAAGGCATGAGTGCTATCCAAACCCTCGTAACATTGAAGGCGAATTAAATCTGTTTGCATGGCTCGGGCCATCACTTTGGCTATTTCGGTCTTCCCTACCCCGGCTGGTCCTTCAACAAGCAACGGTTTCTCCAATTTCATAGCGAGGAAAACAGACATCACAATAGCATCCTCGACAATATAATCCTGATCGAGGAGCATTTTCTGAATATCACCTAAAACCACATTTTTCATCTTTGTAAAAAGTTTGCTGTTTAAGATACCTAAAAATAATTACTATAATCTGTAGTTCTGATGATCTGAAATTAATTCAACGCCCCATATACGGGATTAAAAACCTCTTTAAGAAATCCATTCCACTGTATACGACTTTGTTGAAAAGACACCAGGTATTCCTGTAGACCGATAATCATCATATTTTTGCCTGGGATCAACATCAGGGCCTGACCTCCAAACCCTTGCCCATAATACACCTTGTATTTCAAGTTATCGGCCACATACCACTGTAGGCTATAGGCTGTACTAGAGTTAGGAATTGTTATTTGAGCGCTTTGTGAGAGTTCCACCCAATTATTTGGTACTACTGGTAGGTTATTCCAATCGCCTTTGTTTAAATACAGTTGTCCAAATTTTACTAAATCTGCCGGCAGTAGTTGTAAGCCAAATCCACCCCACTCATTACCCTGGGGATCCTTTTCCCATTTAAAATTTGCAATCCCTAAGGGAGAAAATAGTTTATCCGTTGCATAGGTCGCATAAGAACCGTTTGTGCGATCCGATATTAAGGTAGCCACTACGTGAGGCGAAACAGAACTGTAATTGTAACTACTACCCGGGCTGCTGGTCAGCGTACGAGAGAGGTAATTATTTACAGGCATTTGAATTCGATGTTCTATCAAGGGGATAACCTCATTGCCCTCATTCCATTGTAATCCGGAGGTCATATTTAGCAAATGCTTTATGGTAATTGCCTCTTTAGATACATCCAAATCCGAAAAATGAGCTGTAACGGGAAGGTCTAAACTGTCTATTAAACCCTCTTCAATAGCAATCCCTGTGAGAGCAGAAGTAAAATTTTTGGTAATAGACCGCAAATGATAGTGGTCATTGGCTGTTTTTCCATTGAAATACTCTTCTACAACGAGCTCGTTATCCTTAACAACTAACAAGCCATAAAAATTTGGAAGATTGGAAGCATTTCGTATAGCCTGTTTCAGGGAATCAGGATTAAGGCCTCTTTCAAGGGCCTGGCCTTCATCAAAACCTGTACTCTCCATCGGTATCGGTCCGTCATCCTGGCATGCGGCCAGTAGTAACCCAATAGAAATGAAAAACCCGTACATTATTCTCATATCCCTTTTTGCTGAAGATATTAAAATAATCGTCCTAAACCCTGAAATTCAATATATTTTGTATTTCGCAACAGAACACTTTCCTCATGTCCTTAAAGATTATCAAGCTGATTGCTTTTTTTATCCGTGCTGATGGTCCAAAAGAAGCCTACAAAAAAGAAGCTATCTGCCGCAGGACGTATAGTTCTTCTGTCAAAATTCCCGTTGGCATCAGGAGTATTGGCGTATTGATAGTTGTTAATATTATTGAAGCCCAGTACGTTGCTCACAGAGAAATAAAGTATTTTCTGCTGATCGATTAGATACGCCCAGTTTACACTTAAATTATTAAAGGACTTGGTCTTTTCTGCCATGAAATTTGGAGAATTAGGATTGTTATATGGCCTTCCTGAACCAAAATTATAAGACACTCCCACCTGAGACCTCCAATCTGTGATAAAGTACTTTGTTACCGCCGAAAAACTATGGCGGGGTGCAAAATTCGGGGTGGCCCGCTCCCTGAAATTCTGGTAATCGCGCTCCGTGTTTAAATAAGAATAGGAGATCCAGTAGTCCAGATAATCAATGCTTTTGTTATCCCGCCAAAAGAGATCTAGTCCGGAAGCATAACCACTTCCTGAATTATCGAAGTTAGAGTTGAACATAGCGAGATCCGTGTCGTATTTTATCAAATTATCATAGTCCTTATAGTAGGCCTCGGCTCTAAAGGTGCGGCCATCACCCAAATATTGATAGTTAAAAATATAATGCGAAGCTTTTTCGCTTTCCAGATTTTGAGTGAATTTCAGGTATTCCGTAAGAGGGTTTTGATAAAAATCCCCATAGGCGATAGAAAACTGGCCATTTTCACTGCTTTTATAAGCGAGCGAAGCCCGTGGAGCAAAATTGAAGTCGCCCAGTACGTCGGTGTGTTCTGCTCTGACCCCAAGTTTCATAGCAAAACGTTGACTAAAGAAAATATCAGCCTCAACAAAAGCTGCGCCTAAATGATCCTTGTATGTACTATCAAAGCTAAAACCATCGGCTGCGGTAAAAGTTTCTTTATAGTCCGTTAGAAAATACTCCATTCCCAGGCTCAAATTCAGTCTGCTATTAAAGCCTTTTTGCAGTTTGGCTTTTACATGCGATGCAGACTCTCTGGCCTCTATATTGTCTTCCAACAGCTCAATATCATTGGTGTCGTTTGAAACCCCTAGTCCGGCTGTTAGGGTCCAATCATTCTTAAAAAAATATTTATAAGAGCTATTGAAATACAGGTTGTTGTTTTTTAAACGAAAACGGACAAAGTCGTCAAAGTTAATGTCCTCTTGTTCAATATCTAAATTGCTATGGTTATAGCCTGTGTACAATTTAAACATACTTTTCTCTCCTTTATTTCTAAAAACAGCTTCCCCGGAAATGGATTCAAAAGGACTATTCCATCTAATGCCCTGGGTAGAAGGAATCAAGGCTTCATAAGGCGCCAAATTGATATAGGCAGTATTAAAGCTTAGAGATGCATCGCCCCAAATCTCAGTATGCCCAAGACCTCCACCAACGGACATTATGGAAATATCTGTTTTCTCCTGATCCGGAAGGTCTGTTGTGTTCAGCAATAAGACGCTGGATAAGGCCTGTCCGTATTCCGCAGAATAACCTCCTGTGCTAAAGGTAATCCCTTTAAAAAGGAAGGGGGAAAATCTACCTCTTGTCGGAATGTTATTTGCCGTCGCGTTAAAAGGTTGAAAAACCCTTAAACCATCTATAAACACCTGCGTTTCTCCTGCAGTTCCGCCACGAACAAATAAACGACCGTCCTCATTGACCGTGCTAGTCCCCGGCAAAGTTTGGAGGGCAGCAACAAAATCGCCTGCGGCACCGGCAGTGGTAACAATATCTAAAGGCTTAAGCACTGAAGCTTTGGAATTGTCTCCTGCCTCAAAAGTTCCCGCACTAAGCGTTACTCCACTTAAGGCGTTAACCGCTTCGAACAGGGTAATTTTTAGGTCTTTGAAATAGCTGATATCTCCTGCTTCATAGTGCGTTTCAAATCCCATCATAGAAATCACCAGATTCTGAGTTCCAATCTCCGTAGTTTCAAAGGAGAAATTTCCATTGTCATCTGTAGAAGCGCCGTCATAGGTACCATCTAGATAGACGTTGGCACCCATAATCGCATTGTTATCAGCATCCATTACGGTACCCGAAATTGTTGATTGTCCCATCAGGAACATTGATGATAAAAAAAGGGAGATGGAAAGGAAATATCTAAATTTTTGGAAGTAGGTTTTTTTTAGCCTGCCAGTTAGGCCCAGGGTAAATTTCTGTTGTTCGTTTTTAGGGCTTTGTACTACACCAGATGGTTTTGGTTGTATCATGACTGTTCGTTTTTTGATGGAACAAAGATGTCATCATAGCATCAGCTAACCCAAAGCTTTCTACTGAACTGTACATTTTCACGACCGAATTGAGGCCCGAAAAATTCTTTTCAATTGACTCCCTGAAATCGACAATTCGGTAACTAATTATCGCGATATGTTTTTCGGCTATACATCTTTGTGTCATCATTAACAACAAAACTTCTATTATGAAAACTCTTGGATTCTTTTTCGCTTTATTATTAACCATAAGTACCCAGGCGCAAGACGCAGAGGGGGTAACGATTACAGTGACCATAGAAAATGTATTGAACTCGAACGGCAAGATATTGGCCGGGCTTCACAGCTCGGAGACTTTTATGAAGGGTCAGGGGATAGACGGGTATATGAGTGATGCATCTGCCGGGGAAATGACCTTTAGCTTTGAAAATGTTAGCCCCGGAACTTATGCCATTTCGGTGCTGCACGACGAAAACAGCAATATGAGGATGGATTTTCAGGACAATGGCATGCCGAGCGAACATTATGGAATGAGCGGTGATGTGATGGCAATGGGCCCTCCCAGTTTCAATGATGCTAAATTTGAAGTTACAGACGAGGATCTTGAACTTAAGATTCGGTTTTAATTGACGTAGGTGAATTCTGATAAGATTATGAGATAAGGTCGCTATCAATAGCGGCCTTTTTGCTTTTTGACCATTTAGCACTACATTTAATAGATCATAACCTCAACCAAACGCTCCCCAACATTAAAATGAAAAGGTTTACCTGCATACTTCTTTGGGGTATTATCTGCTGCCATACTGCTATTAGTCAGACAGATAAAATAGATAGTCTTCAAAGTGCCTACCCCGCAGCAGTTTCAGATTCTGCGCGTATTAAAATCCTGAAAGATATTTCGTGGGAATACCTGAACAACAGATATAATCAGGACCTTGCCAGAGCACATATTGATAGTTTTGCCGCTATCAGTAAAAAGGCCGGGATTGGATGGGGTACCTCCTTAGCAAATTATCAATATGCCGTATTGGAAAGGCAAAGAGGAAATTACACAAAAGCTTTAGAGTACATAGAAGAGTATCTGGTTTTTACAAGTACCATAGACAATGAAAGGTCTTATGCCAACGGTTTATACCAGAAGGCGCTTATTCTAGATGATATTGGTAGTTCTGAAAAGAGTTTAGACATCTATTACACTATTCTCAAGATCTACGAGGAAAGAGAAGACGACTTTAGTATTGCTACCACCCTTAATGCCCTAGGTGAAATTCTAAAAAAAACAGGCAAGTTTGATAAGGCCATGGAAAGTTACAATAGAGCCTTATCTATTTTTGCCGAGCTAAATGACAAGATCGAAATTGCCAATTGTTACTTTAATATCGGGGACACCTATCTACAAACTAAACAATTAGATAGCGCTCTAGATTATTTTATGAAGGCGCTGGATCTTGATATGGAAACCGATAGTCAATGGGGCATGGCTTATGACTTAGAAGCTATAGGGAAGGTTTATGGATTAAAAAATGATTACAGCGAAGCCATATCCTATCACCAAAGAGCCCTTGAAATTAGAGAAACCTTACAACAAAGAAGAGAGTTGTCTATGAGTTATGCCGAACTAGGTATAAACAATTTCAAGCTAAAGAATTATCAAACAGCTGAAGCTCAATTATTAAGAGCTATAGGGATCACCGAAGAAATTGGAGCAAAGTCAGAGCTCCAGGAAAATTACGATGCTATTTCAACCTTATATCAAGAGACCGGGGATCTTAGGAAAGCGCTCAACTTTAGGAACAAATCTGTCGCCTTAAAAGACAGTCTTTTTAACGAAACTAAATCGAGTCAGATCGAAGAATTGCAGGTTAGGTTCGATACAGAAAAAAAACAGGCGGCAATAGCCGCCCTCGAAAAGGATGCGGAGATTACCGATTTAAAATTGAAAAGGCAAACCACAGTTAGGAATATCTTTATTGGTCTCGCCCTGGTGATAATCCTGCTTGCGCTGGCACTCTTTAACCGCTACAAATACAAACAACGTATACGACGCGAGGCTGAAGAAAGAAAGAGAATGATTGTTGAGGAGCAGCGAAAAACGGAAGTAGAAAAGAAAAGGGTTGAGGAGCTTAAGAAGATTGACCGACTAAAAGACGAGTTCCTGGCTAACACCTCTCACGAACTAAGAACACCGCTGAATGGTATCATAGGGCTCTCCGAATCTTTAAAAGATGGGGCAGCCGGGGCCCTTTCTGCTAAGGCACTTGAAAATCTGGAGATGATCACTAACAGCGGAAAGCGCCTCTCGCATTTGGTGAATGATATCCTGGATTTCTCGAAACTTAAGAACAGTGATTTGGAATTAGCAATTAAGCCTACAGATCTCAGGGCAATTGCGAGCATAATGCTAAAATTGTCAAAACCGCTTATTCAGGATAAGCAAATCCAACTAAAAATGAATATTCCGGAAGATCTTCCCCTTCTGGAAGCCGATGAAAACCGCTTACAGCAAATTCTTCATAACCTTATAGGCAATGCCATAAAGTTTACCAAAGCCGGCTTTGTAAAAATTGAAGCTGAGCTTAAGGGCAAGATGGTACATATTTCGGTGGCCGATTCCGGAATAGGGATCGCGAAGGAGAAGCATGCCTCTATTTTTAAATCCTTTGAACAGGCTGATGGATCTATTGGAAGAGAATTTGGAGGCACTGGCCTGGGACTTTCTGTAACCAAACAGTTGGTAGAACTTCATGGGGGAACTATTGAAGTAGATTCAGAAGCAGGGAAAGGTGCTGTCTTTACGTTTACCCTTCCCGCTAGTAAAGTTAAGAAGGACGATATAGTACAAAGGGAAACCGAGGGTCTTGAGCAGGTGCAGCAAATAAAAAGGGACATCGAAGAGCAGGAGGGACAAATAAAGGCGCCCGACATTGAAGCAGGAGGAGTCAGGATACTGGTAGTAGACGACGAGCCCGTAAATCGCAGGGTTTTAGAAAACCACCTTAGGGTTGCGGGTTACGGCATTACCGAGGCCAGCAACGGCCCGGATGCTTTAAAACTCTTGGAAGAGGGAAAAGAATTTGATCTTGTCCTTTTGGATGTTATGATGCCAGGAATGTCTGGGTATGAGGTTTGCGAGATCATCAGAAAAAGATCTTTGCCCAGTGAACTGCCCGTAGTCCTCCTAACCGCAAAGAATAGGGTAAGTGATCTTGTAGCCGGCTTCAATGTGGGAGCCAATGACTATTTAACAAAACCGTTCTCAAAGAACGAACTATTAAGTCGTATTAAAACACATTTAAATCTAAATGGCATTCATAAGGCCACGAGCAAGTTTGTGCCTTCAGAATTCATAAAATCTGTAGGAAGGGAGTCCATAACGGAAGTCAACCTTGGAGATCATGTAGAAAAAGAGGTGACCGTTTTATTTAGTGATATTCGCGCTTACACCCAATTGGCAGAAGGGATGACCCCACAGCAAAATTTTAAGTTTGTAAATTCCTATGTTGGCAAAATGGGGCCCTTAATTCAAAAAAATAATGGTTTTGTAAACCAGTATCTTGGCGACGGCATCATGGCATTATTCCCGGATAGTGCCGCACAAGCCTTGCAGGCCTCCATTGATATGCAAAAGGGTATCCAGGAGTACAATGTTAGACGTGTACAAGAAGGCAAAACCCCCATTTCTGCGGGAATAGGGCTTCATACAGGTTCCCTGGTGATGGGTATCATCGGGGACCTTAAAAGGAATGATACCGCCATCATTGCCGATACGGTAAACACGGCCTCCAGGATGGAAGGAGTAACCAAACATTACGGAGCCAATATCATCCTTAGCGAGGATAGTTTAAAAACCGTGGACAGTAAGGAGCAATTTGGGCTGAGATATTTAGGAAAAGTAAGGGCAAAAGGGAAAGACAATGTCATCGGGATCTACGAATGTTTTGATGGAGATCCGGAGGAAATTATTGCCCTGAAAAAGAAAACCCTCCCCGATTTTGAAAAAGGGCTCAAGCATTTCACAGCTCGTAAATTTCCTCAGGCCATGGCCTCTTTTGATAAAGTGATGAGCAAGAATCCCAAAGATATGGTGGCAAAATATTTTGTAACCAAATCTGCTGAGTTCACCATAGCGGGTACTCCTAAAGATTGGGATGTTGTAAATGTTATGGACGAAAAATAGGTTCTTTTTGGGTAGACCTCTAAGCAGATTCAGCTTTTTGTTGTTTAACCATTAAATGCTACATTTAAAATAGATTAACCTTAACCAAACACTCCCCAACAGCAAAATGAAAACACTTTCATCCATACTTCTTTGGGGCTTTTTAGCATGTAATTTTGCCATTGGTCAGGAAAACCAACTGGATAGTTTAAAAGGAATCTGGAATGACCCCAGCAAATCAGACTCCCTAAGATTTAATACGGGGCTTGAGGTTTTCAAGTTACAGTTCAGAAAAAACCTCGATACTGCCAGAACAACCGGGATGGTACTACTCAAATTCGCAGAGGAGCGTAAAAATGTTAGCTGGGAGGCTACTTCCTATAAATATATCGGAAATACATTTGCGGTTCAGGGCAATTTTAAGGAAGCCTTGAAGGTCTTCAAAAAAAGCCATGAAATCAATGTGCAACTGCAAGATAAGAAGGCCATGGCTACCACCTTTAGTAATATAGGTACGGTCTACTATGAGTTGGGAAATTACACTGAAGCTTTAAGAAAGCTGTTGGCCGGCTTAAAATTATCAGAAGAATTGAATGACAAACCCGGGTTATCAAGAGTTACCAATAACCTTGGCAATATCTACATAGATCTCAAAAACGAGGAAAAAGCTTTAGAATATTATAACTATAGCCTGAAAATTAAAAAGGAGTTGGGCAACAAGTTTGCATTGGCACATACTTATAATAACATTGGCTTGGTACATACCAATATGGGCAATCATCAGCTGGCAATTGAAAATTTATCCAGAAGTGCCGACTTGGCACAAGAAGTAGACGATAAAAAGTCGATGACCAGAGCTACGAGTAATATGGGTGATGAATATAACAGGCAAGGACAATTTGACAAAGCCCTGAATATTCTCAATAGTAGCATCGCGATAAAAGAGGAAATTGCAGATATTGACGGACTTGGACCTGCATATCTCTATCGAGGGCAATCTCATATTGGCCTTTTAAATTTTTCTGAGGCCAAAAAAGACTGTGAGCGAAGTCTGGAAATGGCGCAAAAAACGGGAGGTTTACTACTGCAAAAAGGGGCTTGTGAATGTTTGAGTACTGCTTGGGAAGGTATGGGGAATTTGACGAGATCACTACAGTATTACAAGCAGGCTGTTACCGTTGGAGACACACTTTTTAATCAACAAAAAACACAGGAAGTCACCAGACAAGAAATGCAATACCAGTTTGACAAGCAACAATTGGCAGACAGCCTCGCATTTCATAAACAAAAAGCAGAGCAAGAATTACAATTTGAGAAAGACCTTAGCAGACAACAGAATTTACTCAATCTTGTCATCTTTGGCGGTTTAGGTTTCATAATCCTTGGTGGCTTGTATTGGAGGTCCAGGCAAAAGAGTAAAAAACTTGCCCAAGAAAGGAGCGTTGTCAACAAATTAAAGCAGGTAGATCAGTTAAAAGATCAATTTCTGGCTAATACGTCTCATGAGCTCAGAACGCCGTTAAACGGTATCATCGGACTTTCTGAATCTCTTAAAGACGGAGCCGGAGGTAAACTACCTCCCAAAGCCCTGGAGGATCTGGAGATGATTTCCAATAGCGGGAAGCGACTCTCCCATTTGGTAAACGATATTCTCGATTTCTCCAAACTCAAGAACAATGATCTGGACCTCGCTATCAAACCAACAGACCTTAGGGCTATCTCTAGTGTAGTACTCAAATTATCAAAACCTCTGATTCAAAATAAGAAAATAGAATTATTGATGGATATCCCGGATGATCTGTCCATGGTAGAGGCGGACGAAAATAGACTGCAGCAAATTCTGCACAATCTAATTGGTAATGCCATTAAATTCACTCCAGAAGGTTTTGTAAAAATTACCGCGGTTCCTAAAAATGATATGATGGTCATTTCTGTAGCGGATTCTGGTATTGGTATCCCTAAAGAAAAGCACCAGACTATCTTTAAGTCTTTCGAGCAGGCCGATGGTTCTACAGCGAGGGAGTTTGGAGGTACTGGGCTGGGGCTCTCTGTAAGTAAGCAATTGGTTGAGCTCCACGACGGCACCATTGAGGTAAGTTCAGAGGTAGGGAAAGGGTCTGTATTTACCTTTACCCTGCCTATAAGCAAGACCAAAAAAACAAGGCAACAGCAAGCAGGGGAGTTAGAAAAGGTTGGGCAAATTGAGGAAGATTCAAAACAAAGTCTGGCTAGGGAAAAACCGTCGAACACAATGGCAGAAGGTTTTCATGTTTTAATCGTGGATGATGAGCCAGTCAATAGAAGGGTCTTACAGAATCATTTAAATCTGGCAGGGTACAAGGTAACCGAAGCCAGCAAAGGGACAGAGGCTTTAAATTTGCTTACTGAAGATCATAGTTATGATTTGGTACTGCTCGATGTTATGATGCCCGGAATGTCTGGTTATGAGGTTTGTGAGGCCATACGAAAAAGTGCATCTCCCAGTGAGCTCCCCGTGGTTTTGCTAACCGCTAAAAACAGGGTAAGTGATCTCGTCATCGGTTTTAACGTGGGTGCCAATGATTATCTGAGCAAACCATTTTCCAAGAACGAATTGCTTAGCAGAATTAAAACGCATTTAAACCTGAACGGTATTCACAAGGCTACCAGCAAGTTTGTGCCTTCAGAATTTATAAAATCTGTTGGAAGGGAATCCATCATGGAGGTCAACCTGGGTGACCATGTAGAAAAGGAGGTGACCGTTTTATTTAGTGACATCCGTTCTTACACTCAACTGGCCGAAGGCATGACGCCTCAGCAAAATTTTAAATTTGTCAACGCCTATGTGGGTAGGATGGGGCCTCTTATCCAAAACAACAACGGCTTCGTAAATCAATACCTTGGAGATGGGATCATGGCCCTATTTCCTGATAAAGCAGCTCATGCCTTACAAGCCGCAATTGACATGCAAAAGGGTATACAGGAATACAATGTTCAAAGGACCAAGGAAGGAAATGAGGTAATCGCTACTGGCATTGGCTTGCATACCGGTTCCTTGGTGATGGGGATCATTGGCGATGTCAAGAGAAACGACACCGCTATCATAGCAGATACTGTCAATACTGCCTCCAGAATGGAAGGGGTAACCAAGCATTATGGTGCCAATATCATAATTAGTGAGGCCAGCTTAAAATCCATTGAGAACAGGGAGCAGTTCGGACTACGGTATTTAGGAAAGGTAAGAGCCAAGGGAAAAGACAATGTCATTGGTATCTATGAGTGTTTTGATGGCGATCCCAAAGAAATTATTAAACTAAAGAAGAAAACCCTGCCCGATTTTGAAAGAGGGCTCAAGCATTTCTTTGCCAATGAATTTCCCAGAGCATCGGCATTGTTTGATAAGGTTTTAAGTAAGAATTCCGAAGACCTGGTAGCAAAATATTTTGTAACTAAATGTGCTGAATACACCATAGCCGGTACACCTAAAGATTGGGACGTGGTAAATATTATGAATGAAAAATAGAGTACTACTTATCTTTCACGCCCCAGACCTCATTCTTAGCTGCTTGTTGATCTTTAGGTTTTGAAGTAGCTTTGATCTGTGCAGGCGTGGCTGGGTAGCCCTAGCTAAGAACTGATCAAAACGTTCATCAAGGCGCTGCTGCATTTCACGAAGGTAAAATTGCAATTCTTCGCGCTCGACTTCAAACAACCTGGAGAACCTAGCTTCCATTTTTAAGTAGTCCACGAGCGGTAGATGAGGAACCGAAGAGTCGAGCTGGAAAGGGTTTTTGTTTTCCTGTCTCCTCCTCGGATCATTTCTGTACAATAACCATTGGCCCGAAGCCACCGCTGCTCCCTGGTATTTTTTTGGCTGCTTCATATCAATGCCGTGGGCAGGACTATGACAATAGGCCATAATAATGGATGGGCCATCAAAACTTTCTGCTTCCAGAAAGGTCCTTAAGGTATGTTCCTGATCTGCCCCTAGTGCCACGGAGGCTACGTAAACATCTTCATAGTTCATTGCCATAAGTCCAAGGTCCTTCTTTTTTCCTTTTTTTCCATATTTAGCAAACTTAGCCGATGCCGCGGTTGGAGTTGCCTTTGACATCTGTCCTCCGGTGTTTGAGTATACCTCATTGTCTAGCACCAAAATATTCACATTTTTTCCCGAGGCCAACACATGATCAAGGCCTCCATAGCCAATATCATAGGCCCAGCCGTCCCCTCCAACAATCCATACACTCTTCTTCACCAGGCTATCTACCACATCCATCAATTCTAGCGCTTCGGTAGTAGCCAGGGACGTTAATTGGGCCTTCAATCTTTTAATCCGTTCTCTTTGTTCAACAATAAGTATTTCACTGGTTTGCTTCGCCGTCACAATGTCGTGCACCAGGTCAAAATCCAATTGGTGCATCAACTTTTGAAGGAGCTCTTTTGCGCGCTTCTCTTGCTGGTCCAGAGAGAGTCTAAACCCAAGGCCAAACTCTGCATTATCTTCAAATAGGGAATTGGACCAGGCAGGGCCCCTACCTTCAGCATTTCTGGACCAGGGCGTTGTAGGAAGCGCTCCGCCAAAAATTGAACTTGCCCCTGTAGCATTTGCCACCAGCATTCTGTCTCCGAACAACTGAGACATTAATTTAAGATAGGGGGCTTCACCGCATCCATCTACCCCTAAAGAATATTTAAACAATGGTTCTTGCAGTTGCTGTTGTCTCACTTTTGTCTGGTCTAGTTTTGTACGATCAAACTCCGGAAGTTTCTTAAAATAATTCCAGTTTTCTTTCTCTACCCCGGCCGTTGGCGTTTTTTTCATCATAGTAAGTGCTTTAGCCGGGCAAGCATCTACACAATTATTGCAAGAGGTGCAGTGATCAGGGTCTGCCTGAATCGTATAATTCAGCAAATCAATATCCGCCTCAAGATCTAAGGCTTTAACGGCCTTAAAGTTTGGTGGTATATTATTAGACTTATCGCTTTCAAATACCTTCATTCTAATGGCCCCTTGTGGGCAAGCCATGCTACATGCTCCGCATTGAGTACAAGCCTCCGGATCCCAGACCGGTATGGTATCTCCTTCATTTCCTGTATTAAATCTAGAAGTGTCCGTAGGATAGGTTCCATCTGCCGGAAGGGCACTTACTGGAACTTCATTTCCTTTGTTGGCAAGGAGTTTTCCCAGCAGGCTTGTGGCAAAGAGCGGGTCCTCTAATAGGATAGATTCTTCAATATCCGAGGAGGCTCCAACATCAATTTTCGTAATATAATGTTGTATTTCATCCAGGTCATCTTTTATGGATACCTGGGTACTCATACTGAGAAAAATTGCTTGTAATGTTGAGACTATTCCGGTATCAACGATATGTCTATCGGCAATGTGCTTAGAATTTACAGCGTAGAACTCGAGTTTTTTTGATTGTATGATTTCCCTCGTACTTGAAGGGATCTTAGTAAGAAGCTTTTGCTGAGACAATGGAGTTTCGACAAAAAGACTGCCACCAGAACTGATGCGGTCTAAAACATCGTCATTGTTTAAGAAGTTAAGGTTATCGCAGAACACGACATCTGCTTCCCTAATTAAATAGGGAGCACTAATGGGAGCTGATCCGTACCTCAGATGTGCAACAGAGCGCGATTTTGTTTTTTTATAATCACATTCAGTATACCCCTGAACAAAGTGCTTCTGCCCTACCAATCTTAACAGGGTGTTGAAACCTTGTTCAGATTCGTTCGATTTAGTTTGATAGAACAGGGCCTGAGAACCTTCTGAGACAGGCAATTTATAGTCAGAACTTTTAAGGCTAAGATGGGTGAGGTCATCTTCAATCCCCACGGTAAAATTGTTTTTGGGAAGTGTTAATTTTAGATTGTCTACGACACTTTTCACCATATCTGGAGTAAAGTCTTTAGAAGATAGACCATACCGACCCCCCACTATTTTTGGAAAAGGCCTTCCCTGACCTCTCTGTGCCAGAAGAGCAAGAGATTGAACTACGTCAAGATATAATGGTTCCCCGCTTGCGCCCGGCTCTTTGGTACGATCCAGCACCGCAACAGAGTTGCAACTTGGTGGCAAGGCTTTGATCAAATGGTCAGCACTAAAAGGTCTGAATAATTTCACTTTTATCAACCCGATCTTTTCACCATTTGTATTTAAGTGTGTAATGGTCTCGGCAATCGTTTCAGTAGCAGAGCCCATAGCCACAATTACTTGTTCTGCTTCCTGATGGCCCACATACTCAAAGAGTTCATATTGCCTTCCACTAAGGCTGGCAAACCTATCCATTTGTTCTTGTACAATAGCCGGACAGGCATCATAGTAGCCATTAATTGCTTCCCTACTTTGAAAGAACACATCAGCTCCTTGTGAAGTCCCTCTTAATACAGGATTTTCAGGACTTAACGCCCTTCTTCTATGGGCCCTAACGTATTTCTTGTCTATCATTCCAGTTATGACCTGATCTGAAACCAAGGCTATTTTATTGGTTTCATGCGAGGTTCTGAAGCCATCAAAAAAATGAACAAAGGGAATTCTGGACTTAAGTGTTGCAGCCTGGGAAATAAGTGCAAAATCCATGGCTTCTTGTACAGAAGCTGCTCCTAAAAATGCATAGCCTGTATTTCTAACAGCCATGATATCACTATGGTCACTAAACACAGATAATGCATGAGTCGCTACAGAACGGGTAGCCACATGAATTACATTAGGAGTTAATTCCCCTGCAATCTTATACATGTTAGGCATCATCAAAAGCAGTCCCTGAGAGGCAGTGAAAGTGGTCGCAAGGGATCCTGTTTGCAAGGCCCCATGCAGTGCACCAGCCACACCGCTTTCGCTTTGCATTTCAAAAATCGACGGAACTTCACCATACATATTTTCTTTTGAGTCTGCGCTCCATTCCTCAACTAACTCCGACATCTGAGAGGACGGAGTTATAGGGTAAATGGCACAAAGCTCGTTAGTCTTATACGCGATGTGGGCTGCGGCTTCATTACCGTTCAATATTTTGTATTCCTGATGCTTCATGGGTGCTTGCAAAAAAATTGTGATGCTTTAGTTTTAGTAGAGGGTATAAATTTGTCTTCATTGACCCTTCTTCAATGTGTTTTAAATTGACCTACTTAGCGGTATATCGTATTCTATACCATTTGCTAATGCGCAATACGTTGTTAGACTTATTGCCTATGTAGGCGTTGTTGTTTTCTAATGAATTAATTGATGTGTTGTATGTTGATTTCATGATGTTATTTTTTTATTGGTTTAAAAAAAGGCCGCAAATGTGTGCTGCCAGCGGCCTTTTTTTTAAAAACTCCTACTTCTCGAATTCTATTGAAACCGGAGTAGGATTGCTGATCATATCAAAAACTGGTGAGAATTGGGAAAGTGCTCTTAATTGCTCCTCAGAGGCATCAGACTTCACTTTAAATTTCACTTTGATTCCCTCGTAACCTTTTCGTACTTCAGGATCTAATCCAAGGAAACCTTGAAGGTCCAAACCACCTACCAAAGAAGACTCCATACCTTCAATGTCTATTCCCTGAGCGGCTGCATGATACGTCATGGCTGCAGTTAAACAAGAACCTAAGGCGTGTAAAACTATCTCAGCCGCACTAGGAGCTAAATCTTCTCCAAGTAAAACAGCAGGGTGATCTGCTTCCATAGTAAAAGTTTCTTTACGAGTGGTATCTTCTTCACCAGCTCCATAAAAGCTCTTTACACTTGTAACACAATGTCCGCCTTCGATCCAGTTGTTTTTAGCTCTGAACTCGAACTTACCCAAAGCAGGGTCCGCTGTGACATGCTCTACTGTAGCCATTAGTTGATCTACATTTACTCCGTTTCTTTTGTTTTCTGTTGTAATCATTTTTTTAAATTTTACGTTAAACATTTTTTATTTGCCATATAGAATGCAGTTGGCGTGCCAAAGAGTATAACTAATTGATTATCAAATTTTTATATAGCTTTTTAGTTATTTAAACTATCACGATATTTCGTTATTTCATGATATTTCGTCAGTGAATTCACGAGATTTAGTGAAGGTTACAATTGGGCTTTGAAGCGCTAACGGGAAGGTTAAACTGTCCTGGTTTGAAGCGATAATTCAGGAAACAAATGGAAGTAGGATACCCTTTGAGTGGGCATTTTAAAAATTATGGCTGCAGATTTGATTGATAACAAGCGTCCTATGAAAAACATAAAAGCGGAACCCCGGATTATCCGGGATTCCGCTTTAAGAATTGTTGAGAAAGGAAACTACCTAAATCTTCTTCTTGTATTCCAAACGTAACTTTTAGTAGTGTTTGCCGTTTGAGAAATTTGGTAATTGAACCTCACTGATAATTCGTTTAATCCGTTTAATTTGTTTTCTACAGTTATCATATCTTTTTATTTTAGTTATTATTGTTTTGCATTTGTCTATGTTATTCATCTGCTGTGCCAAAACATATTAATACCTGATTATCAGAATGTTACATAGATTTTGCAAAAAGGTAGCGTGGACGAAACTTCGTTAGTTAACGACATTTCGTAAACGGACTCACCAGAATTCGTGAATTTAGATTGGTCGTTTTATCCCTAACGCCTTGATTTTTGAACTAAGGGTAGTAGGCGGAATTTGAAGTAAGGCAGCTGCTCCACCACTACCAGAAATCTTCCATTCCGTTTTTCTCAAGGCCCTTAGGATATTCTCCCTTTCCATGGAGGTCATCTCTGAGGCTGAGTAAATTTTTGTCACTTCAGCTGTCGCGCTTGGTTTTTCATCGCCTGAAGCCTGGGGAATTATCGCCGACCAATTTAGTTTCTTGTCCCGAGCAATAATAACAGCGCGCTCAATGATGTTCTGCAGTTCCCTCACATTTCCCGGCCAGGTGTATCTTGAAAGTAGCGCCTTGTCTTCTTCGGCCAGAGGGCGAATTTCTTTGTTGAGCTTAGAAGAGAATTGATCAATCATTTCCTGGGTTATCAGGTGAATATCCTCTCCCCGATCTCTAAGTGGCGGAACCTGCAAGGGAAATACATTGAGTCTATAGTACAGATCCTCTCTAAATTTACCTTCTTT
The DNA here is from genome assembly GCA_040830565.1 of Flavobacteriaceae bacterium. Taxonomy (GTDB): domain Bacteria; phylum Bacteroidota; class Bacteroidia; order Flavobacteriales; family Flavobacteriaceae; genus JAFMPW01. The sequence continues at coordinate 24,632 of JBFOMC010000295.1, forward strand.
GGAAAAACTTAGAAGATCTCTATGCGTAGCAGCAATAATGCGAACATCAACTTTAATAGTTTCTGAACTACCCACAGGATCGAACTCTCCCTCCTGGATTATTCTCAACAATTTGGGTTGTAGTTGAAGGGGTAGCTCCCCTATTTCATCTAAAAAAATAGTGCCCTTATCTGCTAATAAAAATCTCCCTTTTCTACTGGCAGTTGCCCCTGTGAATGCCCCTTTTTCATGCCCAAAGAGTTCACTTTCTATAAGATTATCCGGTATGGCTCCGCAGTTAATGCGGATCAGGGGTTTGTCATTTCTATTACTCGCTTTATGGATTGCTCTGGCTACCAATTCTTTTCCAGTACCTGTCTCCCCCTGAATGAGCACAGTAGCATCTGTCCTTGCTACCTGTTCTACAAGATTAAGTACTGAAACCATAGACTCGTCCTTGGCAATAATACCATAACTACTGGTTAGTTCTTTGATCTCCTCTTCTAAATATTGTGTCTGCTTTGTAAGTAAGCTAATGGTATTCTCTGCTGCGAGTCGTTCTTGAATGTTCCTGAGAATAAGGGTATAAAAGCTCGAGTCCTTGTCTCCATATTTACTAATGGTCCCCTCGTTAAGGGTCTCGGTTTCTTCTGAACCAATTACCTTAACTATTTCTGGCAAATAGTTGTTCAGCGCCTTTTTATCTCCCTCAAGTCCTGATTTAACCAGGTTTTCAATCAAATTTGCACTTGGATCATCAAAAAAGAAGAGTACATTACGTTGCAAAACGTCTTCATTCTCCAATAGGCTATTCGCGGAAGGGTTGGTAAGGATAATCCTGAACTGTTCATCAAACATAATAATGGCGTCCATCGCACCATTAATAAGCCCGCTCATCTTATAATTTGCTATCTCGAGATCTTTTTTTGAACTGGCCAACCGCTCCTGTATCGTATCCAGATCTCTATGTCGTCTGATCATTACAGACAATATGCCTTGTGCAAATCCCCGATCTTTCTTCATCAAATCCAGGAAATGCTCACGAGCTATCTTTACCAACTGAGTTTCTGCCTCGGCCGTAACCGAAGCAGATCTTGCCTTGCTGTCAATGAGAGCATATTCTCCAAAACAATCTCCCTTTCCCAGGGTTCCGAAATGATGTTCATTCTCATGTACACTTACTTCTCCACTAAGGATGGCATACATGGCTTCTCCCTGATCCCCCTTATTGAATATAACATCGCGTTTTTCAAAAGTCAGGACCTCAACATCTTTGCAAAGATTGGTCAACGAAGTTTTAGATACTTCGGAAAAAAAGGAAACCTCCGCCAAGAGCTCCGGAAGTTTGGTGGCTATTTCGGACATTGTGTTAACTAGCTGGTTGTCGGTACTAAATATAATTATTTATATGCTAATCTCCAGCCAAAAGCCCTATCCGTAGCAGTAAAACCAAGCCTCCAGACTAAAAATACGCCCCTATATCTCTTCGGCCAGCCAGGCTTTCATCATCCAGACTGTCTTTTCCTGTTGGGTGATAAAATCACTAATCATAGCATTAGTTCCTTCATCTCCTGCTTCCCCTGAAGCCTCCAAAATACCTCTCTCCAGAATCAAAAGCTCTGTAAGCGACTGAACAATGAGTCTGATGGCATCTTCATCTCTGCTTACGTTTTTACCCACCGGTAATTTGGAATTCTCAACATAATCTTCAAAAGTGTGATACGGCACTCCTCCCAGGGTGAGTATGCGTTCGGCAATTTCATCAACCTTAAGATTAGCATCATCGTAAAGTTCTTCGAATTTAAGATGAAGATCAAAAAAACGCTTCCCTTTGATATTCCAATGGATGCCTCTTAAGTTTTGGTAATACCGCTGAAAATTAGCCAATAAGACATTTAAATCCTGGCTAAGTGCTATAGACTTTTCGGTGTCTAATCCTATACTGTTTATTGTCATGGTGTTTATTATTAGGTTTATTAATACCAAAAAATGTGGCTATAAAGCCACAAACTGGTGCATTTATCAATATTTAGTATAAAATTATCATATATAAATGTGAAAATTGATAAATTTTATCGATAGTTTTTATACTTTTATATTTCAAATTTATTATTGATGACTATCACCCAATTGCAGTACGTACTGGCAGTAGCCGAGTACCAGAATTTTACGCTCGCTGCGGAGAAGAGCTTTGTCACTCAACCCACCTTGAGTATGCAGGTGCAAAAGTTAGAGGATGAGTTAGACGTTTTGATCTTCGACAGGAGCAAAAAGCCCATATCCATTACTGAAGCAGGTCAGAAAATTGTTGCCCAGGCCAAGAATATTGTTAATGAGGCGGAGAGAATTAAAGACATTGTAGACCAGGAAAAAGGCTATATAGGCGGGGAATATACTTTGGGAATCATTCCCACGGTAATGCCTACTTTGCTCCCTATGTTTCTGAAAACCTTTATTAAGAAATTTCCAAAGGTAAATCTCATTATCAAGGAGCAAAGCACAGAAAACCTCATTCGAAATATCCAGGACGGACATTTAGATGCCGGGATAGCTGCGACACCCTTGGATATCGATTTCATTAAGGAAAGACCTCTTTACTACGAACCTTTTGTGGGGTATGTTCCAAAAAACCACCGACTTAGCAAATTGGAGCAGTTAAGACCAGATGATCTTGAACTCAACGATGTTCTGCTATTGCAAGATGGCCATTGCTTTAGGGACGGCGTTATCAACCTTTGTAAATCGCCCAAGAATTATGGCGAAGAAAAATTTCAGCTGCATAGCGGGAGTTTCGAAACTTTGATAAACCTTGCTGATGAAGATATGGGCATGACCTTGTTACCCTATCTGAACACCTTAGAGCTAGATACGTTAAAGAAGAAAAATTTAAAGTACTTCCGGAATCCCTCTCCTGCCAGGGAAGTGAGCCTGATCTATCATAAGAAGGAGCTTAAAATGCAAATTACAGAAGCTATTAGGGATGTTATTTCAGGGATAGTTAGGGGAGCAATAGCTTTCCAGGACGTCAATATTATAAGTCCGGTAAATAAACAATAGTGTCAGTTTTTAATATAGGCCAATTAAAAAGCCACCTTTTGGTGGCTTTACATTTATGCTTTTAAATAAACTAAACTAGGTTGCAATTCTGGTTTGTCATTAATAAACTGCATTAACCATAGTTTTAATTCTTCAATTTCGTAGGGGAGTAGTCTGGAAATTGCCTTTTTCAGTTCCTTGCTAAATAATTTCGCGTCGAAACTTACCTTTTGGAGTACAGTTTTGGTATACTCCAGCATAGCTCTAGCCATATTCTCTCAATGTTTAGTTAGACTGTTGTTACCAAATTTAACTAAAAAAAGGTATTGAATATTGTCCATTGTCCGTTAAAAAATAGATAAATTCATCTTAAAATCGACGAAACGCCTTATAAGCACCAAAAATCAGTTTTTGAGACAATTTAAGACCATTTTTTCTTTTTGCCTGATAATCATATTCTTAGGAGCTTGTGCCACCCAGCCGCATCGCAGATTCAACAAAGAAATAGGTCGGACACTTCACATAAATAACGGTGATAATCATTTTACAGGGATATTTTTCTATGATCCTACTTCCAAAGACACCCTATACAGAAAAAACAGCGATAAGTATTTTACACCAGCGAGCAATACCAAAATTTATACATTATTTACTGCGATAAAGTTGCTTCCGGAAAAGCTACCGGTTTTGAAATACGGCCTTAATAAAGATACCGTATATATTAGTGGCTTGGGTGATGCCACTCAATTACATCCTCATTTTAAGGATAGTACTCTTCTACATTTTCTAAAAGACCACAAAGAGGTGGTTTATTATCCACCCTTTTTTGAGGATGAGAAATTCGGACCTGGTTGGGCCTGGGAAGATTATGATTGGTATTATTCAGCTGAAAGAAGTGCGATGCCCCTGTACGGTAATGTAATTACAGTTCATAACCATCCCAAAGTTTTGGTTAGCCCGGAGTATTTCAAAGACAGTATTGTAAATATCGCCTATTCGAGGAACAGGAAACCAAGCGACAATACCTTCTTCTTTAGTGGGGTGAGAAAAGATACTATGGAAATTCCTTTTATTACCAGTGACGAGCTAAGCATACGCCTTCTTGAGACCGCATTGGGCAAATCAATTAAAAAGGTTGATAGTATTCCGGTTGCCGAAAAGCAATGGGTATATGGAATGGCTTCAGATTCTGTATATAAAAGAATGATGCAAGAGAGCGACAACTTCTTAGCCGAACAATTGTTGATCCAGGCATCAGGGATGCTTTCAGACACACTAAGCAGTGGCCGGGCAAGACAATTTGTTCTGGACTCCCTGCTTACAGATTTAGAACAAGCTCCCAGATGGGTAGATGGGTCGGGTTTAAGCAGGTATAATTTGTTCACCCCTGAATCTCTTGTGGAAGTCCTAAGAAGAATGTATGAGGAAATCCCACGGAACCGACTTTTTAATCTCTTCGCAGTAGGGGGAGAATCGGGAACCTTGGAAAGTTGGTATGAAGGTAATCCGACACCCTATATTTATGCTAAAACGGGTACCCTTGGAAATAATCACTGCTTGAGCGGTTATTTAATTACGGCCTCAGGAAAAACGATTATTTTCAGTTTTATGAACAACCATTTTAGAATACCCAATACTGCGATAAAGGAGCGAATGCAACATATCTTGGAGTGGGTAAGGGATAATTATTAGGTAGTTGAAAGTGGAAAATTGAAAGTGGAAAGTGATTTTGAGATATGGACTTTCCCATTGCAGATGAATTCGAGTTTTAGGGGTTACTAACCCCTCCCCAGTTATAAGATAGTCTTTATGGCTGCAACTTCCCTGCAGTTATAAAAGCAATTCTCAATCCCTCGGTTCTTCGATTCTTCAATTTTTCAATCTCTCAGTTCTTCCCACATTCCTACAGCAGCTTAAAGTAAACACCCCATCGCTTACAACTTACTGTTTACTGTTTACTGATTACTGTTTACTGATTACAGCTTACTCATCACTGTTTACCCCCAAGTACCTGATTAATCTGGGCATACTGCAACAGCATTATCGTTTTAGCGTCTTTGATCTCTCCTTTAGCTATCATATCAACAGCTGTGCTAAAAGGATACTCCAGAACTTCGATGTTTTCGGTTTCATCCTGGGCACCTCCCCCTTCCCCTACTCTCATTTTCTCTTCATACTCCCCAATAAAGAAATAGAGGATTTCTGTGACAGAGCCAGGGGACATATAACATTCAAAAACCTTTCGGACATTCTGCACAGCGTAGCCGGTCTCTTCCTCCACCTCTTTCCTTATACATTCTTCAGGATGGTCTCCATCTAATAAACCCGCGCAGACTTCAATCATCATGCCCGAATCATTCCCATTGACATAGGTGGGCATTCTGAACTGCCGGGTAAGTATTACGGTTTTCTTTTTTGAGTTATACAACAATATGGCGGCGCCGTTACCCCGGTCATACGCTTCCCTTTGATGTTCTTCCCAACTCCCATCTTCTTTTTGATAGTCGTAGGTGTATTTGTTAAGGATGTACCAATTATCAGATAATACCTCCTTCTTTATATTCCTAATACTTCCGTTTTTCAAATCATTTAAGTTTAGTGCTAATGCAAAACCTCTAGTACAACATAAAAGAGACCAAAATGATCCCTAAGAATGCAAATGGCAGGATAAAAATTATATAAACAAAGCTAATAATATTGGCTTTGAAAAAAGCACCGATCCAACTACTCCTGTAAAAATTCCGCATGGCCAGCATCAGGTAAACGATAAAGGACAAAAAGACCAGAAACTCTAACCAACCGGGAATCTCAATTATAGAATTGGCCAGGATCAAGACGCAAAAAGAGGTAAACAAAAAGGTAAAAAAGTAGAAGCTGAACACCATATGATGTGCAAAAGTGCCTCTTTTCCAATAAAATACCTTTAACAAAACGGCAAAAAGCGGAAGCATAAAGAACATCGCTATGGGTATGGTGTCATAGAAGGCCTGTAAAATTCCACCTCCCCGCTGTTTATAGAACTTCAGCATCTGGGTATAAAACCTTCGAGTAAAAGATCCGGCATCATTGTCCATCCCCATGGCCTGAAGTAATTCTTCCTCCGGAGCATCTTCAGCAATCAGGGAATCTAACACCTTACGGTTAAAGTCGAAGGAAACATCCGGATCTGTCTGAGCTTTTACCAGAGCAGAGTCCAGCGCCTTCATTTCTTCGTCTGACATCCCCGTAAATACAGGATTTCCTGTAAGTGCCTCTCTGGCTTTGGCAATATTCAATGAATCTTTTTTAAGCTGTAAAGAATCAATCTTTATGTCTTTATCAAAGCCTTTATTGAGCACTTTTGAAAAGGCGTTGTCTGCCTTTCTAATACTAAAGGAAAAAATAAAAAAGAATACTACTGAAATAAACAGGTAGAACTGGGCCGGATGCAGGTATGAAAGTCGCTTACCGTCTACAAAGCGCCTGGCCAACACTCCCGGTTTTATCATAAGAGGGACAAAACTTTTGAAGAATCTGGCATCAATAGAAAAGTAGTTACTTATCGTATTGCTGAATAGCACTCCAAAGGTTAGGTTATCTGCTGTTTCCTGGCCACAATATGGGCAATAGTCGAAGGATGCATCAAAAGACTTTTCGCAATTTTTGCAGGTATCTTGAGTAGACATAAGTTGGTGGTTATTTTTCTAAAAATAAAAAGAATCCCTCTTATTTAGATCACTTTATGTCTTAGTGTTCATCTTTCTCGAGAAAAATTGAGTGATTCCTTAAACAGATATTGCCCGATTTAAGTACCGTCTAAAGGGCAACATTTCCTGGTATACTCTGATTATTTTATCCTGAAATCCTTTCCCTAAAACTTCCTCATTTGGAAAGCGGTGAATTACCGCAAAGGTCTTGTTTCTAATAAGGTCTATATGGGGATGGTCTGAAGTAAATCCTTTTGGACTGGTCTTAAGTCTCTCATCTTCATACAAGGCACCAAAGGTTTTCTTGAAAGACGGTTTATTGATGATCTTTTTAAACTCATCGCCATCATAATCAATAGCTTCGCGGATACTCCTTAAGGTTTTGGATTCCGGCTTCCAGATCCCTCCTGCAAAAAGCGATTCGTCCGCTCCAATTTCTAGATAGAAATCGCCAGTATTTGGCGCTTTATCTAAACCGGCGGCAAAATAATCCTTGTAGATGGGTTTATGCGGATGGAACATGAGGTTGTTATTGATCCTATTGATCCCCTTTTTTCCGGGAGTGGGATAATATTCGTCATCAAGGGCCGCCAACGTACCATCTAAGGCATCGAGCCATTCTATAAATTCATTTCGCAAGGCTTTGTAGCGCTTGCGGTTTTCATCCATCCACTCTTTAGAGTTATTTTTTTGAAGTTCTTTGAGAAAAACTAACAGGGGCTTGAAATTCATTGGTTGATGGTTGATGGTTGATGGTTGATGGTTGATGGTTGATGGTAAAGTTATCATTTTCAACTTTCCATTTTCAATTTAAACCCTTCGGCGCTTATCAATGAAGGACCGTGTCTTGCATCGCGCCTCGAGCCCCGGGCATCATGCTTTTAAAATCTATTGTCTCCTGATAAAATGTCTCCTAGTCCCCCAAGGATACTACCTTCTCCCTTGTCTTTTCCACCACGGGGTACCGAAGCGAGAACCCTTCCTGCAAGCCTGCTAAAGGGCAAGGATTGGATATATACTGTACCCGGACCTCTTAAAGTGGCAAAGAACAATCCTTCTCC
>JBFOMC010000296.1:0-2170 GCA_040830565.1 Flavobacteriaceae bacterium
ATATCTGAATAATTTTTCCAGTTTTTGGCCAAAAAGTGATCGTAAAATATATCGACAATTACTCTGCTGTAATGGCTGTAGTTTTCGTGAAGTCTTTTACTGCTTTGCCTCACAGTGGGATGAGCATCTGTAAAGGTATCTATGGCCCTGTGAAGAATAACTCCTTTTTGTACTCGTTCTGGAAGGTGCTTATATTTTTTTCCTCGAATGCTGTCGGCTATAAAATTCCCTATGGTGATTTCATCATCCCCGAAGGACAAATAAATATGAGCAAGGAAGTTCATGAGAAGCTGTTCATAAAATTGAAGTTGAATTTACGAATTACAAACATAGATTATAGGACAGACCTGTATATTTGCAAAAACTTTTTCAGCAGTATGACATTAATAAAGTCCATTTCGGGAATCAGGGGTACCATAGGGGGAGTTCCCGGAGACAATTTAACTCCGATAGATGCAGTTAAATTCGCTGCAGCCTACGGAACCTGGCTTAGGGATTATTCTCAAAAAGAAGCTTTGAAAGTCGTCATCGGCCGGGATGCAAGGATCTCTGGCGAAATGATACAGAACCTTGTGGTGGCTACGCTAGTAGGTTTAGGGATAGATGTAGTAGATCTTGGATTATCTACCACCCCTACCGTTGAGGTAGCGGTGCCGCTTGAAAAGGCAGATGGGGGTATAATTTTGACTGCCAGTCATAATCCGAAACAATGGAATGCTTTAAAATTGTTGAACGAAAAAGGGGAATTTCTCAATGCCACTCAGGGGGCGATTATTCTTGAGTTGGCCGAAAAAGAAGGCTTTGAATTTTCGGAGGTAGATCATCTAGGAACGATAACTAAGAATGACGCTTATATAGATTTACATATACAGGAAGTACTCGATCTACCTTTGGTGGACGCAGAAGTAATTAAACGCGCCGGATTTAAAGTGGTAGTTGATGGGGTAAACTCTACAGGAGGAATAGCCATTCCAAAGCTCCTTGAAGCTTTGGGGGTAGAGGTGGTTAAATTGTATTGCGACCCTACGGGGCATTTTCCTCACAATCCCGAACCTTTGAAGGAACATCTCGGGGATATTTGTGAGCTGGTGGTTAAGGAAATGGCCGATTTTGGCATTGTGGTAGATCCGGATGTAGACAGACTTGCCTTTATCACCAATGAGGGAGAAATGTTTGGCGAAGAATACACTTTGGTGGCCTGTGCAGATTATGTGCTGGGAAAGACCAAAGGGAATACGGTTTCTAATCTCTCTTCCTCAAGGGCCCTTAGAGATGTCACAGAAAAACATGGCGGGAGTTATTCCGCAGCGGCGGTTGGCGAGGTAAATGTGGTCATTAAGATGAAGGAAACCGAGGCTATTATAGGGGGTGAAGGAAATGGAGGGATCATTTATCCCGAAAGTCATTACGGCAGAGACTCCTTGGTAGGAACGGCCTTGTTTCTAATGCTCATGGCGGAACGCGGAGGTACAGTAAAAGATCTAAGAGATAGTTATCCCAGCTATTTTATGAGTAAGAAGAAGATACAGTTAACTCCGGATCTGGACGTAGACGGAATTTTAAGATCTATGGAGGAGCGATACAAAAATGAAGAACTCTCTACCATTGATGGAGTAAAAATTGACTTCCCCGAAAACTGGGTGCATCTGAGAAAGTCTAATACAGAACCTATAATCCGAATTTATACGGAGGCCAAGAGTCAAGTGGCTGCAGATTCGCTTGCAGATAAAATAATAGATGAGATTAAGGCGGTGGCTGGTATCTAAGATTTCAGCTGATTTAAATACTTAGATCTGACCATTTTTGCCGTTTTATGCTCTCCAGTATGACTCCATCCCGGAGGCATTATAAGGTAGTTGATCTTATTTAAGATGCCGGGGGCCCTATAGACGTCTTTGGCCAGGGCTATGATCTCTCCAAAATAGACATCAAAGAAATTTCCGGAGTTCATTTCGCGGGTAATCCCATACTCAATTTCAACTTGCTTATCCTCTTCCTGGTAGGTGCCAAAAACCCTATCCCATATATTTAGGAGGTTGCAAAAATTGGTGTCCATATAGAGCGGATTCCTTGCGTGGTGTACTCTGTGATGAGATGGGGTAAGCATAATTTTGTTTAGAAACCCAAACCTGGCATCCTTGATAAACTTTTCTCCCACATGGATAAAGGC
>JBFOMC010000297.1:0-3005 GCA_040830565.1 Flavobacteriaceae bacterium
CACCCTTGCGCTACTGTCTACCAATTGAAAACCATTGGCAATAGGTTGAGCGTAAAGAACATCGGACATCTCTACCTCCATTACTGGTTCTTCCGTGGTTTCAACAGCTGGTGGAGGCGCTGCTTTTTTTATATCCGAAGGCTCGGGTGTCTTGTTTTTATAACTTTGCTCCTCTGGTGTCGCCTGCTGTTCGACAACAGCCTCTTTTTTAACCTCAGCCGTCATAGTTTCTTCTGCCACGTTTTCAACTTTTTCAGTTACAGATTCTGCCTCCGGTTTGTTTTCCTCTAACTGCTTTACATCATTTTTGAAACTGACCGTTACCGGTTCTGTAGTGGTATTCACAGATTTTGGCGTATATGAATAGTCTATCCCATCAAAAGATCTAAAAGCTTCACGCAAGGCTTCCCCGTAGGAAATCTTAAAATCCTTCTCCTTACTAGAACCTTGCTGGGTGCTAAATACTTCTTGTGTCTTACAGTCTCTCAACACTAGCGAAGCCTTGGTCACAAACATGCTCGATTCATCCTTTATTTCGGCTATTAATCCAAGACATCTATCATTGAAGAGTTCGTCTGGAAGAGCATCCTCATAGACCGCATTAAAACCTCTTTCAACAAACAGGTGTTTAACCAGGGTACTGGTTAGATATTGATTTTCTCTTTTAAAGTCTTCAAACTTTTTGGGAACAATAATGTATTTGTATTCATTGAGTTGAGCCTGAGCACTGCTCACAAAAACTCCAAGAAAAAAAAGCGTGAAAATGGTCTTCTTCATAGGGGATATTATATCATTTCTCTCCCCAAGATATGATATTTAATCCTAATTGAAAAGAAGCGTAATGACTGTCGGCTATATTCCTGTAGGCCAGTAAGTTATCAGCCATTGCGTAAAAGTTTACAGGGCCGGCCTGGAAGCTTAATCCAAGACCTATATTGGTCTTTGAAAACTTGTCTATAGTGTAGGTAGTTTTAACAGTCATTGCCGTACCAAACCTTCTTAGATAAAATGCGCTAAGGGCGGTTTGAGGGCCTCTTGGCCGGTTGATGGCATACAACTGTCCGCCAAGGCTATTGGTGTACTGAATTCTGCTACTACTTCTCCCTGTCACCTTATAATTACAGTCACAGTCTTCTCTTGATTGTACAGGTTCGCCAAAGTTATATCGAAGAGAGGAATACAACTTGGTAGGCCTGAATGTGATATAACTATTGTTGTTTTCCTCAAAAGGAACTAAAGCTTCAATTTCATCAACCAGATTCTGCCAAAAATCTGCATTAGGATCGGAAAGGGCATCTGGTAGAATAATCTCTACTCCCTCCACGGTGGCACTTCCCCTGAGCGAAAAATTCCTGGTATCACCGCTGTGATATATAAACCCGACATCCAATAGACTTCCCGTGATTACAGTACGCTCATTAAGGTTATAACTAAAGCCCAAATCGAAACCAAGTCCTAAGTCCCCGCCAAAAAAGCCTCTTTTTGTAATAATCCTGCTAATTCCGGAGCCATCATCAACGGTGTCGTCATTAAGTACGTCTCTTATTCCTTCTATACCTGAGGTTCTCAGCAGCATATCTGCAACCAGGGTATTTGCAAGTAAATTATTCTGGCCAACATTGGTTACGAAATGGCCATCATTGTTCGTAGAATTAAAGTCGATGATCCCTGAGTAAATTTTAGCTCTGGCACCCAGGGTAAGCTTATTGTTCATTTGCCGGTTTACGCCAAAATGAAATACATTAAGAATCTCTCCCCTTGTTTTCAGATGACTTAAATCAAACTCTCTGCCTAATTGATCAGCATTTCCCTGCCACGCTAAAATGGCCAGGTCTTTGAACCAATAGCCAATTGCATCACCCTCGTTATAAATTCCGAAAGAGTAGAAATCCGAAGGCCTGTTCTTATTTCTAAAACCTCCGCTTAGCAGTTCTATTTGGTATGTACCGCTAAGTTCATCAGTAATTTCCATACCAAAAACCGCCTTCTCCCTGATCTTCTGGTTAATGTCTACCCCATCATCTGCGAAAATATCATGCACGGTGATCCCGCTGGTCCCGGCCTGAAAAGACGTTCCTGAGAGTAAAGGAATCCCCGCATACCATTTGTAGCTGGTTTGCATTCCCGGATTGATCATTAGAGCCTGGGGTACCTCTGTAAAATCGTACAGAATCTGCTTATTCTGAGCGCACAAGGTAGCATATCCCAATAGGAGGGCTATAAAAACAAACTTGAATTTTCTCATTTTAAACGGATCCTTAATCTGGCACTTGAGCGCAAAACAATTTTAGGATCAGGTAAACTGGAAGTACTTGTATTGTCCCCAAGGTTTTCCGCACTTACACGTAAACTAGAAGTGTTTCTAATGATATCTATACTACGGCCAGACATTCCGCCGTAGGCTATTTCTCTTCTTAGAATGGCTGTCGGAGCAGGGTCTATCGCAAAGCTCTCGGTATCCAGGACATTGTCTCCATCATCCAGAAATTCTACAGTAATGTCTAATTCCTTACTTGTGGTATTTTCCACCTCATAAGTCACTACCCCATCTAGCACGCGCTCCGCAATAAAATCCTCGCTAAAGGCATCAAAATTGAAAATCTGAGAAAAGAAATTTACTCCAACAATCTGGTTGATTATCCGTTCTGGAGATTCGACATACAAAATGCTACCCTCAATGGTCGGGGTAACACTGATATCATCATACTGATCAAAATCCTGTTTCTCTGCACATGAGAAAAGTACCCCTAAGCTTAGAAGCACCGCGATTAAATATACTGAGACGCTTTTCATTTGTATATACCTTTATAAATGGTTGTGTTAGGATTGGTCACCATTTCTTATGGTATTTTTGCTCTAAAGTTGTCTCTTATATAACTCTATAAATACTTTTTTATTTCAACCAAATCATGAATCATTTCGCAATAATCGTGCAGTGGGTCATTATGTGCGTTGAAATGCAAGGTATGAAATCCTACGGCTTGTGCTCCAAGTATATCGGCCTC
>JBFOMC010000298.1:0-6366 GCA_040830565.1 Flavobacteriaceae bacterium
ATCCTTATAGACCAGGCCATTTGGGTCATTCATCCATTTTTCTTCCGGGGTAAAATGAAATTGCGGCCTGTAGGCCTCCTTGAATTTTTCTCCTTCCAATGGGGTAATTTCAGTTGTTGAAGCTTCTTTTGCTCTGTCCTTGCAAGAAAACAGTGCGGAGACAAAAAATGCTAAAAGTAATACTCTCACAGATGTTCTCATATTTTTTCTACGTTTAGATAAAAATAGCTAATATTTTTTACGCCCCTAAAGACATTCATAAGCGGCCAAACTATCAGCAATATAGTATCTTTGTCAAAAATTTCTTTCTCTCTTATGTATTACACGAGAACGGTCTTTATGCTGTTGTTTTTTGTTTTTGTGAGCACAAGCTTTGCTCAGAAGTCTATTGACGCTACCTTGAGCAAATTCAATACGGAAAGTGTGCCTTATATCAGCATCGGGGAACTGAGCAAGTCAGAAGGAGTACTACTGCTCGATACAAGGAAAAAAGAAGAGTTTGAGGTAAGTCATCTAAAAAATGCCATCTGGGTAGGTTACGAGGCTTTTTCTCTGGATAGCGTAGTGAACAAGATTGAAAACAGGGGCAAGCCGCTTGTTGTATATTGTTCTATTGGAGTGCGATCTGAAGAAATTGGAGAACGATTGATGGCGGCCGGATTTACCGATGTAAAAAATCTCTATGGCGGTATCTTTGAATGGAAAAACCAGGGCAATCCTGTTTTTGATCCACAGGGAGACCGAACCAATAAAGTGCACGCTTTTGATAGGCAATGGGGAAAACTACTCAAAAATGCAGACAAGATCTATCCGCAGCCAAAAAATCGGAAGAAAGAATAAAAGCGCCTACCTACCCTCATTAAATACTAAAATTTAAACGCTTGACAAACAAAGAAGACCTCCTCTTAATTTTTACCCGAAATCCTGAATTAGGAAAATGCAAAACACGGCTCGCGGCGACCATAGGAGATCCTGCAGCCCTGGAAGTCTATAGGTTTTTACTTCAACATACCGTCAATATTACACAGCGTCTAAAGGTCAGCAAAACGGTATATTATTCAGAAGCTATATGGGAAAATGACATATGGCCAAAGCGTACTTATGCCAAGGCCCTTCAAAAAGGAAGTGATTTGGGAGAACGAATGGCCCAGGCGTTCAGAGATGGTTTTAAGGCCGGTTACAAAAGAATCATCATCATTGGAAGTGATATGTATGATCTGTCTCCGGAAGATCTTGAAAAGGCATTTGATTGTTTAAAGACAAACGATTTTGTCTTGGGTCCGGCCAATGACGGGGGCTACTATTTGATGGGTATGAAGGCCTTTAAACCAGCATTATTCAAAGATAAGTCCTGGGGCATGAGTAGTGTGCTTTCTAGCAGCTTGAACGATCTCAAAGACGAAAAAGTTGCATTACTTGAGCCTAGAAATGATATTGATGTATACGAGGACATTAAAGACAATGCAGCTTTCGCAACATTCTTAAAACACATGACAAATGACGAAACAACAACTTGAAGAATCTGTCGCTTATCTTAAAAATAAGGGTTTTGACAGTTCTGAAATAGGGATTGTCCTGGGCACCGGTCTCGGGAAACTAGTAGATGAAATAGAAGATGCGGTGGTAGCCCATTATAATAATATTCCCTTCTTCCCTTTGGCAACGGTAGAGTTTCATTCTGGGAAACTCATCTTCGGAACTATCCAGCAAAAGAAGGTGGTGGTCATGCAGGGAAGATTCCATCTTTATGAAGGTTATGATCTTCTAGACGTCACCTATCCTGTTAGGGTGATGCATTTATTGGGGATTAAAAAGCTTTTTATTTCCAACGCCGCAGGAGCCATAAACCTAAACTTCAGGAAGGGCGAAATTATGCTTATTGAAGACCATATCAACTTGCAAGGAAGGTCTCCTTTGGCCTTTAAGAATGTTGCCGAATTCGGAGACAGATTTGTAGATATGCTTGAACCCTATGATCCGGAAATGCGAACGGCAATTGAGAAAATAGCTGCCGATAAACAAATCCCTCTTCAAAAAGGGGTGTATGCTTCGGTTTACGGACCTCAACTGGAAACAAAAGCCGAATACAGGATGCTGAAAACTTTAGGTGCTGATGCAGTTGGAATGAGCACAGTGCCAGAAGTAATTGTTGCCAATCATTTACGACTACCAGTAATAGCAGTATCAGTATTGACCGATGAATGTGATCCGGATAACCTACAACCTGTTAACATTCAGGAAATTATAGAAATTGCAGGGAAGACAGAACCCAAAATGATAAAACTATTTAAAGAACTCATTCGAGTGCTTTAGAGCGGCAATCAGTAATCAGTAATCAAATTATATGAGCTATTTAGAAGTAACAAACGATTTGTATAAGGAGGCTGCATTAGCCCCGGAAGTTGGACTATGTTGTACTACAAATCCCGTTTGGCAGTTCCCCGGGCTGTCTATTCCTAAGATTATGCAGGAAATGAATTATGGTTGTGGTAGCACGGTATCTGCCCAGGATCTCGTGAACAATCCAAAAGTGCTTTATGTGGGCGTTGGAGGAGGAATGGAGTTGCTGCAGTTCTCCTATTTTTCTCGTCAAAAAGAAGGTGTAATTGGAGTTGATGTGGTAGATGAAATGCTCGAGGCTTCCAGGGCCAATTTTAAAATTGCTGAGGAAGAGAATGATTGGTTCAAAAGCGATTTTGTGAAGTTAGTAAAGGGAGACGCTCTTAATCTTCCTATAGAAGATGAAAGCATAGACGTGGCAGCGCAAAATTGTCTTTTCAATATTTTTAAAGCTGATGATCTAAAAAAAGCGGTTGCCGAAATGTATCGGGTTTTAAAGCCCCATGGAAGATTGGTCATGAGCGATCCTGTTTGTGAGCAACCTATGAATGAAACGCTGAGAAACGACGACAGACTAAGAGCGCTTTGTCTAAGCGGAAGTATTTCAATTGCCGAATATGTAAAGGTGCTTACTGATGCCGGTTTTGGTACTATTGAGATCAGAGCACGGAAATCTTATCGGGTATTATCGCCAAATCACTATCCTACAGATGAGTTAATCCATATAGAATCTATTGAAATTGCGGCCATTAAGGATCCAATGCCAGAGGATGGGCCCTGTATTTTTACAGGAAAAACTGCAATCTATTTTGGTGATGAGGAATACTTTGACGACAATGCCGGACATGTATTGTTACAAAATCAGCCCCTTGCCGTTTGCGATAAAACAGCAGCCGCGTTGGCAGCCAGCAACAATGAAATACATGTGAGCGAAAGCACCTGGCATTATGATGGAGGGGGATGTTGTTAAAAGCATTTCTGAGAACTTAGCGTAAGATTTTTAAAGCTCCTACGTCAAAGATTATATGCTAATTGAAAAAGAACCCGAGTATGGTCTATATCTTCATATTCATAATTCCCTGCATTTCAATATTCAGTACGTTGTATTGCGGCCTTAAGGCAAGTAGATCTCTGGTGAAACTCCCGATACGTCTTAGATGAATGTTCCCAACCCCCATAAAATGTCTTCCGTAATACTCTTGTTTTTTGGAATGCTGGCTTCAAACTGTGACTTTCAGCAAAATACGGCACAGGCCAATACCACTTCCATGGCCTCTCATGAATCCCTTTCGGAGCCTGGGGCACCTATTGATCACAGCAGTTGGGATATGCTCTTAAAAAGGCATGTGGATATTCATGGAAATGTAGACTACAAAAACTTTCATAAAGACAAGCAGCCGCTTACGGACTACCTGGAATATTTGGCACAACATGTTCCTGACCCAATATCGGGTAAGAACGAACTCCTTGCTTATTATATCAACTTGTATAATGCCGGAACCGTAAAACTCATCCTGGATAATTATCCTACAAAGAGCATCAAAGACATTAATAGCCCCTGGAGTAGAAAATGGATAAAGGTCGGGGACCAAATGTTATCGCTTGGCCATATTGAACATAAGATCCTCAGAAAAATGAATGAGCCCAGAATACATTTTGCTATTAACTGCGCCTCTTTTTCCTGTCCTAAATTGCTCAATATCGCCTTTACTTCGGCAAATACGCAGGCGCTATTAGAACAAGCCAGCAAGGACTTTATTAATGACCCTACCCGCAATAAAATAACCAAGGACAGGCTTGAGCTTTCGAACATTTTTAAGTGGTACAAGAAAGATTTTAGGGTAGGTGGTTCCCTAAGAACCTATATAGATCAGTTCAGCACGGTAAACGTCGCTCCCAATGCCAAGATTAAGTACTTAAAATACGATTGGAGTTTAAATGAAAAAAAGTAACCCCCGAATTAGCATCATTATACCGGTATTGAATGAAGAAGCTTGCATTCTTAGGGTACTGCAGTATTTGGAAGAGCATAGCAACCCAAACAATATTAAGGAGATCCTCGTAATTGACGGCGGCAGTAGGGACAATACTGCCAATCTGGCCATGGAGCAGGGAGCATCGGTCATTAACTCGCCTAAAGGACGCGCTAAACAAATGAATCGGGGTGCCAAAAATGCCAGCGGAGATATTCTTTATTTCCTACATGTAGATACCTTACCTCCCAAACATTTTGATGAGAGTATTCTAAGGGCGATTGAGGAAGATCATGAAGTAGGTTGCTTTCAAATGCGGTTCGATAGCGACAGCCGTTTTCTAAGCTTCTTTGCCTGGTTTACAAGAATAAATCATACGCTATGCAGAGGGGGAGACCAATCCCTCTTCATAACCAAAGAACTCTTCTTTAAGGCAAAAGGCTTTAACGAGGACTATATTGTCTACGAGGACAATGAGTTTATCGGAAGGCTGTACAAAAAAACCTATTTTAAAATACTTCCCCAGCGCGTACAGACCTCGGCTAGAAGATACGAGGAAAGAGGCATGGTACAACTGCAATACCATTTTGGTATGATCCATCTTAACCACTACCTGGGAGCAGGCCCGGAAAAACTATATCAGTATTATCGGCGTAATGTGGTAGTCTAGTCCTAAAGGTTTTAGATTATTTTTCATAATCCAATAAAACCCCTTCGCTGATCCATTTGGCGAGAGCCTGGCGGTTATCGGGATCCAAAATTCGGCGTTGGTCTTTTTTATTTCGGATGTTGCCAATCTCAATGTAGGTCATTGCCGGGTAAGTATTCTTAACAAGGTATAAGCCGCTTCTGTCTTGAAAGGTGCCGGTATAGGTTCTGTTAGGCTGATATTTTTTGTATTTCTTCTTAAAAGTCTTATGAATGCTTTCGGCCAATTTTTTTCCACTTCTGCTCTTCTCATGATGATAGAAAAAGACATCGATGTTTTGGCCTTTTCCTCGGCTATCTACGTGAGTAACTATTAACCGTTGATGCTTTCCTTTGTGTTTCTGATAGAGTTTATTTACTGCCCTGACACGCTGTTTAAGTCGGGCCACCTGGTTCAGGGGGATCTTGTCATTTGGGTAAGTCACCTCATCCTTGTCCATTTCTAAAATCCGGTCATCACGAATGCCATCATTCGGATCCCGAATAATTACATAGACCTTGGCCCCATGAGAAAGTAACTCCCGAGCCAGACGGAGGGTAACGTCATAGGCATATTCGTCTTCAGAAATTGAGGTGCCAACGTATTTGGTCATGGCCCCCGGATCTGGTCCTCCATGGCCAGAAATAAGGTAGTAAACCGTCCCCTTCAGGCGCTCACTCTTAATTTCTATGACTTCATGTTTGGGGCCAAATATGGGATAGCTAATGCCCGCAACGGAAGCAGGTTTGGCGTCCAATTTTGGGAGCGAATCTGTCTTTCTGATTACTGCGGGAAGTTTATAGGCAAGACCTTCATAAAGATGCACGCTGTCTCTCAAATTATCCTTATTTAAGGCAACAAAATCATCGTATAGTTCATAAGGATTTACGCCTTGCTTTCTGAGTAGTGAATAGATCCCATCTCCTTTTTCGGCAATGGCAACTTGTAAAGAATCCTGGGAGACCCCTACTCCATGATGCAACAGCATTACCATCAAAACAAACCACCCGACTCTCTTCACAATTTGGAATTTAATACAAAGATTATCAAAAATACTGTCCAATTCCAAAAACTATGCCACGTGCAGGATCTTTGGTAATGCCGTAGCCATAGTCGATCCTAAAAATAGCGTTAAAGATACGTTTGTGTATGAACCGAATACCAACTCCGGGGTAAATCCTGATGTTTTGCTCATCACTGAAATCGCCAAAGTCGCCCCCCGGATTTCTCCAGGAACCCCCATCAATAAACACATTACTCTGAAGCACAAACAAATTTTTATCTATCCAGGTATGGCGGTATTTCGTATTAAAAAAAATTGCCCCAGTACCTCGGTCAATGGGGTTTCCTAATCCCCGGCGATTC
>JBFOMC010000299.1:0-29311 GCA_040830565.1 Flavobacteriaceae bacterium
CAATGGCCACCAGGCCTCCAATAATTAGGACCAATAGTATGATATCTGAAGCTTGTATTATGCCTTTAATAGGAGCTTGTATAAAGGCCCAAAGGCCTTGAGGTTGCCCTTTTAGGCTTGTATAACTGCCAGGAATACTTATGGGTTTTGAAATGGCTCCATCCTTAAATTTTTGTAGAGGGATCTTAATATTTAGGGCAGACAACTCCTCTTGCTTTGCTGCAATAGTGGTCGATTCATCTTTACTTACTCTGATAAAGACATCATTTTCAGTATCATAGGAGAGCCGATCGTACTGCCCAGAGGGAATGAGCCAGGTCAATAAGGCGACAAAAGCGGCGATAATAAAAAGAATGGTATGGGCAGTAGGAAATTTGAACTTTCGAAATAAAGCCATATAGCTATTAAATAAGGTATTCTTAGGAAAGATATTACTATTTTTAATTTCTCAGCAAAAATATATTTCTAAATGTCAGTAGCTATTGAGGAGAGCTGGAAACAACAGCTTGCCCAAGAATTTGAACAGCCATATTTCCACGAACTGATAAAATTTGTAAAAGCAGAATATGCCAGAAATAAGTGCTATCCAAAAGGTAGAGAAATCTTTGCGGCCTTTGACAGAAGTTCTTTTGATGCGACAAAGGTGGTGATCATAGGGCAAGATCCTTATCACGGCCCCAACCAGGCAAATGGTTTGTGCTTTTCGGTAAAAGACGGTATTCCGCACCCTCCCTCGCTTATCAATATTTTTAAGGAAATTGAAACGGATATAGGGAAGCCGTATCCCAAAAGCGGTAATCTTGAGCGATGGGCAGACCAAGGAGTATTATTGCTTAATGCCACGCTTACTGTTAGGGCTAATCAGGCTGGAAGTCACCAAAACAAAGGGTGGGAAATTTTTACTGATGCCGTTATCCGTAAGATATCCATCCAGAAGGAAGGTGTGATTTTCTTGCTTTGGGGCGGCTTTGCTAAACGGAAAGCTGCACTCATAGATAGAAGCAAGCATCACATACTTACTTCCGGACATCCATCGCCTTTGAGTGCTAATAGAGGGTTGTGGTTTGGGAACCGGCATTTTAGTAAAACGAACGAAATATTGCAAAGAAATGGAGGGGTACCAATACAATGGTAAGTTATTGGCTTAAGATCTGAACGGTTTTATTTTGAGCTTCAATTAACTTTAAGTCAATTAATGTATCTTTCACATAATCAATAGTTTCAATTTTTATTTGATCTTGACTCCACCTGGTAATTGACAACCATTTTTGCACATCTTCCAACTGCAGTTTATAACGATTAGCGAGTGTTCTATCAATACTAGGAATTTGCCTGAATTCTGAGGTATAGAGATTAATCACCTCCAGGATATGATCTAAAGTATTGGCGTTATTTTTTAAAAACTCATCTGTGGCCGCAATGACAAAGCATGGCCATGGGGTGGGGCAATCTGCCAATCTTCTAAAAACACCCTGGTCTACCAGGGGTTTGGTTGTAAAATGCTCCCACATAAAGTAATCCGCTCTGCCTTCTGTTAAACCTTTAACCGCGCCATCTAAATTGTTAATCACTTCAAATTTGAAAACAGAGGTATCCCAATGCTCCTTTTGTGCATTCACATAAGCCATTAAATGACTTCCGCTTCCAAACCTGCTTATTGCAGCTCTGCTGTTTTCTAAGTCGGAAATGCTTTGAAACGTACTTTTAGCAGCTACATGAATACCCCAGAGGAGGGGAGAAGCAATATATTCCTGTACAATTTTAGAGGGATTTCCTTCTGCTATACTCTTAACGACTCCCTCTGTTAGGATAATGGCAAGATCCGTTTCATTACCGGCGAGCATCTGACACATTCTTCCGGTGCCTTCCGGTATATCGGTCCATCTCAGCGCAATGCCTCGATCTTTGAAAGCTCCTTCCTCAATAGCCAAGTGCCATGGGAGGTTAAAGTGTTCTGGAACACCAATTATGCGAACTTCCTTCATTTGCAATTGATTTAATTAGGTTGTTAGCCTTTCCAAAGCGTACTGTATCATCTCGTCAACAGCTTTTTCTGGATGTAATGAAAACTCCCCTGTGCTTCTATTCGCAAGGATACAGTTCAGTGAAACGGCCCTGTGACCTAAAAGTCTGGACAGCCCATAAATACCTGAGGTTTCCATTTCCAGGTTAGTAATACGATATCCTTCAAATTCGAAAGCGGTTAGTTTGTCTTTTAAATTTTCATCTTCCGGCGCTATTCGCAAATTTCTTCCTTGCGGCCCGTAAAACCCGACATTGGTGGCCGTAAAACCCGTTTGTACCTGGCTCGACTTCAATTGTGTCAACAGTGTCTCATCGCATCTGACCACATAAGGAATCGATTTAAAGACGGACCATTCTGTTTGATCAATGAAAGCGAGTTGGATGTCCGGGAATTGAATTTCTTCGCTGTCATAAAAATGCAATAGGTTATCAAAGCCCATGGCAAACTCGCTGAGCAAAAGAGAGTCTAGAGGAATATCTTCCTGGATAGCTCCGGAAGTACCAATGCGGATAATATCAAGGGAACGTTGTTCTGGTTTAAGCGCTCTGGACTCAAAATCTATATTGACTAAAGCATCTAGCTCATTCATTACAATGTCTATGTTATCTGTGCCTATGCCTGTAGATATGACCGTTAAGCGCTTGTCGTTAAGGCGGCCCGTATGTGTCCTGAATTCCCTTTTGTTCTTTTCAACCTCAATAAAATCGAAATACTTGGATACATCCCACACCCGATCCGGATCTCCAACGGTAATGATGGTATCTGCTATATCTTCAGGTAGTAAACTAAGGTGATAAATGCTGTTATCGGCATTAAGAATCAATTCCGACGGCCCAAGTTGCATGCAATGCTTTAATTATAATTTTAGAATTCTATTGGAATCGGTATTGTAGAGGAAATTGTATTTCAGGGCACCTCCTAAATAGGCTTCGTTATCCTTAATTAAGGAATAATAACTTGTTTTTTGGTCTAGGACTTCCTTCCCTTTTTTGGAGAGCCTGACCGGATTCCATGAAGTAAACAGCGGTTTCAGATTTGTGATCACCCTTTCGTATTGTGAATCTCCGAAACCGTAGAAACCTTGATTTTGCAAGATATTACTCAATAGTGCCTTTTTAGATTTCGGTTTCTGTTCAGTTGCAACCTCAAGGACCCTATTTTCAATGGCATTTAGTCCATTCTTAATACTTGGAAAGCGCTTAAGGTGCGCTTGTATAGCTTCTCCCAGATAATCAAACTGGTAATTGTCGAAATCTGTAAGATTCTCTAGACGGATGGGATTATCACTACAGTAGAGTTGCCAAACATAATCCGCATACTCTATGTCGCTCTGAGAAAGAATCTTTTTGTTTTCGTATAGTGAAAGAAGTTGTTCATCCGTCAATTCGCTAAGCCCGTATAGGCGATCAGATTCATCTTCTCTTCCACTGCAAACCAAGGAAATTTCGGCATGGCGCCTGTAAGTCTTCAACCAACTGAGTACCGCAAGCATATTCACCTGGCAAAACAGATCATACTCAAACCATAAGATGATTTGATCTTGTTGCTTGTGGTTACAAAGAGAGCGATATTCTTTTAGTGTTTTCTCTACAAACCAAGACTTGCTTACCTTGTAGTTTTTGTGAAGAAAATCAAAACGTGTTTTCCAGAACGATTCAGAACCTACATTGGTTTCTGTTTTTCCCTCGCAAAGCATTTCTCGCCAGGTGATAATCTCGCCCTTTAATTGTAATTTTTCCAACCTTTGGGTAAAACTATCCCCGTTAGTAATATGCAGTTGGGAACTCATTCTAGTTTAGTTGTTAGATTATAATCTCCTAAAAGTAATATTAAATAGAAAAAAACAAAAAAAATTAACAGAAAACTGCGCAACGAATAACAAATAACAGCATCAGGAGAAATTCCTATCCGCCCACTCGTTTTACTCTAAAGCCCATATCAATAAGGATTTCCATGATTTTATCCCTGTAGTCACCCTGGATCATTATACGCTCATTCTTGTAAGTGCCTCCAACGCTGAGCTTGGTTTTCAAAAGTTGTGAGAGCTTTTTGAAATCTGCATCAGCTCCGGTATACCCTTCAAGTATGGTAATAGGTTTTCCTTTCCTCTTCTCATATTTGCAGATAATAGGGTCGTCTTGCATCCAAAAGTCCATCTGGTCTTTCTTCTCCGGCTCGGGCTCCGAAGGTTGATGATCCGGGAATAGGTTTTTTAGTTGATCCTGTAGATCCATAAGTCGATCTGTTTAGAATTTATTCTGGTAAATAGGCTTCGGGAATTGGATTTTCTTCTGACTCCTGCATCCAGTAAATATTGATAATCCACCAGCGATTCCCATCATTTAATAATTGAATGCTGTTGATGCCCCTCATGAATGGGACGGTATCTTTTTCACTCCTAAACGACTCATAGGTGCTGAAAACCTGGGTGATGTTGCCGAAAGTGTCTACCTTCCGGTGAATCTCCTTTTCAAAAAAACCATTTTCTACTAACCACTTTCCGGAGGTGGTTTCATAATCTACCGGAGTTATGTAGCGAGCACTAAAAGTACCCTCCTTTGTCTTTCCTGAAGGGATAAGCTTTGCGTCTGGGTGAAACAGGAACTTAAACAGTTCCCAGTCCCTTGCTTCTCCTTTTTCGCCTGAAATTACGCCATACAAGGTCTCAAGGGTGTTATCAAGGCTGTTTACTTTAGCCTGGAACTTGTTGTCCTTTTCTTGAGCAGAAGTAATAAACAGGCATAGGAGACCAGCTAAAACGAAAATACGCTTTATCATTTTTAGCTTTTTATCAGCCCTAATTCTATAAGCCGTTCATGTAAAAATTCTCCGGCAGTAGTATCTTGAAATTGTTTTGGATGCTCCTCATCCACGCAATTTTCAAGACAATTTAGAGGCATTTCACTTATGGGGTGCATAAAGAACGGAATGGAATAGCGAGAAGTACCCCATAGCTCTCGTGGAGGATTTACAACCTGGTGAATGGTCGACTTTAATTTGTTGTTTGATAGTCGCGAAAGCATATCACCTACATTGATCATGAGCTGATCTGGTTCCGCAATGGCATCTACCCATTCGTCTGCATGATTCTTTACCTGTAGCCCTTTACCGTGAGCACCCATTAAGAGGGTTATAAGGTTAATATCCCCATGCGCAGCAGCTCTTACCGCATTTTTAGGTTCGGAAGTAATAGGAGGATAATGAATAGGGCGCAAAATGGAATTTCCATTCTTTATGTACTCATCAAAATAGTTCTCATTAAGGTCCAGATGAAGGGCAAGCGCTCGTAAAACATATTTGGCCGTTTTCTCTAACATCTTATAGGTTTCCCTGCCTACCTCATTAAACTGTTCCAGTTCGGTCACTTCAACATTATCTGGGTATTCGGCTTCCAGTTTGGGGTTGTTTTCTACATACTGTCCAAAATGCCAGAACTCCTTTAAATCTCCTTCTTTTCTGCCTTTGGCATGCTCTTTACCAAAAGACGTGTATCCCCTTTGCCCTCCTATACCTTCAATTTCGTACATGTCTTTTACCTCCTGGGGTAAGGCAAAGAACTTTTTTATCTCAGAATAAAGATCGTCTACCAACTTATCAGAAAGGAAATGCCCCCTTAGGGCTACAAAACCTATTTCTTCGAAGGCGGCGCCAATTTCTTTTATAAATTTCTGTTTTCTGTCTTCGTCGCCTGATACAAAATCTCGTAGATCTACGCTTGGAATTGCGCTCATGTTGTACAATTTTATAGTTCTTTCAAAGTTACTAAATATTATGGGCAAAAATAGCCTTGCAATTGCATAGATTTGCAGTGTTTAAACAAGTTACTTTGAGTACATCCGGATTGAAAGCAAAGGAATACAAAATGCAGTACCTCAATAAAGGTATTAGTAAAGAAATTCAACTACACTTATATAAAGCTATGCTCAAACCAAGGATGATTGAGGAGAAAATGCTCATTCTTCTTAGGCAAGGCAAGATCTCAAAATGGTTCAGTGGGATTGGGCAGGAAGCCATCGCGGTTGGAGTGACTTCTGTACTTCTTCCTGAAGAGTATATCTTACCTATGCACCGGAACCTTGGAGTCTTTACCACAAGAAACATCCCACTCTACAGGCTCTTCGCCCAATGGCAGGGAAAAGCCAGCGGATTTACCAAAGGCCGGGATCGTAGCTTTCATTTTGGAAGTCAGGAGCATAAAATTGTGGGCATGATATCTCACTTAGGTCCACAGCTAGGAGTAGCAGATGGGATAGCTTTGGCAGATAAACTTCAGGATAATAGACAGGTTACCGCTGTTTTCACAGGGGAGGGAGGAACCAGCGAAGGAGATTTTCACGAAGCTCTAAACATTGCAGCCGTCTGGGATCTTCCGGTGTTGTTCTGCGTAGAAAACAATGGTTATGGACTCTCGACCCCTACAAGTGAACAATTTCGATGTAGGCAAATCGCTGATAAGGGGAAAGGGTATGGAATGGAAGCTTATACTCTGGATGGAAATAATATTCTTGAAGTGTATTCCAAAGTAAAACGGGTAACCGAAAGTATGCGGAAAGAACCCAGGCCGGTTTTACTCGAGTTCAACACCTTTAGGATGCGCGGACATGAAGAAGCGAGCGGCACGAAGTATGTGCCTGCCGAGCTCATGGAAACCTGGGCCAAAAAGGACCCCATCGATAATTACGAAAAATCCCTTCTGGAAGAACAGATACTTACTGAGGACATAATACAGAATTTAAAGGTCGAAATACAAGAAGAAATTGATAAAAACCTTCAGTTAGCTTTTGATGAAGAAGAGATTTCAGTAGATTTAAGTAATGAATTAAAAGATGTATACAAAGATTTTGTATATCAAGAAGTTAAAGCAAAAGAACAAACAGAAAAAATTAGATTAGTTGACGCCGTATCCCAGGGCCTAAGACAGTCTATGGAGAGGTATGATCAACTGATCATAATGGGGCAGGACATAGCAGATTACGGGGGTGTTTTTAAGATTACCGAAGGGTTTATGTCGCAGTTTGGCAAAGAGCGGGTCAGGAATACGCCCATATGCGAATCTGCGGTGGTAGGGGCAGCCATGGGCTTGTCTATAAACGGTATGAAAGCCGTTATGGAGATGCAGTTTGCAGATTTTGTGAGTACCGGCTTCAATCCGATTGTAAACTACCTTGCGAAGGTGCATTATCGCTGGAGCGAAAAGGCCGATGTTGTGATCAGAATGCCTTGCGGTGCAGGAGTAGGAGCCGGGCCTTTTCATTCTCAAACCAACGAGGCTTGGTTTACCAAAACACCGGGCTTAAAAGTGGTCTATCCGGCATTCCCCTATGATGCAAAGGGCCTGCTCGCAACGGCCATAAATGATCCTAATCCTGTACTCTTTTTTGAGCATAAAGGCTTATACCGAAGTATTTACCAGGAGGTCCCGACTGAATACTATACCCTGCCTTTTGGAAAGGCAAGTGTTTTAAAAGAGGGAACACAAGTGAGCATAGTAAGCTATGGAGCAGCGGTACATTGGGCCTTGGACACCCTGGAAGATATTAAAGAAGTAAGTGCGGATCTCTTGGATTTAAGAACCCTAAATCCACTAGACATGGAGACAGTATATTCTTCGGTTAAAAAAACAGGCAAACTCATCATTCTTCAGGAAGACAGTCTGTTTGGAGGAATTGCGAGTGATATTTCCGCCCTGGTTATGGAACATTGTTTTGAGTATCTGGATGCGCCGGTAAAAAGAGTGGCTAGTTTAGAAACACCAATACCATTTGCGAAGAAGCTCGAAAACAATTACTTACCTAAAGCTCGTTTTGCAGAAGCCCTGACAGAGCTACTGGCATATTAAAAAGACAGAAAATATTTATACCTCAACCTTCTCGTTTCTAGCACTTTCTGCAAGCACCTTGCTGACTCGATTACAATTTGTCGAAAAATTTAGACTAAAACTGTCGTATTAACGTATATGATATGTAAATACAAAACATTAATCATGCGTAAAACTCTTTTGTGCCTCTTGGCACTCACTTTATTTATCAGTTCCTGTTCTGTCTCCAAGGTGGCCAGGGATCAACGAAATCTAATTAGTGGCACCTGGACACTAAACGACGTATCTTTTGAAAATAACGAAGGAACCTTTAAGGCAGTTATTTTTAACGATGCCGATGCCATCTGTTTTGAAGGCAGCAAATGGTTTTTCAGAGATAACAATAGCACTGGAAAGTATACCATAAAAGATGGCAGTCTATGCTCTGGAGGTGAACGTTTTATTCGCTGGTCTGTTCAGGACCGTGCTGAAAACTACAATAGCCAACTGCAGTTTAAGTTTATTGACGAGAAATTAAAAGACATATCAGGAGGGGTAGGTTACAGGCTAACGATTGCCAACCTAACCTCACAAGAAATGACCCTTAAATCTAATGTATCTGTGGACGGCGAACCGGTTACCCTGGTTTATGAATTCACCAAAAACTAAAAAAATGAGAAGAATCGTAATAAAAAACCTAATGATGTTAGTAGTGTTTGGGCTTGTATTTGGCTGTAGCGCTACTAGAAATGCAAATAATAAACAAAAAGGTGCCGTGATTGGTGCTGCAGGAGGTGCGGTAATCGGCGGAGTTATCGGAAATAATGTAGGGAAAGGAAATACGGTACTTGGCGCCATAATTGGAGGCGTCATTGGTGGTGTTGCCGGAGGCTATATTGGAGATAGAATGGACAGGCAGGCAGAGAAGATAGAAGAGGAAATACCAGGCGCTGAAGTTACTCGTGTAGGAGAAGGTATAAACGTTACCTTTAATGAAGAGGCCGGGGTTCATTTTGATACTGCCAAATCTAATGTAAAAGGAACTTCCGCAGAAACGCTTAACAAGCTATCAGAGATTTTTAAAGAGTATCCAAAAACTGTTATTCTGGTCGAAGGACATACAGATAGTGCCGGACCTGACGATTATAACATGAATCTTTCCAAGCAACGGGCAGAATCTGTTACCCGTTATTTGGTTTCTCAAGGGATTGATGCCAATAGATTTACGACCAAATGGTATGGAGAAAATCAGCCCAAGGCAGACAATTCAACTGCAGAGGGGAAGGCTCAGAACAGAAGGGTAGAACTTGGTATCATCGCAAGTGAGGCGCTTAAGAAAGAGGCCATCGACAAGACAAACAATTAGTAATACACCCATTTTATGGAAGTCCCGCTAGCATTCCGGATGTTGATCTGGTTTACTAGCGGGATTTTTATTGCCGGAATACGTATCTTCCGAAAGTGAAGATATATGACGTTATAATAATCGGTGGAGGCCTCGCTGGGCTTACGGCAGCGCTTCATTTATCTGAAAGTCAACTCAGTATTCTTCTCATTGAGAAGCATCAATATCCGCATCATAAAGTATGCGGAGAGTATTTATCCAATGAAGTAGCTCCCTACCTGAAAAAATTAGGAGTACTGTTACCCAACCCTGTCAGTATCAAGACCCTTCAACTTTCTACCGTAAAGGGCACCACTTTGACTACCCCTTTGCCTCTCGGAGGAATGGGCATAAGCCGATACACTTTGGATTACGCCTTGTACAACAAGGTCTTGGAAAAGGGTGTTGAAGTAAAATTTGGCAGTGTTAAGGCTGTAGATTTTGAGAAGAATACTTTTATTCTAGGGACAGTTGACGGGCATAGTTATCTTGCCGAAATTGTAATTGGAGCTTATGGTAAAAGATCAGGAATAGACAAACACCTTCAACGGAGTTTTATAAAAAGTAAATCGCCCTGGCTGGCTGTCAAGTCTCACTATCACGCAAAAGGCTTTCCTGATGAGCTTGTGGCCCTTCATAATTTTCGGGGAGGTTATGGCGGCCTATCGAAAACTGAAAAAGGCGAAATAAATTTTTGCTATTTAGCTAATTATAAAATCTTTACAAAGTATAAGGACATTGAACACTTTAATTCTCAAGTCGTTACTCAAAATCCTTTTTTAGCAGAGTTTCTGAGCTCTGCATCTCCTGTATTTGACAAACCAATAACCATTGCTCAGATTTCCTTTGAAAGAAAGCAGGCAGTAGAGCGACATATGTTGATGTGTGGGGATGCGGCCGGGCTCATTCACCCACTTTGTGGGAATGGGATGGCAATGGCCATCCACAGCGCCAAGATGGCGGCAGAGCTCGTTCTTGAATATTTTGGGAGCATATCTCCAGACAGAAGAGTATTGGAAAATCAATATGCACATGAGTGGGAGACGACATTTAAACGTCGTTTAATTGCGGGGAGGAGATTGCAGTCCATGCTCTTACATCCGGTTTGGGCCGATAAATTAATGCAACTGGCAGTTAAATCTCCTTTGGTGCTAAGAAGGATTATTAAAAGCACTCATGGGCAACCCCTAATTAATTGATGAATTTTTCGACGCGAAGCAGGGAAAAGGAACTCATGGACAATCCGAATTTGGAAAAGGCCTTGTTGGCTCCTGTTTTCAAAGATATTGATAGGGCTAACAGGCTGCTTGGTGGTAATAGAATAATCATCAAGACGATAGGTCGAATTTTGAAAGAGTATCCGCATAGAGAACTTTCAATCTTAGATGTAGGATGTGGGGCTGGAGCCATGCTCAGGGTCCTGGCTGCATTCTGTAGGAAAAAAGGACATAAGATCAGGCTGATCGGAATCGACCTGAATCAACAGGCCCTTTCCATTGCAAGAGAGCAGTCTAAGGATTATCCGGAAATAAGCTATCTAAATCAGGATATATTGTCACTAAAGGAGGACTTGAATTGTGATATTTTATTATGTACCCTGACCATGCATCATTTTAGTGATGATGAGATTGCAGTATTTCTAAAAAAATTCATTGCTATAAGCAAGATAGGAGTGATAATCAATGATTTACAAAGAAGTAAGTGGGCATACATTTTTTTTAGGGTGTTTAGTGCTATTTTTATACGAAGCAAAATTGCCAAACACGACGGATTAGTGTCCATCAAAAGTGGTTTTATTTTAAAAGAACTCAAAGCGTTGTCGGCCTCTCTACCAGGGGTTCAACATACCATAAAGCCGCAATGGGCCTTTAGATATGCCTGGGTAATGCGAAAAGATGAATCAAAATAGTGGAATGAAGGCAGTAAAAGTTGTAGGCGTTGCTAAGGAGTTACCACCTTTTAGCAGAACGACCGAGGCAATTTTGCCCTATGTAGATCATTGGCTTTCTGGCCAGGAAGATAGGTTTAGACGTAAAGTCTTGAAAATTTTTGAAGGTGCAGCTGTAGACATTCGCTATGGTATTATGGATATTGAAGAGGTATTCACAGCAACGTCCTTTGAAGAAAAGAATCAGGTATACGTAAGGGAAATCAAAAAGCTTGGAGCTAACGTCTTAAAAAAAGCCTTGCAAAAACAACGGTGGGAGCCAGAATCTTTAGACTATATCATTACTGTAAGTTGTACTGGAATAATGATTCCTTCTCTAGATGCCTATATCATAAATGAAGTAGGTTGCCGGCAAGATGTTGTTAGACTCCCGGTGACAGAGATGGGCTGTGTTGCGGGGATATCAGGTATGATTTACGCCACGCGGTTCCTACGCTCTAATCCCGGGAAACGGGCTGCCGTTATTGCGGTTGAAAGTCCGACTGCCACTTTTCAACTCGACGATTTTTCCATGGCCAATATGGTGAGCGCTGCCATTTTTGGAGATGGAGCTGCATGTGTACTTTTGTCCTCCGAGGAAGGTGTCAGGGGACCCCGGGTTCTGGGAGAAGAAATGTACCATTTCAAAGATTCAACCCATCTCATGGGATTTGAATTGACCAATGGAGGTTTAAAAATGATGCTAGATCCTGAGGTACCTGCTACCATAGCCTCTCATTTTCCTGAGATTATTCACCCCTTCCTGGAAAAGTACCAAACCGCGATTGAAAAGGTAGATCACCTGATATTTCATCCCGGAGGGAAGAAAATAGTCCAGACAGTGGAAGAGCTCTTCGGGCAAATGGGAAAGAACATTGAAGACACCAGAGAGACTTTAAGACTATACGGAAATATGAGCAGCGTAACGGTACTCTATGTTTTGGAAAGGTTTCTTGAAAAAAATATTGATCGGGGGGACCAGGGGTTAATGTTGAGCTTTGGCCCTGGTTTTTCAGCCCAAAGAATTTTGCTAGAGTGGTAGTAGTAATTAAAAGTTAAAATGGATAATTAAAAATTAAAGCCATACAAAGTAGGTTAAGATGGATTCAAAACAATGGGCATTGGTATTAGGGGGGTCTAGAGGTTTAGGATTGGCTACGGTTAAAAAACTGGCCGAAAGCGGATATTCCGTTATTGTAATACATAGGGATAGACGTGCCGATATGAGAGATATTCAAGCTGTTTTTGATGAGATTGTATCGAAAGGCACCCAACTTCTGACTTTTAACGCAGATGCCACTAAAGCTGAAAAACGCAGAGACCTCATTGAAAGGCTAGGGCAGGAGCTCCCCAAAGATGAGAAGATAGGCGTACTTGTCCATAGCATTGCCAAAGGAAATCTAAAACCCATGGTTTCGAAAACCGAAGCAAGCTTAGATCATGAAGATTTCATGATTACGGTTAATGCGATGGCAGTAAGTCTTTTTGATTGGACAAAGGCTTTGGTCAAAGCCAATTTATTTGCAGAAGACAGCCGGGTCATTTCCTTTACCAGTGAGGGAAATTCGAAGGCTTTACCTAATTATGCTGCCGTGTCTATGGCTAAAGCCAGCCTGGAGGCCATCACCCGAAGCATTGCAAAAGAATTCGCACCCCTGGGAATCAAGGCCAATTGCATACAGGCCGGAGTGACCAGGACATCTTCCTTCAACAGGATTCCCAATAGCGATAACATTGCCGCTGCTGCCCTCAAGAGAAATCCGGGAGGGCGTCTGACCCTACCCGAAGATGTAGCCAATGTAGTTTATTTGTTATGCACTGAAGAAGCCAAATGGATCACTGGTACAGTCATAAAAGTGGATGGAGGGGAAAGCTTAGGGCCTTAACGCATATCAAAATCATAAGCCTTATTATGGCAGAGAAGTTTCAAAAGATCATAGCACAACTCCCGTATTCAGAGCCTTTCCTTTTTGTGGATCAACTTTTAGAGTTGAACGACGAAGGTTGCAGAGGGAGGTTTACCTTTAAGAAAGACTTGGATTTTTACAGAGGTCATTTTAAGGATTATCCGATAACTCCCGGTGTCATTCTTACGGAATGCTGTGCGCAAATAGGTTTGGCGTGTTTTGGAACTTATCTTATCGGCGAGATAGAAAAGGATACTCAGGTTGTGATGACCAGTTCTGAGATGGAGTTTAACCTGCCTGTATATCCCGGGCAAACCGTAGAGGTGGAAGCTCAAAAGGTATATTATCGCTTTAATAAGCTAAAGTGTAAGGTAAGGATGTACAATGAAAAGGGTGAACTTATTTGTAAAGGGGTTCTCGCAGGGATGCTAAAAGGAGATAAGGATGGGTAATAGGGTGGTAGTGACCGGGATGGGGATTTGTGCACCAAATGGTGTGGGGATCTCTGAGTTCCGCGAGAATCTGGACAAAGGTTTTAGCGGCGTCTCTTTTCACGAAGAACTGGCCGGCCTGAAATTTGGCTGTCAAGTTGCGGCTTCGCCGGTACTTACAGACGAGCTAATAGGCAATTATTTTAGTCCCCTGCAACTAAAAGGTTTAAATGCCAGTGGTCTGGTCTATGGAGTTATTGCAGGAATAGATGCCTGGAAGGATGCCGGCCTGTCTAAGGCGCAAAAGGAACAGCCAGATTGGGAAAGCGGCATAATCTTCGGAACTGGAATTCTGGGAGTGGACAAATTTAGGGAAGCTGTGCATCTGGTAGATCGGGGAGATGTTAGAAGATTAGGGAGCACTTCGGTTATTCAGACCATGGCGAGCGGTATTAGTGCCTATTTAGGGGGTATGCTAGGTTGCGGGAATCAGGTAACCACCAATTCGTCTGCATGCACTACAGGGACTGAAGGCGTGCTTATGGCTTTTGATCGCATCCAATCTGGAAAGGCGAAGCGAATACTTACTGGAAGTTGTAGTGATAGTGGCCCTTATGTCTGGGGTGGCTTTGATGCTATGAGGGTTCTCCCCAGGAATTATAATAATACCCCTGCCAAAGCCAGTAGACCTATGAGCGCCACGGCAGCAGGCTTCGTCCCCGGAAGTGGGGCAGGTGCCCTTGTCCTTGAATCTTTGGAAAGTGCTAAACAGAGAGGGGCGGAGATCTATGCTGAAGTGCTGGGCGGCATGGTCAATAGTGGGGGACAAAGAGCGGGTGGTACCATGACGGCCCCAAATGTTCTAGCGGTTCAGCGTTGCATTGAAGAGGCTGTCCAGAATGCCGGTATTAGGGCTAAAGAAATAGACGGGATCAATGGTCATTTAACGGCCACCGCAAAAGATCCGGTAGAGATAAGAAACTGGAGTTTGGCGCTAAAGCGGTCCGGGACAAACTTTCCTTTTATCAATTCTTTTAAAAGTACTTTGGGTCACTGTCTAGCAGCGGCAGGAAGTATAGAATGTGTGGCTACAATTTTACAATTTAAAGCACAACGTTTTTTTGGGAATATAAATTCAGAAGATCTGCATCCGGAAATAGGAGAAATGGTAGATCGTTCGCAAATACCGGAGAATTCGTTTGATTATAAACCAAAAATACTTGCAAAAGCAAGTTTTGGCTTTGGCGATGTAAATGCTTGTGTTATTTTTAAAGCTTTTGACTACTGATTGCAAATATGAGAGAGGGCATTGAAGTTTTTCAATGGCCGCATAGCATTTAAAACTGAATTTCACTACATGGTAAACGAATCCCAGTATCTAAAGTTAAAAGGTATCATCAAAACATATCTTCCTGAAGATGTTACAGAAGAGGAGATTGATAGAGAAAGTCATTTTATCAATGAGCTAAATATCAATTCTGCCAACCTGGTAGACATTATTCTGGATGTGGAAGATGCATTTGATATCGTGTTAGAAAACGAGGACATGGATAAAATGCAAACCGTAAACGACGCCCTGCTGATCATCGATCAAAAAATAAAGAGTAAGTAGATATGTCGGATTTCCTTCAATGGGCCAAGTCCAAGCTAAATGTAGATAAGCGCCTTTTGCTAATTTATTGCGTGGTTTACTTTCTTTGGGGAACGGCCATGAATTGGTTTGGTACCGAGGTACAAATTGCGAAGTTTACGTATTGGTGGCAGGTAATTAGCTGCTATATCCTTTATATGGTGCCAATTTCCCTACTTCTAAGAAACCTACCTTTTCACATGCAATATGCTTACGGACTAATCGCCATGGGATTGTTAGAATTTGGAGGATACTACTTTGAAACTTCTTATGCTTACCCAGATAACGTTATTGACCAGTTCTTCGGGATTCGGAATTTTGCACTGGGAATGGCGCTTTTCTTTGCACTTTATTTCCCCCTCGGCAATTGGGTGGTCGGAAAGATTTACAGCCTTCTTTTTAAGAAAGCAGCAGCTTAGTTTTTTATAGAGTATTACCTTAATCCAAAGTAAACTTAAAACTCACCTCTACTTTATTATCCTCTCTTTTCTTTTTAATGTTGATCCCGTAATCGGAAGAGTAAAGCGAAGTAGTACCCAAAAGCGTATTGCCAGATTGGGTAAATCTTATGGTAATCGATTTTGTAATGCCTTTAAGGCTCAGGTCGCCTGTAACGACTAGTTTCCCATCCTGCTCTTCAATAGAGGTACTTTTGAATTGAATTCTGGGATAGGCATCCTCATCAAAATACTTCCCGCCTTTTAAGGACCAATCTCTTAGGAAAATACCTGTCCTAATGGTTTTTACTGCCACCGAACCCTCAAATTTTGAATTTGTAAGGTCATTTTGGTCTATAAAAGACGAAGACTCAAATCCACTTATTTTCCCATCCACCCCTTTAGATATAAACTCAAACTCAACCTCTGCGGCATTGATATTCTTTTGGGCGCTTAGAAAGGCTATGTTTAGCAAGAGGCAAGCCGAAAGAAGGAGGGTGGATTTTCTAAATAAAAATGTTCTCATTTGCATAGGGCTAAAGGTATGATAATCCTGATTAACGATAAACCGCTCAAAAAGTCGTTAGAGCGCAAAAATTCTTACAAGATTTTGTATCTTAAAGGATACGGAAATAGCTAATTTGCATGTGAGACCTTATAGTAATTGAAAATGAAAAGAAATCCCTTTATAGGCCTGGTGATCTTTCTATGCTTATGTGGCTCAATGACTTCCGTAGTTGCACAAGAAACTAAAGAAGCTAATAAGAAGGAGATCAAGGTAAAGAAAAAGACGGTTATGGAGCAGTATGAACCAGAGATGATCCTGACCGTAGACGATCGTATCAAACTCAAAAAAGACCGCCTTGCCCTGATCAAAAAAAGGCGAAGTATCATAGATACCCTTGATATTTCGGATAGACGAAAAAGAAGATTACTCAAAGAACTTTATCGGACTCCCCATTCTTATAAATGGGAAAAACTAATTGCTGATATAGAGTTTGAGGAAGAGGAGGAGTATTAAGTTCATAGACTTTTTAGGTCCAGACTCTTTTATAAAGAGCGCTTCATTTTTTCCTTACGCCTTCGCAATTGTCGTTCAAGATCGCTTATAGATTCTGCAATTGCCGCTTCGTAACTGCCATGGCTGGCTTCTGCAAACAGACGAGGACCTGGTAAACTCAACCTTATATTGCAGATCTTCCCGGTTTCCTGCTCTGTTGTGTTTTCTGTTTTAAAAAACACATCGGCGCGAATAATAAAATCGTATTTGTCTTCTAGTTTTTCAAGCTTCTTACCTACCATGATTTCAAGACGGTCACTGGCCTTAACATGGTCGTATTCAAAGTTGATATTCATACACACATATTTTCTATTAATTTAGCAAGCTGACGTACCAAATCCAAATATATTTAGAAGCTATCACCAAGTTTTTTTTACCTCCCAAGTTTAAATTTTCGATAAGAAACTGTTAAACTCTGATTTCAAGGGAATTAGATGTAGGAATTTATCCTCAAATTTTGTAACTTAATAAAAGTTTTTGTAGCAATCCCCAAAATTCCCATCTCATGAAAACTAAAACAACAGCACCTAAGTACCCAAGAAACAGCACCAGTACCATCCTACGCCTGGAGCGAATCAACAGTGAAATTTCTTCACTAAAAGACAATCTGAAATCGTATACCTGTGAGCCTAAAACACCAGGCTTATTTGAACAAAGAGAAGCCATTAGAAGTAAGCTTGATGGCCTGCGCACAAGCAACAAAGAACTTATTAAGAACATCCAATCCCGCAAGCGAGACTTAGATCATCGTTTGGAAAGTATAACGGGCAGACTAAAACAGTTTCAGGAACTGGAACGAAATGTTTTAGAATATATAGGTATGGCGAAGATGCACTGCTAAGACCTGGAAATGCCCGATTAGTAAAGAAGGAGAATAGTGTACAGCACTATTACTCCTTTTCTTTTTCAGGAATTTTGACGGAGGCCACAATACCCGCCACCAGGGATACTACGATCACCGAAAGAGAGACCCATTCCGGGGGATGCACAAAATCTGAGAGTAACATTTTAAGCCCGACAAAGGCCAGGATAACCACCAGGCTGTAGTTGATATACCGAAACTTTTGGAGCATCCTGGAAACGAGGAAATACATAGATCGCAAGCCCAAGATTGCCAGAATATTTGAGCTAAAAACAATAAAGGGATCTGCAGTTATTGCAAGTATTGCGGGAATACTGTCCAGTGCAAAAAGAACATCTGTCAATTCAATGACTATTAGCGCTACAAACAGCGGAGTAGCTGCTTTGACGCCCATTCGCTTAACAAAGAAATGATTGCCATTAAGGGTATTGGTAATCGGGTATATCTTTTTAATTTGCTTGAAAACAAGGGAATTTTTTGGGTCAAAATCATGTTCGTCAGATTTCAACATTTTAAAAGCGGTGTATAAAAGGAATACTCCAAAGACATAAATGATCCAATGAAATTGATTAATCAGCGTTACTCCGAACACGATCATTAAAGCTCTAAAAACTATGGCTCCCAGGATGCCCCAAAACAACACCCGGTGTTGGTATATGGGTGGTATCTTAAAAGCGGTAAAGATCACGGCGATTACAAAGACATTGTCTATGCTCAGTGACAGCTCTATTAAATAACCGGTGATGTATTTAAGTACCGCATTACCCGGAGTTAAGCCGGTAGGATTATCAATGAGTCCGGCCGAAAAGAGCCAATAGATCACTCCACTGAAACCCATAGCCAAACTTACCCAGAGTGCAGTCCAAAGACTGGCTTCTTTGGTTTTGATAACATGATCCGACTTGTTAAATACGCCTAAGTCTAAAGCCAGGAAAATGAATATCAGGAATATAAAGGAAGCCCAAATCCACATGGTTAGTGTTTTAAGGCCCAAAGATACTGATTGGAATTGTAATTTTAAATGCCTGGTTTGGAATATAAATGAGGCCGGTTTTAGGCGTTAAATTTTAGTTAATTGGCTTTGGACGAAGGGCGATGCTTTTTAAAAATCAATATTTTTAGGAAAACACCGATTGTATGAAAAAATTATTATTCTGGGCCAGCATGTGTGCCCTTTTACTGCTATCTGTTTCAGCTTCTACAAGCATTACAGGAAACAATCTTACAGACGACTTTGTATTTGGGGATCCGGAAATTGCTTCGATAGGGGAACTGACTTTCGGACCTGAAGGCATCTTATTCATCGGAGATACTAAGAATGCTACCATCTTCGCCATAGACACAAAAGATGTAACGGCTAGAGACACTGGAGATGAAATGAATATCAAAGGTTTTGATGACAAGGTGGCTGCAGCCTTAGGAAGCACTGTGGAAAACATCAAGATCAATGACATGGTAGTAAATCCAATTTCTAAAACGATCTACCTGGCAGTGACCGTTACTGACGGTACCCCGGTGTTGCTAAAAATGAACGGAGAAAAACTAGAAAATGTTCCTTTACAGGGAGTAAGTTATTCAAAAATAGCGCTTCAAGATCCGGTAAACGCAGACGCTATAGATAAGTGGGAAAGACCTTTAAGGGTGTGGGCCATTTCCGATCTGAAATATCACAAAGGGAAAGTTCTGGTTTCTGGTTTAAGCAACAAGGAGTTTGGTTCTACTTTTAGAAGTATTCCTTTCCCTTTTACGGATGCTCAGGATTATGCTTCCTTGGAGGTGTGGCACGCGGCACACGGGAAGTTCGAAACTCACGCACCAATTAAAGCATTTGACATCATCAATTTGGATAACAAAGATTACCTGATGGCCAGTTATACCTGCACACCCCTGGTCTTGTTCCCCCTGGATGAATTAAAGGGAGGAGTACATACTAAAGGAAGGACTGTAGCTGAGTTGGGCGCTGGAAATTCTCCGGTAGACATGATCTCTTATGTAAAGGAAGGCAAGAAATATTTTTTGATGTCTAACAACAATAGACCTGTAATGCGATTTAAATATGAAACCATCGCAAATTTTAAGGATACTATGACAGAAACGGTAAATGAACCTTTTGTATCCAGAGGAGTTGCTTATGACAATCTGCCTTTCCCATACGTGTTACAGATGGACAGATTAGACGAAGGGAATGTGGTCTATATTCAAAGAACGGCCGATGGGGATATGACGATAAGAACCAGAACTACTAAATGGATGTAATTCGTCCCATAAAATCTCTTAAAAAGATCAAGTATTCCTTGGTCTTTTTTTGTGCATTACTTCTCAGTATTCAATGTAAGAGACAAAAGAAGGGAGGTGATTTTGAGCTAAGTTATCAGGATGGAAAGGCTGTGGCATTCAGCATCCCCTGGGAACAAGATTCGGCAGCATTACAGGTGTTTTTAAGTGGTGAGGGTGAAACTCCGGTTTTGGGTACTCAAACGACAGGCGATGGAAGGTATACCTTTAAACCTATAGTTCCCTTTTTGGCCGGACAAACCTATGAACTAAGAAAAAAGAACGAGCTGCTTGCTACTTTTACCGTAGAGCACAAACGAGGCCCGGCTCCGGAATTACTGGCTATTTATCCCAGTAGGGATACAGTGCCGGAAAATCTGCTTAAAATCTACCTGCAGTTTTCCCAACCCATGCAGGAGGTTGGAGAGGTGCTTAATTTTATTAATGTCCATGATCTGACAAAGGCTGAGGATGTCTCGGTCTTTTTAAAATTGGAATCCGAATTGTGGAACAAAACACATGATCGACTTACCCTTTGGTTAGACCCTGGTCGAATAAAGACAGACCTAATTCCAAACAGGGAGCAAGGCTTGCCGCTGAATGACGGGCATAGCTACACCATTCACATTTCCGATCAATGGAAAAATGCCCAGGGCATACCTTTATCTAAAGCCTATGAGAAGCAATTGTATGTAGTGGGTAGAGATAGCAAAAAACCAAATGTTGAAGCCGCAGAACTAGAGGTTCCTAAATCAGGCACCAAAACCCCCTTAAGACTCGATTTTAAAGAAGCTATGGATGCTGTTTTGATGCGCGAGTCTTTTCACCTGCAAAGCGGTGAGGGGATAAAGGTAGGCGGTGAATTCACCGTAGGTCCGAGAGAAGAGAGTGTTTATTTTATTCCTTTAAAAGCTTGGAAAAAAAGAGATTATGAAATTTTAATTGATGCTAAACTTGAAGATCTTGCAGGAAACAATCTAAACAATTTATTTGATACTAATTTAGAGGAACAGCTAAAATCAAACCCAAAAACCAGTATTAAATCAAGAACATTTACGATAGACTAAATTCATCTTTTCTTGTTTGAACTATGATGAATTTTTAGCTACATTCGATCCATAAAAGTCAACGCAAATCCATAATAAAATGAAAACCAAACAAGTCTTATTCTTTCTTACACTTTTAGTATTTGGAATGCTACCCTCATTGTGGGCGCAGGCCGATAACAATGAATTGGCCGGACTAAAGTTCAGAAGTCTGGGACCTGCGTTAACATCGGGCCGTGTTGCAGATATTGCTATACATCCCAAGAATGAAAATGTTTGGTATGTGGCAGTAGGTTCAGGCGGTGTTTGGAAGACCACAAATTCCGGTACTACCTGGTCTCCGATTTTCGACAAGGAAAAGTCGTACTCCATTGGCTGTGTGACCATAGATGCGAATAATCCACATACCATTTGGGTCGGAAGCGGTGAGAATGTTGGTGGAAGACATGTCGGTTTCGGAGATGGAATATATGTAAGTCATGACGACGGTAAGTCTTGGAAGAATATGGGATTAACCAAATCTGAGCATATTTCAAAGATCCTCGTGCATCCCGAGAATTCAAACATCATTTGGGTAGCCGCTCAAGGACCACTGTGGAGCAAAGGTGGGGAGAGAGGGGTTTACAAGTCTGTTGATGGCGGAAAAACATGGAGCAGAACACTGGGTGATGCAGAATGGGTAGGTGCTACCGATCTTTTGATAGATCCTCGAAATCCCGATGTGCTGTATGCGGCAACCTGGCAGCGACACAGAACAGTGGCGGCATATCTTGGTGGAGGTCCGGGTTCCGGAATATACAAGAGTGTTGACGGGGGAGATAATTGGGTTAAACTTACTAAAGGGCTCCCTAAAGCCAATTTGGGAAAAATTGGGTTGGCAATGAATCATTTTGATCCTGACGTTGTTTATGCCGCTATAGAAATGGAAAGGCTAAAGGGTGGCGTATTTATGACTTCTGATGGTGGACAATCCTGGACAAAACAATCGAACACGGTTTCAGGAGGTACCGGACCTCATTATTATCAGGAACTTTATGCTTCACCTCATCACAACGGAAAACTTTTCTTGATGAACAACGTGGTAAAGGTCTCTGACGATCACGGCAAAACTTTTGTCGATATGAATGAAAAGAAAAAACACGTAGATAGCCATGCAATGGCTTTTAAAGCTTCAGATCCCAATTATGTTCTGTTCGGCACAGATGGCGGCCTTTATGAAAGTTTCGACCTTACTAAAACATGGAAATACGTTAGAAACCTTCCGGTTGTGCAGTACTATAAAGTAGCTGTAGACGATGCCAAGCCATTTTATCATATTTATGGGGGAACGCAGGATAACGGATCTCACGGAGGGCCGTCAAGAACCCGAAGCAAAGCAGGTATTCTAAATTCTGATTGGTGGATTACGCTCACGGCAGATGGGCATCAATCTGCCACAGAACCTGGAAATCCTGATATCACATATGGTGAATTTCAGGAAGGTTGGTTGTGGAGAGTAGATCAGACTACCAGAGAAGCCGTCTTTATCCAACCTCAAGCCGGCCTGGGCGAAGCTGCAGAGCGGTTTAATTGGGATGCTCCAATCCTGGTGAGTCCTCATAAACCGACAAGGCTCTACTTTGCTTCCCAACGGGTGTGGAAGTCTGAAGATAGGGGTGACAGTTGGCAGGCAGTCTCAAATGATCTTACCCGAAATCAGGAAAGACTGGCGCTACCCATTATGGGCGGCCAAAAGAGCTGGGACAATGCCTGGGATGTAAATGCTATGTCTAATTACAATACGATAACCTCTCTTGCGGAATCTCCTGTAGATGAAGGCGTATTGTACGCAGGAACAGATGATGGAATTATTCAAGTGAGCGAAGATGGAGGTGCAAATTGGAGGAAAATTGAATTGGGGAGTATCAAAGGCGTGCCATCCACTGCTTTTGTAAATGATGTAAGAGCAGATCTGTTTGATGCCTCTACCGTTTATGCTGCCCTGGATAATCATAAGTATGGGGACTTTAAACCTTATCTATTAAAAAGTACAGACAAGGGTCGTAGCTGGAGTCTCATGAACGGTAATTTACCTACTAGATTAATTACCTGGAGACTCGTACAGGATCATATTGATAAAAACCTGCTGTTCGCCGCTACGGAAT
This sequence comes from Flavobacteriaceae bacterium, assembly GCA_040830565.1. GTDB lineage: Bacteria > Bacteroidota > Bacteroidia > Flavobacteriales > Flavobacteriaceae > JAFMPW01. The sequence goes on from JBFOMC010000299.1 coordinate 22,926, forward strand.
TTGGGGTTTATTTTACCAAAGATGGGGGTGCAAAATGGACGCAATTAAAGTCGGGTATCCCTACTATATCCATCCGGGACATTACGATACAAAGACGTGAAAACGACTTGGTGGCAGCTTCTTTCGGACGAGGCTTTTATGTGTTAGACGATATAGCTCCCTTAAGAGCTTTCGATGCAGCTACTAAAACCCAGGAAGCTACATTATTTGATGTAAAACCTGCCTATTGGTACATACCTCAATCTGAGGTTTATGGCCAAGGCAATGCCGAGTATGCGGCAAACAATCCACCCTTTGGAGCGGTTTTCACCTATTACCTAAAAGATTCTATCCCATCTCTAAAAAGTACAAGAAAGTTGGCCGAAAAGAATAAGAGCTCGGTTCCCTTCCCAGGCTGGGAAGCCCTGGAGGCAGAAAAGCTTCAAAAGCCTCCGGCTGTTTTGTTAACGATAAGAGATCAGAATAATAAATTGGTAAAAGTGGTTAAGGGAACCAACAAAAAAGGCTTTAATAGGGTTAGCTGGGGCTTGGATATACCAGATAGGAGTGGAGAAAAGTTACAGCCCCCAAAAGCTGTGGAGGAATATTTTGACCTTACCATACTGGCGACTCCCGGGGATTATACCGTGAGTCTGAGTAAAATGGTAGATGGGAAACAAGTAGCATTGGGTGCTCCTAAATCGTTTAAAATCGTTCCGCTAGCCAAGGGAGCCCTTGAGGGAGCTTCTAATGAAGAAATCGTCGCTTTTAGAACTTCGTTTGAGGCGTTTCAACAAGATATGAATGCCACGCAATATGTGCTGAATAGAAATAAACTTAAAGTAGACGCCATGTACAGGGCGCTCCAAAAAGCAACGTCGCCGTCAGACCAATTGTTTGAAAAGATTCACAAAGCCAGAACCGACTTATTGGCTATCGATTCGGATCTCAATGGAAACAAAGCCAAGGCGGAAGTAGGAGAGAAGCCAAAACCAAATCCAAACTCTGTAGGCTTTCTTGGAGCAGTAGCTCTTTCGAGCAGCACCTATGGTCCTACTCCCATGCATAAAGCGGCCATGAATGTGGCGTTGACCCAATTGAGCAGCATAAAGAATAGGTTAGAGACCATTGTTGGCTCTACCATTCCAGCTTTGGAAGCAGAGTTAAGAACTGCTGGCGCTCCATGGATAGAAGGTCAGGGTCTCATTCAAAACTAAGTACCTTAGGCTGGGTTTACTCGACATAGCTGTTGAGGGTTAGCTCTATGAGGCAGATTTGAGCTTTCGCTTTGCTTCCTTTCGCTCAGCGATCTCCACATACCCCAGGATGAGCAAAGAGAGTCCGCTACAGACCAGAAAACCGATAAACAAAGGAAGCGCACTGTCTGTCACAAATCGGCCAATATAGGTGCTAATAGGTACCGCCATTAAGGTAGAGACCAAACCGGTAATCGCAGCTGCCATTCCGGCTATATGACCTACAGGTTGCATGGCAATGGCCCTAAGGTTTCCAAAGAGAAAACCAATGGCAAAGAACTGAAAGCCGAAAAACAGTAGCAATACTTCCACTCCTGGGTTGGCAGAGTTGTAAAAAAGGAGAATATATCCCAGAGAGATCAGGAAGAATGCGATGAGAGAAATAGAGATTAGAAGTCGCATACCCAGTCGGAGCACCAGGGTGCCATTTAGGAAAATGGCAGAACCGATAGTGAGTGCCAAACCGGCGAAGATGTAGGGAAACTCATTTTTTAGGTCGTATTGGAGTTGAAATATCTGTTGAGAGGTACTCAGATACACCAAAAAGGAGCCAACGATAAAGCCAGAAATTATGGTATATGCAATAGTGGTTCTGTATTTTAAGATTTCTTTGAGGCCGTCTGTAAAAAGTGCCACCCTGAGCTTTGTTTTGTGTTCTTCTGCCAAAGTCTCCGGTTGTCTCCTCCAGAACCACAGTACGACCAGAATACTAAAAAAGACCTGTACGTAAAAGATGGCTTGCCAATTGTAGTGATCCAGAACAAACTTACCCGAGGCCGGCGCAATTATGGGCACCAAAATAAAAACTACGGTCACAAAGGACATTATTCTGGCCATATAATCCCCAGAATAACTGTCGCGGATCATTGCAATGCTTAAGGTCCTTGGGGCAGATAGTGCTATTCCCTGGAGAATCCTACCGGCAATCATGGTTTCCAGGTTTTGGGCCCAAATACAGAGGAAGCTAGCTATAATAAAAAGTGCAAACCCCATGTAGACAACAGGTTTTCTTCCGATACTATCTGATACCGGACCGAACAGGAGGGGGCCGACTCCAAGACCAAAAAAGAATAAAATGATAAGCAGTTGTTGATCTGCCGGATTAGAGGTTCCTACTGCCAAACCGATGATATCCAATGCCGGTAACAGCGCATCTAGAGATAAGGCTGCAATAGACATTAATGAGGCCATTAGAGCTACAAATTCGACTTGGGAGGACCGCTTTTTTAACATCTGTCAAAAATAGCAGTTTTACCTGAAAAGAGGAGTTTTTAATAGGCGTTTAATTACGAAGGTCAACGGGTATTAGAACAATTCAAAAACGTATCCTAGCAACCAATACAAAATCAAAAAGAGGACAAAGGTACCTATACACCCGCATTTACCTCCTCCAATCTTTTTGGCACCAAACCAGGCAGTCAAGGCGCGAAGTAAATTTTTCATCTAAAACAGGTTAAACATTTAAGGTAGCAAATCTCCCAGCAACTTCATAATAACAGTGAATTAATCTCATATTCTACAAGGTCTGGTAACTAATAAATTGTAATTTTAAGTGATGTAAATTTAGGAGATATGAAGTTAAGGATCAAAGGAAACTCCGTACGTATAAGGCTGACTAAAACCGAGGTAGCCCAGTTCTGCGAGCAAGGATTTTATACGGCCGAGACTAACTTCGGGAAAACACTATTCCGATATTCAGTTAAGGCCGGTCCGGAGGCTGATTCAATGTCTGCCGTTTTTGAGGCGGAGGAAATCGCCATAATCATTCCCGCATCAGAATTGCAGAACTGGCAACGCGATGAGCGTGTTGGTTTTTATGATCAAATTAACCTGGGAGCAGATGAGCATTTACTACTTCAGGTGGAAAAAGACTTTGAATGCCTGGAGTTTAGAGGAGAAGACGAATCGGATAATTATCCCAATCCAAAAGCACAAACCAGAGCTACAAATGGATAAGGAGTTTAAAAGAAACATCGCCCTGGGGCCGGAAGAGTTTACAGGTCTTGAGCTTAAAGAACCTGCAAGAACTGCTGCTGGCAGCCAGGGAGTAGTTGTGGCGATGAGGCATGCATTTAAGGAAATGGGCGTGCTTAGATCTATGAGATCGCTTCTAAAAATGAATCAGCAAGAAGGTTTTGATTGCCCTAGTTGTGCCTGGCCAGACCCAGCGGTGCCTTCGAGGATTGCCGAGTATTGTGAAAATGGAGCAAAAGCGCTAGCCGACGAAGCTACTAACACCCATATTGGAGCCAAGTTCTTTTCAACGTATTCTGTAGAAGAGCTATCACGACTATCAGACTATCAAATAAATAAACTTGGAAGGGTTACAGAGCCTTTGGTGCTAAGGCCTGGAAAATTACATTATGAGCCAATCAGCTGGAAAGCGGCATTTGAGCTCATTGCTAAAGAACTCCACGAACTATCAAATCCGGATGAAGCCATTTTTTACACCTCCGGGCGGAGCAGTAATGAAGCTGCCTTTTTGTACGGTATGTTTGTGCGTGCATTTGGCACCAATAATATGCCAGATTGCTCTAATATGTGTCATGAAAGCAGTGGCCTTGCCCTGTCTCAAACTTTGGGAATAGGGAAGGGGAGTGTGAAGTTAGAGGATCTGCATGGAGCTGAACTCATTATTGTTGCCGGGCAGAACCCGGGAACCAATCATCCCAGAATGCTTTCGGCCCTGGCCAAGTGTAAAGAGAATGGAGGGAAGATCATTAGTATTAACCCCTTGGAAGAGACCGGACTTGTAAATTTTAAAAATCCGCAACAATTAAAAGGCTGGGTGGGTAAGGGTACCGGCATTGCGGATCTGCATCTACCTGTAAACATTAACCAGGACATTCCGCTGGTGAAACAGCTGCTTAAAAAGTTACTGGCATTAGATGGTGTTGGGGCTAAGGTGTTAGATCATGAGTTTATTGAAAAATATACCGCCGGATATGAAGCGCTCAAGGCGGACCTGGAGCAATATGATGAAAAAGAACTTCTGAAAATGACCGGACTAGGCTTGGAGCAGGTTAATGAGGCTGTTGAAATGCTGGCGAGATCATCGCGGATAGTGATCTGTTGGGCTATGGGGCTTACGCAGCATAAAAATGGGGTTGCCACTATTAAGGAGTACGTTAATCTACTACTAGCAAAGGGAGCTGTTGGGAAACCGTTTGCTGGCACCTGTCCGGTAAGAGGGCATAGCAATGTACAGGGAGACCGAAGTGTGGGGATTATGCACTACGTAGACAAGGAGCTCAATAAGCGTATTGAAAAGCATTTGGGCTTTACGCCGCCTTCTCATGAAGGGGTAGATACCGTTGGAGCCATGGAGGCCATGTACGAGGGGAGGGCAAAAGTATTTATGGCTCTTGGTGGAAATTTCTTGATGGCCGCCTCTGATACTGCCTATACCGCAAAGGCACTGCAGCGTTGTAAGCTTACGGTGCAGGTAAGTACCAAACTTAACCGTACTCACTTGGCTACCGGAGATACGGCTCTACTGCTTCCCACAATAGGACGGTCTGAAAAGGATATGAAAGATGGGAAGTTGCGATATTTTACAGTTGAAAATAGTATGGGACAGGTAAGGCAGTCCAGGGGCTTACTAAAACCCGCCTCCAATGATATTATGAGTGAACCTGAGATCGTGGCAGGTATCGCGGATGCATATTTTAAAGGGAGGCATGTAGTAGATTGGAAGGCATGGGGGGAAGATTATGAGCTAATTAGAGAAAAAATTGACCTGGTAGTCAAGGGTTTTGAGAATACTGCGGAACGATCTAAAGGCACAGGATACTATTTGCCTAATAATGTTAGGGAGCTCAACTTTAGTAAACTTCCCGGCGGGAAAGCGCAGTTTTCTGTCAATCCCTTACCTGATCATCAGTTGAAAGAGGATGAGTTTATGTTGATGACCATAAGGTCCCATGATCAGTTCAATACCACCATTTATGGTTTGGACGACCGTTACCGCGGTGTTTATGGGGAAAGGCGCGTGCTTTTTATGAATGAGGAGGATATGCAAAAAAGCGGTTTAGCCAAGTTGGAGGTGGTCGACCTTAGTAGTACCTATGATGGGATTGAAAGAAAAGCGAAGAAGTTTAAAATTGTACCCTACAAGATTCCACCCGGGAATCTAGCGGCATATTTTCCGGAAACCAATATGTTGGTGCCTTATAATCATTTTGCCGATGGCAGCGGGACTCCTATTAGTAAGAGTATTAAGGTGAGGGTGCTTAAAGCAGGCCAATGATAAATTAAAAGTTAAAAATTAAAAATGGAAAATGGACGTACTGAGGGGTCTCCGTATTACTCAGTATCTGGTTTCATGCTCCGGAAACTTTACCCTTCAATGCCTCAATTCTTCGGTTTCTTTGTTCCTTAAATTTGGTTGTGCCCTTTGCGAGATCTTTGCGAACCTTGCGGTTAGTAGAAAGTGAACAGTAATCAGTAAACAGTGATCTGTAGTCAATTAATAATTTATCATTTTCCATTTTTATTTTTCACTTCCCAAGTTCCTCAAAATTTGTTGTGCCCTTTGCGATATCTTTGCGCCCGTTGCGGTTAAACTTCTCAGTTAAATCCAGGTTCGCTCCAGAACCAATTATCGTCAAAAAGTGATGCTTTTTAGATGATCGGGCAGGAGAGGGGCAATATAGCGATAGTTAGCTAAATATGTGCTACATTGTGGTTGAACACAGTATGAAAGTCATGAAAAAATCAGTTATTCTCTTTTTATGTTTTGTGGCATTTGCCGTGGGCATGTCTCGCATAAATGCCCAGGAGAAACCCCAGAAAATTGCTAAAGAAAAGGCTGAAAGCGAAAAAGGTCCGGCACTTTACGACTACGACCCGGATTTTCTTGCTACCCAGAAAGCCAAGCGGGCCGAAATAGAACGCATAAGACAATTGATAGATTCTTTGGATATCCCGGCCTCCAGAAGATTTAAACTGGTACGTGACTTATACAAAGGCAAGGAGACTCGCCGACTCAGTAAAATCCTTCTGGCCGAGACTAAATTCGAAGAAGGGGATAATGAGGGTGTTAAACAGTAGACAGTAGGCAGTAATCAGTAAACAGTAGACGGGGTTGATGGAATGATTGAGAATCCCTAGTTTCCTTATTTTCCCAGAGCACTTAGCAACTTCTTTGTG
>JBFOMC010000300.1:0-6883 GCA_040830565.1 Flavobacteriaceae bacterium
ACTGATACCGTGCTACCCGTGGCAACCTCTTGATTGTCTATCGGTGTATTGAATATTACCGTCGGGGCCGATCCTGTTGAAGGAGGGTCAGGAGCCTCATTTTCATTTTCTCCGGGGGATGTTCCGGCCTGAGCGTCAATAGTTACCGAGGAACTAGCTGTATTGCCGTCGTTATCCGTAACCACCACTTTTATCGTGTGAGAACCTTGAGAAATAGCATTGATCTTATGTGGTGTATACTTGCTTCCATCGGTATCGACAAGTTTGTTATCTACATAAACCTGATGTTTAATTATACTCCCATCCGGATCATTCGCATCTAGGGTAACAACAACTGTGTTCCCGGGATCAAAATTCTGGCCGTCTGAGGGCGAAGTTATAGTGACGCTGGGATCACCGCCGGTAGTAGGTGGTGGTGGAGGGGGTGGCGTTGTTGGACTGCTCCCGGCTGTGATACTGACCGTTTTGGAGGTGGTAGCTCCGGTATTATCCATCACCGTAGCTTTTATCGTATGGGTTCCTGCAGCAATATTAGACATTTTATAGGGGGTGTAATTGCCACCATCTGTATCCACGAGGGTGCCATTTACGAATATTTGATGCTTGCTAATAAAGCCATCCTCATCTGTTGCTGACAGACTTATAGTGGTTGTGCTGCCAACACTCACAACTGAACCTGATACCGGTGCGGTTATAGTAAGTGACGGAGGAATGTTTTCAACTGGGGGAACATTGTCTTCGCATGGATTCTCCATTAATTTTCTTGCATCGTTGTGATCGGGTTTCTTTTCGCCTCCATTAAATGGCCCGCCGGTAATTAGATAATAAGACATTCCAGCGTCTGAAGGATCAAATTTGTTATTGCCAAATGGGTTTCTTCCGAAAATCCACCGATTGTACTCTTTAGAACTATTCTGCATCCAACTCCAATTGCTTACAGCCGAGCTGAAGCCACCATTTTGGTCATTTAGGCCGCTGGGTTGACTACAACCGCTACCAGAGCAGAAGCCTACGAAGAAGACGCCTCTATTTTGATAGGTATTTTTCAGGTCGGTCCAGTTATGATCGTCTCCGCAATGTAAATGAGCTTCATTCCAGGCAGAGTGTGAAATAACCGTTACATGATCATGTCCCTTAGTAGCGCCTTCTAGTCCTCTCCATACGGTTTCCATTGGCCCTCCGGCAATAATCCATAGGGGATTAGAGGCTGTGGATTTTTCAATCTCACTGGACATTTTGCTGGTCGAGGCATTGCCCTGAGTTTCGTAATCATAAAAAATATTCGGATTGTAGTCGAATCTTGAGATGGCACCGGCGGCACTGTTCCTCATATTTTGGGAGTCGTCTCCGGATCCGGGACCGCTTCCGTCTGTTTCATTGTTATTAATGAGGCAGACATGGTTGTTGTATTCTACTTGTACGACCTTGTCTTTTAATCCGGCGGCCCACCAAAGGCCTGTGGCATAGGGTAAAGCCAGGATATCATCATCATCATGGACATTGCCATCGAAGCTCATGATAACCCTGCCTCCTGGAAAATTTACTTCAGGAATTGGGGTACAATTTGATTGGGAGAAAAGGTTGGTAAAATAAAAAAGTGATAAGCAGGTAAGGGTTAAAATTCTATTCATGGGGGATAGGTTTTAATTTAAATATGGGGTTCTTGATAATCTGATAACTTGCGGGAATGCGCCACTGCAACTATTTAGGGCGTTGGTAGCCAGGAATGACTCTGCCTCTGCAATGATGAAGAAGCATAAGATATCCGATAGATATCCTAAGGGATAACTATAACCGGGGCCTTAAATAAGATGAGATTTCCTGCGCACCTACGTCAACTAAAATTTGACGTTAACACAGCTGTAAGGGCTGGAGGTTTATGTGTTTTGAAGCTTAGAATAATTTGGCCGATTCCGGGAGGGGCCAGTCCGTGTTTCGCCCATGTAAGGACGTGTAGATTGTGGGGAACCATAATGTTAATTTTTGATTTAAAAGTACAAGAGAGACTAGTCATCAAGCCTCTATTTACACCTACAAATATTTTGTAGGATTTTGACGGCAAAACTATGAATTATTTAAATATCAGGATGTTAAAGTTTTAAATTGGCCCTATTTCTGCTCCTCCTCCGACTACTTTTTGTAAGAAATTTTGATTGATCCAAGGCTTTGGAAGCCCCAGTTTTTACAACGCCCATCCGACCAATGACATTCATCGGATAAATGTATCCTTTCATCGATAAAAAATTTATCAACAATTCAAAAAAAATGAGTTTCAGGACGGATTTTTGGCAATATTTACTGTTTTGCGCTGACTTAAACAGCACAATAAACTCCGGATCCCATAAGCCCTCAACCCGCAAATATTTACCTCATGTACATTTCAGTACAGAGATTGTCCAACTCATTACATTTAATTTTATGGATAGAGAAATAGCTTGGATATTTGAACCATCATCAATCAAAAAACGAACAATCATGCATCATTTATCAAAAATCCTCGTCCAATTTATTTTGCATGTCATACTGCTGCTACTCTGTTTAGGCAGCATGGAACTACAGGCTCAAAATAGAAAGTCTTCGACCAATGTAAATATCAATAATGGTAAGACTACCATAACCGTCAAGAACGGACGCGGGAACAACTTTTCACTTGAATTTGAAGGAGACATTACCTTATCAGATGATGATAAAGACATCATCGCAATTAGTAGAGGAGGCTATGTTGAGATTAAGAAATCTGCCTTTGGAAGCAGGAGGCGGATCTTTATGGAACCGGACAATTCCGGAAGACTTATTAAGAAATACTATATAGGGAGCAGTGAGAAGAGCTTTGACCCTGAAGGGAAAAAGTGGTTGGCAGAAATTCTCCCCGAAGTACTTCGCTCATCTACCATAGGTTCAAAGCAACGCGTAGATAGAATGTACGCAAGGGGTGGGGCTAACGCAGTGCTCAGAGAAGTGGGCTATATTGATAGCGATTTTGTTAAATCACATTACATAAAACTCCTACTCAATAAAAAACTAAAGAATAGCGACTTAATCGCTATTTTGGATGTAGTTGGGGAGGACATACATTCTGATCATCACCAGGCCCAAATTCTAAAACATAACACCAAAGTTTTTCTTTCTTCAGATGCAACAACCTCGGCCTACATTATGGCAGCTGGAGAAATTAATTCTGATCATCACAAGGCAGAGGTGCTTAAGAGCTCTATTCGAGATGGAGCCATTTCAGGAGGTCAAATGAAAGCGCTGTTTGCCATCACCGAAGACATTAACTCTGACCATCATAAAGCCAGTGTACTCCTGGAGGCCATGAAAAACAGATCATTAAGTCCAGAAAACATTAACCTTTTGGTAGCAACCTCCAGAGACATCAATTCGGATCATCATAAAGCTCAGGTACTAAAAAAAGCCCTTCAGCTACCTGGTCTTTCAGAAAGTGGTTATACTACCTTTTTGAGATCTGTTGAAAATATTAACTCTGATCACCATATCGCCAGCGTGTTTACGGAACTGTTAAAGAAAAGGGTAGATGGTGCTTCGCTTTCAGATCTACTTCAGCTTGCCGGATCTTCTATAAATTCTGACTATCATCTTTCATCTGTCTTAAAAAAAGCAGTTCAGCAGCAAGAACTTAATGACCAAAACCTTAAATACCTTCTGTCTGCGGTTAAGCGTGTTAATTCGGATGTACATATGGCAAGTGTATTTAAAGAATTGTCCAAACAAAATATAAATGATAGCAGCTTAGTAAGTGTTTTGGAGACTACAAAAGGTATTTCTTCAGATCATCATCAGGCTGAAGCACTGTTAGCCTTTGCCTCGAAGGTTAAGCAAAAAGGCAGTACTATAAAAGATGCTTACAGAGAGGCTTGCGGCCATATATCGTCAGAATCGCATTACGGAAGGGCCATCCGAGCCATACAATAATTTGAGCCTTTACTTCTACTATCAAAATACTCTTATTAGCCAACCATAATATTGAGTATTTTGGTAGCATGAAGTTTATCCCTACAGACTTTTTATACCAACCCATTGTGAAAAAGCATATTGCCATTATCGCTGTAGGATTTCTATTAGGAATACTATTATACGGCTATATCCATTCAAGTGGCTTCCAGAATATCTCTGAGTTGTTGCTGAGTGGTCTTTTAGGTATCATTGTTTCCTACATCACCTATTACAGTAACGGTTTGCTCAACGGTTGGTTTCCCTGGAAAGAACAACCGGGAGTACGACTTCTTTGCGGAATTACACTCCAGGGTGGTTTAGGAATACTCACGGTATTTGGCTGCCTTTGGATATACACCTCCTTGTCTGGCAAGCCTTCACTTTTTCTTAACGATCCACAAGATGTATTGATAAAGATCATGCTATTGCTATTCAGTATAGCACTTATTTATAATATCATTTATTTTGCAACCTACGCCTATTATCAATACGCAAAGGGCCAACTGATGCAAATACAACTGCAAAGAAAACAGACACAGTTGCAATTAGGTGCGTTGAAAAATCAACTTAGTCCACACTTTTTGTTTAATAGCATAAATACACTTTCTTCTTTATTTCAGAAGGACGTGAAAAAAGCAGAGATATTTATCCGCTCTTTGGCAAAATCCTATCAGTATACACTTCAAACCTATGAGGATCCCTTAGTTTCCTTGAAGGAGGAATTAGACTTTGTGGCCTCTTATTGTTATCTGATTAAGACACGCTTTGGCGATCACCTTAAGATGAAGATAGATCTGCCAGAAGCTCTTCTATCGTCAAAAGTTCCGCCCTTAACCATTCAGATGTTGGTCGAGAACGCGGTTAAGCACAATATAATGGATGCTTCCAGGGTGCTGGAATTGGGGATTAGCAGCGAAGCTGGCAAACTACTGGTAGTCAATAACAAAACCGGAAAACGCCCGGGAATAGATTCCTTCAAAATTGGCCTTAATAATATAACCGCCAGGTACAAACTACTGACTAATCAGGATGTAGTAATAGAAAACACGGATGAATTTAAGGTCCTTTTACCGATAATCAGATGAAGAGATTATTTATACATCATCCACTATTTAGGCTATTAAGTCCCTTGTTGAGTGGCACTTTGGTGTATTTGTTAATTCTCCTCTACAATAACAATATGGCCCAATTGCAAGAAGCTTTTCTGGGCCAGGAGCTTCATGTCTGTATTGGCCTTGCCTATTTGATCCAGGAGTATGCGAGAATTTCCCTCTTGTTGTTCAGAAGATTAAAAACTCCTTCTTCATTTACCCTTAGGCTATTGCTTCAAATCCTGGTCTCCGTCCTCTTGTGTATAGCCTTGGTTTCCGGGGCTATGTATGTATATTTCACCAGGGTATTAGGTTACACTCCTAACAGTGGCGAATTGCTGATCTTTAATAGTATTTTTTCTATAATCACCATCATCTATGTCATATTATTTGTTAGTCATCAGTTCTTATACAAGGTGAATACCAAAAGAATAGCAAAAGAGGTGGATGCAAAGCTGGGAGTAGAAGCAGACTTTACCCGGTTTAAAAAAGATATTAATCCCAAGCTTTTATTTGAAACACTTGAAGCCCTATTGGTGCTTATGAAAAAAGATCCGGATGGGGCGGAACAACTCTGTGACCACTTTTCTGGTGTGTATAGGTATATATTAACTCCTAAACGAGAAGAGTTGGTTCCCCTTAAGGAAGAACTTGAAGCCCTAAATGAACTGATACACTTATTGAATCACTTACCATTTAGACATGTTGAATTAAACAGCGTAGAGGTACAAGAATCCGTTCTTGTTGTACCCGGAAGTTTATTGGTTGCTCTGGAAAGAATAGTTAGAAGCACCATCACATCTGAGAGTCAGTCCTTGTCTTTAGATCTTCTTGAAAATGGTAGCACTATCAGACTAAGATACCTTCCAGAGGAGAACCTGCGGGAAGTTTTCGAGACTAAAACCTTAGAAGATATCGCTCAGAATTATCGCTATTATGCCCCAACCCCTTTAAAAGTAGTTCTAGAAGATCCGTACAAATTCATTGAAATTCCAAAACTAAGTTTAGATGAGAGTAGTCATAATTGAAGATGAGCCTTTAGCAGCAGAAAAATTGGAACGCTATCTTTTAAAATATAGCGAGAAGATTGAAGTGTTAGCTCATTTGACCTCCCTGGAGACTGCAATTCCCTGGGTGACAGAAAACCAGGATCAGGTAGATCTTTTTTTCATGGATGTGCAGTTGACAGATGGGCTAAGTTTTGAGATATTTTCGAAAGTTGAAGTCAACAAACCAGTGATATTTACTACAGCTTTCGACGAGTTTGCCATAGATGCTTTCAAGGTAAATAGTATAGATTATCTATTGAAACCAATAACCTTTACTGATCTGTCTAAAGCCCTCAAAAAATTAAGATCGCTCCGTGAGCAATTTTCTAAGTCTCATGAAATTAAGGCAGCCGTTACTCAGCTGGGCAAGCGCTCTTATAAAGATCGATTTCTGGTCAGAATAGGAAACCATATCCATTCTATTCAAAGCAATGTCACAGCGTATTTCTTTGCAGAAGGAAGAGATGTTTTCCTGGTCTCTTCCAATTCAAAAAAATATCTTATTGAATACACCTTAGAGGCCTTAGAAGAACTATTAGACACTAAGCAATTCTTCAGGGTTAACAGAAGTTATATTGTCAATATTTCAAATATTGAAGATGTAATTATTTATGCTAACAGAAGGCTCAAACTATTACTCCATCCAAAGACGGAAAAAGAAGTCATCGTCAGCAGAGAAAAGGTAGCTCAATTCAAACAATGGTTCGAAGGAAACTAGTAAGTTTCCGGTGTTTTCATTGGGCACTGGGATATTGATCCCCTTAATAAATGGGCATTCTCCGATTAATA
>JBFOMC010000301.1:0-2510 GCA_040830565.1 Flavobacteriaceae bacterium
GGCGTAGCCTACCGCAGTTCCTAATAAGGTTGCCGAGGTACAATCTTCTATTTTTACGTTGACAAAATCTCCTACTTCATAGCCTTCCTTTGGAAATACAACAACCGTATTTTGCGAGTTGCGACCCATCCAATGCGCATCTGATTTTTTAGAAGTCCCTTCTATCAACACTTCTTCAATCTTACCCAGATGTTGCTTTGTTCTGTAAAGCGCGTGTTTTTGTTGTAATGAAATGATTTCCTGCAATCTTCTCTTTTTGGTGGCCAAAGGGATATCATCTTCCAGCTTTCTGGCTGCCAGGGTCCCGGGCCTTTCAGAGTAGGCAAACATAAAACCGAAGTCGTACTTCACATACTCCATCAATGAAAGGGTATCCTGATGATCCTCTTCGGTCTCAGTAGGAAATCCGCTAATCATGTCCTGACTTATGGCACAGTCTGGAATGATCCTTTTTATATTATCAATCAGTTCAAAGTATTCCTCCCTGGTATGCAACCTATTCATGGCCTTTAAAATTCTATCGCTACCACTTTGTACGGGGAGATGGATATATTTGCAAATGTTATCGTGTTGGGCCATAGTCTCAATGACATCAAGAGTCATGTCCTGAGGATTTGAGGTAGAAAAGCGAATTCGCATTTTGGGTTGGGCCTCGGCCACCATCTTCAAGAGTTTGGCAAAATTCACAGCACTTGCCTTCTGCATAGCTGATGCTCTTTCAAAATCCTTTTTCAATCCGCCACCGTACCACAGATAACTATCTACATTTTGTCCCAGCAAGGTGATCTCTTTGTACCCCTTGTTCCAAAGATCCTGAACTTCCTTAAGAATAGATTGTGGATCCCGACTTCTTTCCCTACCTCTGGTAAATGGCACAACACAAAAAGTACACATATTGTCGCAGCCTCTTGTAATGGTTACAAATGCAGTAACGCCATTGGTGTTTAATCGGACCGGCGCAACATCGCCATAGGTTTCATCTTTGGAAAGGATTACATTAACCGCATTCCTGCCCTCGTCTATTTCTTGAATAAGGTTTGGAAGGTCCTTATAAGCATCGGGCCCTACTACCATATCTACAATACGTTCCTCTTCAAGGAGTTTGCTTTTTAGCCGCTCTGCCATGCAACCCAGCACCCCAACCTTCATGTGAGGCCGCTCCTTTTTAACCGCATTGAATTTCTCCAGTCTTTTCCGAACGGTAACTTCGGCTTTCTCTCTGATGGAGCAGGTATTTACCAAAACCAGATCTGCATCCTCTAAGGTTTCAGTGGTATTAAACCCTTCGTTTGCCAAAATTGAAGCTACGATCTCGCTATCCGAAAAATTCATTTGACAGCCATAACTTTCAATATAAAGTTTACGCGTATTGCCTCTTGCATTTTCAAGCGTTATTGTACTCCCCTGAACCGATTCGTCTATTATTTTTTCCATTGTAAATACCCCGTGTTTTGGGACTGAAACGGTCTGCAAAGATAATACATAATACAATTTTATGACAATATGACAGTTAATTCTTTATCAAAATTTACGCAACTTAACTATTGATGTAGTATCTCCCTTATAACAACCCGAGACAATTAATAACAACAAGCTATGAAGAAAAAGATTCTATTAATTTTAATGACAGTGGCCATAGGAATTTCTTCCTGTGACAACACAGATGACAGTAAGTATGCTGATTATTTAGTAGCCAGACCTCTGAAAATGAGTAAGGCGGAGTTTAAGAATAGTGTAGACATTATCGCACCGATACCTGTAGATGAGTCTGGAAAGATATACGCCTACCAGAACTACATTTTTGTGAATGATAAGTATAGGGGTGTACATGTAATCGATAATAGTGACCCCTCTGCGCCTAAAAAAGTTTCCTTTATCAAAATTGCCGGGAATGTTGATATTTCTGTAAAGGATAATTACCTCTACGCAGATAGCATAACGGATCTTATTGTGCTGGATATTTCTAATATCAACGACATTAAGATCGTAAACCGCCTGGAAAATGTATTAAGAGATAATGTAATATGGCCTGCCGAGGCAGATATCTTTGAATATGAAGGCATAGATTATCAAAATGAGATTTTAGTAGGTTGGGAATTAGTTACTGAAAGAAGACTTATAGAAGAGGTAAATACCCGTTTGGTAGATTTTGCGCTTGCTGAAGTGGCTAACGATGCCGGCGGAGGAGTTGGTCAGGGCGGATCCCTCGCACGTTTCAAAATAGTAAATGATTATCTCTATGCCGTAGATAGTCATAGCATAAATGTTTTTGAAATAAGCGATCTTGAAAACCCCAAAGATCTGGAAGATGTATATGCGGGCTTTGACATAGAAACAATCTTTAATAGAGGCGAACATCTGTTTTTAGGAAGTATGCGGGGAATGTATATTTATGATATTTCCTCTCCTGCCACCCCGTCTTTTATTTCAGAATTTCAGCATGGCACTGCCTGCGACCCGGTTGTGGTTGACGGAGATTACGCTTATGTAACCCTCAGAGGTGGCAATAA
>JBFOMC010000302.1:0-8270 GCA_040830565.1 Flavobacteriaceae bacterium
AGTCTCCTGATGCCCGGTACCAAAACTCATCTTTGGAGAAATCACCAGATCGTATTGTACCTCTTTAACAGCTTCGTGAAAGGGTGCCCTAACCAGGCATCTCTCATCAATTCTAATAGGCTCAAAATTTTGCTCCCATTGAGCATTCCAATTTTGCTGATCAATTTCTTTAGTACTGTATTCAATAGTAAAATCCGGATGTTTCAGTACCCGAATGTCCTTGAGCAAACCTTCGTACCAGTCCTTCTTTTTGATATAGGCCAAAAGACCAGTTTCAGTTTCCACAAAACTGTCAAAAGCGAGTTCTCCGAGCTCGGCCAGTAAAATATCCGTTGCCGGTTGTAGTGGGTTTATAGTAAAAGAGTATTCCAAATAGCGATCATCCATTGCTAAATAGCATTGATGATGGCCACGAAGTCGTCACAGACCAGTGAGGCACCACCAATTAATCCCCCGTCTACATCGGGTTTAGAAAAAATCTCCTGTGCATTGCCTGGTTTAACACTGCCTCCGTATAAAATGGAAACCTTGGAAGCTACCTCATCGTTAAAAGCTGCAGCTATGGTCTTTCGTATAAAGGCATGCATTTCCTGTGCCTGTTCCGGGCTGGCGGTTTCTCCGGTTCCTATGGCCCAAACCGGCTCATAGGCCAACACTATAGAATCCCATGCTTCTGCATCTAAATTAAACAGGGCGTTTCTTAATTGGCTTTCCACAACGTTAAAGTGATTGTCCGACTTCCGATCTTCCAATTCTTCACCGAAGCAGAAAATAATCCGCATATTCTTATTTAAAGCGGTCTTTACCTTCTTAGCCAATATCTCATCTGTTTCACCAAAATAGGCTCTTCTTTCGGAGTGTCCTATTATGGTGGTATTTACCTGAATATTCAACAACATATCTGCCGAGATCTCACCTGTATAGGCACCTTTTTCCTCAAAGTGGACATTCTGGGCAATAACTTCTATGGCCGAAGACTCGAGCATGCGTACCGCACCATTCAGATTGACAAATGTGGGTGCTACCATTACCTCAGCAGTGGTATTTGGGAGTTTAGCGGAGAGTTCTCCAAGTAATTTCCTGGTTTCCTCCAGGTTTTTGTTCATTTTCCAATTCCCTGCTACAATTTTAGATCTCATTTTTTTATAGTTAGTTAATGTAATTGTTCCTAGTCACTAGTCGCTTAATTTTAAAGCCTAAATATTGTGCTGTGCCAGAAAACTCGAAACGTCTTATATATCATCAAAATTCTCAATCAAATGTCAAATCCTCTAAGTCCTTATAATGGACCTTTTGAAGAATGGTTCCCTTATCCAGGACAAGTAGTCCCGGATTAGAACGAACAATGGTTTTCAGTGCTGTTTCATCAGTAAAATAGAAGGCAAAATTAAGATCAAATGTGCTTATGATTTCCTTAGCATAGTCAGCATCTGAGGCAGACAAACCTATGACCTTATAACTTCTTTTTATCGCCTCATCCGCAGTGCGCTTAATTTCTTTAAAGGCCTCTGTATTGGTCTTTCGTAAATCATAGGCAATCACCACCAATAGATTCGTTTCGCCTAGAAACAAGCTGGTCAAATCCTCCCCATCCTGTTCAATGGTGAAGTCGTGAATAGGAGGTTCATAGCCCTTTTGAATTTCTGTGGTTTCAACATCGATAAATTCTCCATCTACCGTGGGATAGTCCCCATTGGTGACAATCACTTTTTCTTCTCCATTAACGTCAAATTTCCAAGCGTACTCAAAAATCGCCTTAGGAGCATCTGGGGGTACCGTCATCCCCTCTGCTATATTGGCACCTATCTTATAGGGTCTGAAATCTACTTGAGGTAAATGATTAAGGACGTAATTCACATAAAATATACAAAGTAGGATAGAAACGGCCACTGCTATTTTTCTGATAGTACTACTAAAAATTGGTTCGATATACTTTCTGCCCAAAAACAACAGGACAATCAGGAATAGCAAAATCACGTCTTTAGTGAAAGATTCCCAGGGGGTTAGTTTTATAGCATCGCCAAAACATCCGCAATCTGTCACCTTATTGAAATAGGCCGAATAAAAAGTCAGGAAGGTAAAGAAGACAATCATAAGCAGCAGACTCCAAAGCGTAAACTTCTTCTGAAATCCCAGCAAGAGAAAGACCCCTAATACCACTTCCACAATGACAACAAAAATAGATATGGCCAGGGCATATGGCTCAAAAAATGGCAGGTCTAAAACTCCCGAACTAAAATACTCTTCCAATTTAAAAGAAAAGCCTACGGGATCGTTGAGCTTTATTAGTCCACTAATAATAAAGAGAATACCCACCAGAATTCTTGCAACGCCTACTATATATTTCATTCTTGGAATTTGGAATTTGTTATTTGGAATTTGACCCCAGATGAATCATCGCGAATACAGCGTAGTTGATCATATCCTGATAATTGGCATCTATTCCTTCGCTAACCAAGGTCTTTCCGCTATTATCCTCAATTTGTTTCACCCTCAGTAATTTTTGAATGATAAGATCAGTAAGCGAACTTACCCGCATATCTCTCCATGCCTCGCCGTAATCATGGTTTTTATCTTCCATAAGAGATTTGGTAATGGCGACTTGCTCATCGTATAAACTTACAGCTTCCTTGGGCTCAAGGTCGGGCTCATCAGCTACTCCCCTTTTCAATTGGATCAGGGCCATTAAAGCGTAGTTAATTATTCCTATAAACTCAGATTTCTGACCCTCATCAACTTTCTGAATGTCGTTTTCCTGTAAACCTCTGATGCGTTGAGCCTTGATGTATATTTGATCTGTTAAGGAAGGGAGCCGTAATATGCGCCAGGCGCTCCCGTAGTCTTTCATCTTATTTAAAAACAAATCCCGACACTCTGCAATGACGGCATTGTACTGTTCTGATGTCTGCTGCATGTAGTTCTATGTAAATTGCGTAAATTTCGCTTAAAATTCCGTAACCGTCAAAGATTGCCGTTTAAACTTGGAGCTTAGGGCAAAACCTTTTAGTATTAAATGTATATTGCCACATGACCATTAATTGCAAAGGAAATTTAATAGATCTTTCGGCTCCAAAAGTAATGGGTATTTTAAACCTCACCCCGGATTCTTTTTACGATGGCGGGAAATACCGGGTTAAAGATCCCATTCTGCATCAAACGGAAAAAATGCTTTCTGAGGGGGCTACCTTCATCGACCTGGGAGGCTATAGTTCACGTCCTGGTGCCACCCATATCAGTGAAAAAGAGGAACTCAGCCGTTTGCTTCCGGTTGTTGAACTTTTAGTGTCCACTTTTCCGGGAATACTGCTTTCCATAGATACTTTCAGAAGTAAGGTGGCCAGCAGCTGCCTCGATGCAGGAGCAGCTATGATCAATGATATTTCGGCAGGGGTGCTGGATAGGCAAATGATCCCTACAGTAGCTCAATACCAGGTGCCTTACATTATGATGCATATGAAAGGAAACCCTAGAACCATGCAGGAGCAAACAGAGTATAAGAATCTAATTGGTGAGATCCTTTATTATTTTTCAGAAAGGCTGTCGCTTTGCAGAGACTCCGGCCTTACAGATATTATTGTGGATCCTGGCATTGGTTTTGCCAAAAACATCTCACAGAATTTTGAAATACTAAGGCATCTTGAGCTTTTCCAAACCCTTGAATTGCCTTTGCTCCTTGGAGTAAGCAGAAAATCCCTGATCTACAAAACATTGAGCACAGATGCACAACATGCTCTTAACGGCACTACTGCGCTGCACGCTTACGCGTTGAGCAAAGGAGTTCAAATTTTGAGGGTTCACGATGTAAAAGAAGCTGTGGAGTGTATTCTATTGGCCCAGGAATTAAACGCTTAGACTGTGGGTGAGGTACTTCGGCTATTTTTCCTAATTTTACAAAAACAATAGGGATTGGATTTTTTAAACTTTCTGGAATTCAGAATAACAGACATTATTGATATTGTTCTGGTCGCCATTCTTCTCTATTACATCTACAAACTTGTTCGCGGTACTGTAGCCATCAATATCTTTATTGGAATTGTGATCGTTTGGGGGTTCTGGAAGCTCACACAGCTTTTAGACATGAAAATGATCAGCAGTATGGTTGGCGGCTTTATGCAGGTAGGTCTTATTGCGCTTATCATTGTTTTTCAGCAGGAGATAAGAAAATTTCTTTTGATGATTGGCTCCACGAACTTTGCCAATAAGAAGAATTTTGTAAAACATTTTAAGTTTTTAAGACAGGAAGGGATTGTCTCCGAACTAGATGTAGAAAGCGTGCTTGCTGCCTGCGAGACCATGAGTAAAAGCAGAACGGGAGCCATTCTGGTTCTAAAGCGAAGCAACTCCCTGGATTTTGTAAAATCCTCTGGAGACAGCATGTTTGTAGAAGTCAACCAACCCATTATTGAAAGTATTTTTTATAAGAACAGCCCTCTTCATGATGGTGCCGCAGTTATAGAAGACAATCAAATTGTTGCCACCAGGGTTATTCTTCCTGTTTCCAAAGACCGAAATATGCCCCAACGCTTTGGGCTCAGACACCGGGCGGCTGTGGGGATAACAGAGCGTACAGATGCTGTTGCTTTAGTGGTGAGCGAGGAAAGCGGGCAGATCTCCTATATCAAGAATGGTGAATTTGTAATGTTCAGCGACTTGCCCGAACTAGAGGCTAAAATAAAACAGGATCTTCTATGAGTATGGAGTGCAAGAACTGCGACACCCCACAGCGAACCGACTTTAATTATTGCCCTAATTGTGGTGCTAAAGTGATCAGGAACCGACTCACCATCAAAAATCTTTGGTATGATGTTACTGAACGATATTTCAATCTAGACAACACTTTTATTAAGACGTTTGTCCATCTTTTTACAAAGCCTGAGGTTGTTATTGACAGTTACATTTCAGGGATCAGAAGAAAATATCTTAATCCTATAAGCTATCTGGGAATAGCGCTTACGCTCTCCGGAGCTTTCCTATTTCTCTTAAGAAAGTTTGGATTTGACAAGATTGACTTTGGTTCCATAAGCTCCTCTATGAGACCGGAGGTTGCTAAGAAGATCATGACAGTTTCTCTTGATTTTAGTTCCTTTGTTTTTTTGCTTTATATCCCAATATTGGCCATTTCAGGATTTCTACTTTTCAACAAAAGAGCCTATAACCTAACGGAGTACGTTATAGTTGCCATTTACTCTCTTGCTCATTATAGCATTGTAACTTTTCCTATCAGCCTTATTATATTATTCACCATGCCGCAGGACTATCTTTCATTTTCCTATTATTTTATTTTGCTCATGGCCCTCTTCGCTACCTATGTGGTAAACAGGCTTAATGGAAGAAACATCATAAGATCCATTCTCTTCCTACTGCTATACGGATTTGGATTTTTAGCGGTCGGAATTTTAATTAATGTGATACTGCTGCTTACCGGAGTACTTAGCTTTGAGGATTATATGCCTGTAAAGCCCTAGGCCACTTCCTCGGCCAGGAATTGCGCTTCGTAAAGGCTGCTGTAATACCCGCCTTTTTTTAATAGCTCTTTATGGGTGCCCATTTCCACAATATGGCCAGCCTCCATTACCAATATCTTATCAGCCTTTTTGATGGTAGCCAGTCTATGCGCAATAATTATAGACGTTCTTCCTTCAGTGATCTTGTCCGTTGCTTTCTGAATAAGTTGTTCAGAATAGGTGTCTACCGAAGAAGTAGCTTCATCTAGTACCAGGATACTCGGGTTACTTACATAAGCTCTTAAAAATGCAATAAGTTGTCGCTGCCCACTAGATAGCATAGTGCCTCTCTCCTTAACATTGTACTGATATCCTCCGGGTAAGCTGCTGATAAATTCATGCACCCCTATTTGCTGAGCAGCATTTTCTATACGCTCAAGAGAGACAGTTTCATCCTTCAGGGATATGTTATTTGCTATGGTATCTGCAAACAGAAATACATCTTGCAACACAACGGCTATATTTTTACGTAAGGCAGAGAGTTGGTATTCTTTAATATCTACACCATCTATAGCTATGCAACCGGAATTGATCTCATAGAACCTGTTCAATAAATTGATAATTGTCGATTTGCCCGCTCCGGTAGCTCCCACGATAGCAACCGTTTCTCCGGCCTTCACATCAAATGAAATTCCGTGTAGCACCTCCTCGTCTTCCAGGTAACCGAAGTGAACATCACTAAAGGTGATATTCCCTTTCACGTCATCCTTAACCAGGGTTCCTTTATCCGGAATAAAGCTTTCGGTATCCAAAATTTTAAACACCCTGTTTGCGGCAACCATTCCCATTTGCAGGGTATTGAACTTGTCTGCGATCTGCCTCAGGGGGCGAAACAACATTTCTATATATAGAATAAATGCAAAGATGGTTCCGGCGATATCTTCAGAAATATTCGCAATATTTTGAAGTCCCCCATACCAGACTACCAAACCGATGGCAATAGAGGTTACTATCTCTGCAATAGGGAAGAAAAAGGAATTATACCAAACTGTCTTTAACCAGGCATTTTGATGCTTCTCATTGATCTTCCTGAAATTCTCACTTTCAATTTTTTCTCTGGTAAAAAGTTGCACGATCTTCATTCCTGTAAGACGTTCCTGCACAAAGGAATTCAGATTAGACACCTGAGCTCTTACTTCTATGAAGGCAACTTTCATCGCCTGCTGAAAAATGCGCGTAGCATATAAGATAATAGGAAGCACCCCGAAGACCATAAGGGCAAGCTTCCAATTCATATAGAGCATTACCGAAGCCGCAGCCAGCATCTTTAAAAGATCCGCCACAATTACAAAGAATCCCTGACTAAAGATCTCCCCGATGCGCTGCATATCTGCAACAGCTCTGGTTACAAGAACCCCAATGGAAGAGGTATCATAGTATTGCATCTTAAAGTCTATCATTCGCTTGAAGAGCTTAATACGAATGTCTTTGATAACCGATTCGCCCAGCCAATTGGCATAATAATTAAAAAGTAACTGAAAGATTACCTGGCCTAACAACACGCCAAGCATAACAAGAGAAAGATTAAACAGTTTATCCAGATCATTCTGTGTAACTGCATCGTCTATAATGCTTCTAAGAATGTAAGGCGTAAGTATTGCAAAGAAGGTATGTAAGATGGCCGCTATGGCTACCCCATAGAAAATAAGCCGGTAAGGCTTGGTGTGGGCCATTACCCGCTTAAAGAGCTTATAATCAAATGCTTTTCCAGTATCTCTATCCATTCATTTTTAAGATCTGCCTCGGGTAAGTAACCTGTGTCAAATATAGTCCTTTTGCCGGTACAGAAGGGCCGGCCTTGCTGCGATCTTTGCTTTTTATAATTGTCTTAACATCTTTTACCTCTATTTTACCCTGACCAACTTCTACGAGGGTTCCTACAATGGCCCGGACCATATTTCTTAGAAAGCGATTGGCCGAAATTGTAAAGATCAACCGTTCATTATCTTTTGTCCAAATGGCCTTTTCAATATGGCATTTGAACGTTTTCACATCGGTTTTTGACTTGGAAAAACACTCAAAATCATCATACTGAAGCAACACCTCAGCCGCCTTGTTCATTGCTTCAACATCCAAACGTTGTCTGATATAATATGCTGTATCCTTAAAAAACGGATTCTTTTGTTGCACCACCCAGTATTCGTAGGTACGCGCTTCTGCGCTAAATCTGGCGTGTGCATCAGGGGCCACCTCAAATAGTTGTACAATAGCTATATCCCCGGGTAGAAAGGCATTGAGTTTGGTAACTGTGGATTCGATCTCCAGGGGTTCCTCAATGTCAAAATGAGCAAACATTTGCCTTGCGTGCACTCCGGCATCTGTTCTGCCGGCAGCTACCAAGGATACCTCCTTTCTTAAAAGGGTTGAAAACACCTCCTCCATAAGTTGCTGAACGGTTGCAGCATTGGGTTGACTTTGCCATCCGTGGTAGGCCGTACCGAAGTATGAAAATTCAACGAAATATCTCAAGTTAAAATACGCTTTAGAGGAAAGACAAAGATAGGGAAATACGGAGAGTGCGAGGTGCGAGGCGAGAAGTGATGGAAAGTTGAAAATGGAAAATAAGAAAAACCGAATCACAGAGGAATTAATAATTAATAATGAAGAATTAATAATTAAGAGTTAAAAAAGAGGTGCGGGGTGCGAGGCGAGAAGTGATGGAAAGTTGAAAATGGAAAATAAGAAAAACCGAATCACAGAGGAATTAATAATTAATAATGAAGAATTAATAATTAAGAGTTAAAAAAGAGGTGCGGGGTGCGAGGC
>JBFOMC010000303.1:0-16646 GCA_040830565.1 Flavobacteriaceae bacterium
GTATTCCTGACGGCTGTGATATTTGTGACGGAGATGATACTGCCGACGCCGATGGCGACGGTGTTCCTGACGCCTGTGATATTTGCGATGGTGATGATGGGGTTGATTCCGATGGCGACGGTATTCCTGATGCTTGTGATATTTGTGATGGTGATGACGGAGTTGATTCCGATGGGGATGGTATTCCTGATGCTTGTGATATTTGTGATGGTGATGACGGAGTGGATTCCGATGGCGATGGAGTACCTGATGCCTGTGACATCTGCGATGGTGATGACGGAGTGGATTCTGATGGCGACGGTGTTCCTGATGCTTGTGACATTTGCGATGGTGATGACAGCGCAGATGCCGATGGCGATGGTATCCCAGATGCGTGTGACGTTGAGGAATGCGATGGCGTGGACAATGATGGGGACGGAGAAATTGATGAAGGACTAGACTGCGATGATACGCCTCCCACAGGTTGTGAAACTGCCTATGCCAGATATGCAGAAAGTAATTCTTGCTTTATTGATGATGGTTTGGGAGCCAACCGATGGGGATGGACCAACTTCTTTGGACAAACCGGTACCTATACAATGGATATCTATGCGGCTGCCGGTCAATGTGATCTTACGAAGGGAACCAAAACGGGTGAAGTGACCGTAGAGTATACGCAAAATTCGGTGACAGTCACTGGTGAAATGCTTCCCGGCTTTGTCATGAATGTGGCGCACTTGTATGTTGGCGATCAGCCTTATCCCTTAAAGAACGGATCTCCTACTGTGGCCAACGGGCAATTAGGAAATACCATTGATTTGGATGCTGATACAAGTGTCACCTTTGGTCCTATTGACGTAAGTTCGTTTACCAACGGCATATATATCATTTTCCATGCTGAGACCTGTGGCGCTCCAGCCGGTAAGGCTCCCGTTACATCAGCTGTGAAAACCTATCACAAACCATATGAGAATACAGTTAATCTGGATTTAGAAATTCCATATGATGCTAATATAGATGTTGAATTTATAGACATTTCCGGGAGGCTAGTAATGAAGAAAAATCTCGGGCGGGTAAGCTCGGGTAGAAATACAATCCCATTAAGAATAAATGGACTTGCCACCGAAGTTCACATCATGATAATTAAAACGGGGAAAGAATTCATGAGGAAGAAGGTTTATTTCCTTAGATAGAAATATAAAAATTATTCCCTTTCAATCATTAAAAAAAGCCCTGACGTTTTTTGTCGGGGCTTTACGCATTAAGTTGGTTATGTTTGATAAGATTTGGGACTACGAATATGAGACTTAAGTAGGGCAAAAAAAAAGAATAGTTGTAAAGCTGCATTTTTTGTATGCTAACCGTTTCCATTTTGATGTATGAATTTTTGGAAGCTTTAGAATTTAGAAGAAAACAAAAATCCCGGACTATGAGGCCCGGGATTTTTTTTAGCTGGGAAAGGAGCTTTTTAGTTCTGGGTATCAGGTAGTAGAACAGTATTTAGAACGTGAACTACTCCATTGGCAGCCTGCACGTCTACAGCAATTATACCTATCCCTGAGTTACCAGCCCCATCAGTGATATCTGCAATATTATCGCCTGTACCCGGAAGGTTTACAGTAATCGCATCGCCTTCCAAAGTAGCGGCAGAAATTCCATCACTTAAATCGGACGATCGCAGGTTTGTACTGCCAATCACATGATGTTGTAAAACGCTGGTTAACAAGCCTTCCTCAATGTCAGAAACCATAGTCCAGTCCTGATTCGTGTCGAGTAAATTCTGAAATGCAGTATCCGTTGGTGCAAAAACAGTAAAGGGTCCCTCACCGGATAACACACTCACAAAGTCAGTGGCAGGCGTAGCATCTGTCAGAGCACTGACCAGAGGGCCAAAAGTAGGATCTGCGACAGCGAAGGTGACCACCGTTGGAATATCAATTACTGCGTCTACAGCATGGATCACTCCATTAGTAGCAACAATATCTGCTGCAGCTACATTGCTTGTTCCGTTAAAAGTAACACCGTTGTCTGTATTAATATAGAGGCTAAGATTGTCTCCATCGGCATTGGTGGCGGCAGTGGAAATGTAAGAATTGGATAAGCCACTAGCGAGTGCTACGGTACCGGCAATCACATGATTAGAAAGTATATCAGCCAAATCGTTTCCATTGGGATTTGTAAAGGCATTAAAAGCCGCATTAACAGGAGCGAAGACGGTAAAATCCGTGGTACTGCTCGAAAGTAGATCCGTAAAGGTTGTATTTCCACCTGCGGTAAGTGCCCCCACCAATTCTGATAAGTCGGCGTTTGCCAAGGCATGATCCACTATATTAGGTAGTCCAATGACCCCATCAACCACATGAATCACTCCATTAGAGGCTGTAACGTCTGGTACGCTGACATTGGAAGTACCGTTAATAGATACGCCATTTGAGGTATCAATATAAAGACTTAGGTTATTACCGCCCGCTCCGGCGGTCGATAAGGAGTTGAGGTAAGTCGTACTAAGACCCGAAGACAAATTTTCTCCTGAAACCACGTGGTTAAGTAGTACTTGTGTAAGTACGTCCAAGGGAACATCTTCAAGAGATGCGAAATTATTCTGAGTTAAAAAGGCCTGAAAAGCGGCATTTGTTGGAGCAAAGACGGTGAAGGGTCCGTCTGCCTGTAAGGCCGTAACCAGATTTGCTCTTTGCAAAGCGGCTACGAGACTACTCAGATCACTGCTGGCTATCGCCGTAGCTAC
Source organism: Flavobacteriaceae bacterium (assembly GCA_040830565.1). Taxonomy (GTDB): domain Bacteria; phylum Bacteroidota; class Bacteroidia; order Flavobacteriales; family Flavobacteriaceae; genus JAFMPW01. The sequence goes on from JBFOMC010000303.1 coordinate 2,726, forward strand.
AATATCGTTTTGCTGCATTGGTATTTCGTTACTGTCATCGTCTAGAGAACACGAAGTGATCAATAGGGAAAAGAACAACATACTACATAGGGCGAGGGAATTGGAAACTACTTTTTTCATAATTTTTTGTTTAATGATAAATGTTAATAGTTGAACAAAATTGAAATCAGCCAAAAAATAATTCCATGGTTCCGAAGGCAACATCATGGAAATTTGAGATTTCTACTGCTAGGATGTGGAAGATTAGAAGCGTTGCTTTTGTTTAATGATTTTTATAAAAAGTTTAACAAAATTATCGACGAAAGGCGATCACTTTAGAAAATTAAAGACCCATGCAGAGCTTTTTTGTATTTTTGCAGTTCAAAATTTCAGATGAAAAAAGTAGTTGTCGGTCTTTCAGGAGGAGTAGATTCTAGCGTGGCTGCGTATCTTTTAAAGGAACAGGGGTACGAGGTGATAGGCCTTTTTATGAAAAATTGGCACGACGACTCCGTTACCATTTCCAAAGAATGCCCATGGTTAGAGGATAGCAATGATGCACTTATTGTTGCAGAGAAGCTGGGTATTCCTTTTCAAACAGTAGATCTCAGCACCGAGTACAAGGAAAGAATTGTAGACTACATGTTTCGTGAATACGAAATGGGGAGGACACCAAATCCGGACGTACTTTGCAATAGGGAAATTAAATTCGATGTTTTTCTTAAGATTGCACTTCAATTAGGGGCAGACTTTGTAGCCACGGGCCACTATTGCAGAAAAGGAGTGCTTAAAAATGAAGACGGATCTGAAAGCTATCAGCTACTCGCCGGGAAGGATGCCAATAAGGATCAATCTTATTTTCTATGTCAATTATCTCAGGAACAATTGTCTAAAACCCTTTTCCCAATTGGAGATTTAACTAAACCTGAAGTTCGCCGAATTGCAGCTGAACATCAATTGATTACAGCCGATAAGAAAGATTCTCAAGGACTGTGCTTTATAGGCAAAGTGCGACTGCCCGACTTTTTACAACAGCAGCTCAGACCTAAAAAAGGTGTTATTGTTGAAGTCCCTGCGAATATACCTCAGTACCATAGAAAGAAGCCAAAATTCGAAACTAAGGAGGAGGAACTGGCATATTATTCAGAAAAACCGGTATATGCCTTAGACGATGGTAGGGTAGTAGGAGAGCATCAAGGGGCGCATTACTTTACGATCGGGCAACGTAAGGGGCTTGATGTCGGTGGAACAAGGGAACCGCTTTTTGTCATAGAGACCGATGTAGAGGAAAACGTTATTTATACAGGTCAGGGAAAAGCGCATCCCGGACTATACAGAAGAACCCTTTTTGTTTCTGAAGAAGAACTGCATTGGGTCCGCCCCGATCTGGCGCTGGATGTGGATGCTTCCATGGAGGTCATGGCCCGGATCAGGTATAGGCAACCCTTGCAACAAGCGACACTATACAAAATAGATAAGGGTTTGTATGTTGATTTTAAAGAGGAGCAAGCCGCCATAACCGAAGGTCAGTTTGTGGCCTGGTATATTGGTGAGGAACTAGTTGGATCCGGGGTTATTTCTTAGTGCTATCCAAATAAGAAAGCTATCTTTAGTCAGACTTAAGTTTCACGGAGAATTACATATGCAAAATAGAATAAAAGCACTTTTTGATATTGAATACCCACTTATTCAGGCTGGGATGATTTGGGCCAGTGGCTGGCGGTTAGCCTCAGCAGTTTCTGAGGCTGGTGGTCTGGGGTTAATTGGAGCAGGAAGTATGTATCCTGAAGTGCTCAAAGAACACATAAAAAAATGCCAGCAAGCGACAAGCAAACCCTTTGGGGTTAACGTACCCATGCTGTATCCGGATATTGATAAGATCATGGAAATCATCATTGAGCTTGGCGTTAAAATTGTTTTTACCTCTGCGGGAAATCCCAAAACATGGACAACCTACCTAAAAGAAAACAACATTACCGTAGTCCACGTGGTTAGCAGCTTAAAATTTGCGTTAAAGGCCCAGGAGGCTGGTGTAGATGCCGTTGTGGCAGAGGGTTTTGAAGCCGGTGGACATAACGGGAGAGATGAAACTACTACCCTTACGCTGATTCCGGCGGTAAAGGAAGTTTTGCAATTACCCCTAATTGCCGCTGGAGGCATTGCTACGGGCAGGAGCATGTTGGCAGCCATGGTACTTGGAGCAGATGGGGTGCAAATTGGCAGTAGATTCGTAGCCAGCAATGAGGCATCTTCCCATCAATTGTTTAAAGAAAAAGTAGTTGAGGCTGGGGAGGGAGATACGCAACTAACGCTAAAGGAGTTGGCCCCTGTCCGCTTGCTTAAAAACAAATTCTACGAAGATGTACAGCAAGCTTATGCACGCTGCGCATCTCCGGAAGACCTCAAGAATTTGCTTGGAAGAGCAAGAGCAAAAAAAGGCATGTTCGAAGGTGACCTTGAAGAAGGCGAACTTGAAATAGGTCAGGTTGCCGCTTTAATTCACGATATTAAACCAGCCGCTCAGATTGTCGCCGATATCATTGAAGAGTTTGAGGAGGCCAAAATGGCCATCTCTCAGATGTGATCATAAACTAACTCTTTTTACTTCAATTTAACACGCAGCAAATAGCTGTCGGCAGTGATGTAGAGGGCGGACTTGTCTTCATTAAAGGCACAATTTGAAGTTGCCTGGCCTGTTTTGATCGTTCCCAGAAGTTCTCCATCTGGAGTGAAGATAAGCACTCCTCCCGGACCTGTAGCGAAAATATTTCCAGAATCATCCACTTTTAAGCCATCGGGTAAGCCTTTTTCCTGCGGAACGAGTTCTGTAGCATCGTAAAACAATGTACCCTCACCCAAAGTACCATCTTCCATAACATCAAACACTTTCCAAATAGCCATTTCCGGATCTGAGTTGGCCACATACAGCTTCTTAGAATCCGGTGAAAATGCAATTCCATTCGGTCTAGTGAATTCTTTAGTCAATAAGGTCACTTCAAGATGTTTCCCGATTCGATATACCCCTTGAAAATCTAATTCCTTTCCAGGATCTTCCATACGTTTGGGAAGGCCATAAGGAGGGTCTGTAAAATAAAGATCTCCATTAGTATGATAAGCGGCATCGTTAGGGCTATTAAATTTCTTGCCTTCAAAATCTGTCGCCAGAGCTGCGAACGCAGCCTTAGGTTCTACCAGGGAAGCCATCATTTGGGCTACCCTTCTTTCCCCGTGTTGGCAAAGCACCAATTCTCCATTGCTATTCAGCAATAAACCATTAGCTCCCGGCTCGCTACCTTCGAAATTACTTCCTATAAAGCCCGAAGGTTTTAAATACAATTTAGCCTCTTCTCCCTCTTTCCAGGAATAAATTGAGTTTCGGGGTATGTCTGTGTAAAGCAACATCTCAAGCTCGGGAATCCATAAAGGACCTTCTGTCCAATCATGCCCTTCGGCCAATACCTCGATAACACTTTCTTTTGGAACAACAGTCCACAATTCCTCAGAAAGCGCTTCTATACTACCCTCCTGAAAGACTTGATGTTTTATAAGAGTTGTTGAAACTTGTTCTGAAGGCGCTTCTTTTTTTTCTTTGCATCCAAGGATGAGAATTGGAATAAAAAGGAATTTTAAGTATTTCATCATATGAGCAGCTAAAGATTTACTGCAAAATACGAATATCCTTCACTAATCTGCTTATCTCCTCATCTTTAGTGCCGTCATAAATACCTCTTATTTGTTTTTCCCTGTCGATGAGTATGAAATTAGGAGTGTGTATGAAATCTTGTAAAATGCCATCACTTAGATCAGAGACGGCAAAATAGCTCTTTCTTGCAAGGCTGTAGATATGATCCTTGTCTCCGGTAGTAATATGCCATTTATCAGCAATGGCCCCTTTTTTAAGTGCATACTCCTTTAATACGGGTACACTATCGTACACCGGAGTGACCGAGAGCGATAAGAGCATGACATCATCATCTTCACTAAAGACTTCCTGGAGCTTTGCCATATTGTTGCTCATGATAGGGCAAATAGTGGGGCAACGTGTAAAGAAAAAATCTGCTACGTAAATTTTGTTGTGATAATCCTCCTGGGTGATGGTATCTCCATGCTGATTCACAAGGGTAAAGTCGCTAACCCTGTGGTTGTTTTGAATGGCATGAAGGCTACCGTCTACAAGCTCCGGATCTATGTCCGAAGGATTGTAGACGGGTAATTCCTTTTTTAATAGGCTACTGTACTTAAACCCGACAAACAAAACCCCTAATACCAAAGCGGTAAAAATAAATGTCGATTTAGGTTTTCTCATCATCAGGCTAATAGCAGTTGACCTTACAGCACCGAAGTGTCAATTTCAAAATCTGCATGTTCCCAAGCCTTTTCAAACTCGGCCTTAACGGCTTCTGCCTCTTCCATTTTCCCTTGGGCTTTCAGACTCTTATAAAGGCCCATTAACGACCAGCCATTTTGCCTTAATACTTCCAAATCTTCTTTGTAAACTGTTTCTGCCTCTGCAAACTTTTCTGCTTTGAGCAAAACAGCGCCAAGATTTTGCCGGGTTGGAATGTGCCAGGCAGCGGGTTCTGTATAGGTAAGATTGTCTTCGGCTTCCACCGCTTTTTTAAGATGTTCTGTAGCCTTGGAAAGATCGCCTTCAAGCGCGGCCAATTCCCCAGCCACCACTTCATAGGCTATTTTAGCAATATTGGAAGATGGGTTGTGAGCGGTGGCAACAATATCCATAAGCTCTGGATCCTCCTTAAAGGTTTTTAAGGCCATCAACTCTTCCTTAGCTTCCTTTATGTTCCCTTTTCTTATAAAAGCCATACCTCTCGCATAATGTCTAATTAGGTTGAGGTGTTTAATCTCCGGATTGGGAGCAGGGATGGTCAAGATGTCGTTCCACTTTCCAAATCGGGTGTAGGCCAACATTGGTGTGGAGGCAAAATCCTGAAGAAAAGGTAAGGTGATCAGCTCTCCAGTGGGCACTTTTTCAGCAGTTTTTTTGGCTGCATCTATAGCTACCCTACTATCACCTAACAAACTTGCCGCCGACCATAGAAAATGAATGTTGTGAGGATAGTAGCCAAGAGGGTACAAGCCTTGTGAATAGCACTGCGAAATGTAATCTTCATCAGCTAGAATAGCCGCCTGGTTGGCAGTTACAGCATCTTTATAACGCCCAACCCGAATATAAATATGCGAAGGCATATGCACGATATGTCCGGCTGCCGGCATTAAACCTCCCAATCTGTCGGCGCTGGGCACCGCCAGATCTGGTTTGGGTAACTCTACCATGTGAATGTAGTAGTGATGTGCTCCGGGATGATCCGGATTTATTTTCATCGCTTTTTCAAGAGCCGCTTTTGCCTCCGGAATGTTTGGAGAGGGATTCCCTTCCTTATCCCAATAGTTCCACGGTACTGTGTTCATAACAGCCGCGGCGTATAACACTTGTACATCAGCATCGTCCGGAAATTGCTTTAGTACCTCGGCCATAGCCACCATATAAGCCTCATTTAGGACGACCACATCTTTTCCTAAGTCCGTGCTATAGCGAGCACGTAGCGCATTGATCAGCGCTTGCTCTTTTGGAGTTGCATTTGCTGCAAATTTTACCGCTTTTTCTAAAGCTTTATTGTAGTTGTTTTTACGCTCGTCATCCGGAAGAGGATCATTGATATTAGGCCCAAGTGCATAGGCTTGTCCCCAATAAGTCATTGCCGAGTTTGGATCGAGGCGGGAAGCTTCCATAAAAGAACGGTGGGCTTCAGCATGATTAAAAGCATAAGTGAGCTTCAAACCTTGATTAAAGAATGTTTGCGCTCTTTCACTATCCGAACTAATGGTAAAGTTAAGATTACCGAGGTTTTCAAATAAAGGTGAAATCTGCTGGGTGGTATCCACATCGGATAACAAGTACTTAGCTACGGTACATTTGATTGAATAAAAAGAAGCCTGTTGTGTGTCCTGCTTGGTTTGACTGTCTCTGAGGCTTACCCAATAGCCAAGGGCTACCAACCCCAGAGCAATCAGGATACCTCCAATTTTTGTTCTCATTGTGTTCTTGTTAAGTTGTTAATATGGGGGAATCACTCTACTAGTTTGCCAAAGGTCTCTGGCAAATAATGGTCATTAGATCTTTTTCAGCACGCAAAAATAAAAAGGAAGTCCTTTTAACGCCTGGAAAACTGTGTGATCTGTTGAAAATTAGTCAATTTTAAGCATAAAACCTGTGTGAATGGACAAATTATGCTGCGGACCTTTTTGTAATTCGCTCCCGGGCATCCTAGCGGTCTTGACCTACTGCTGCCTTAAATTAGTGCGTATTTCTTGTCAAAAGCTTCTTATTCTGCTCCTGTTGCCGGTTCTTCTTTCAAACTTGCCAAAAACTCTATAAGATCTCTTAGTTCTCGTTTGGAAATAAGCCTTCCCATGGCGGGCATAGCCGAAGGTAGATTTTCTCTTTTTGAAATGCGGTCTATGGCAACTTCCAGAGGTTCTGCGTTTGAGGTTCTTAAAATTATTTCGTCCTGAGTCTCCTCCAAAAGAAGGCCGGTTACCTCCTGTCCATCTTTCAGGGTCAGATGTACACTGCCATATCCTGGTGCCAGTCTGGCGCCGGGTTCTATAAGCGATTCTAACAATTGCTCCCGGCTCAGTATATTGCCTATATTATCCATCGGAGGTCCCACTTTACCGCCGGTCCCATCCAAGGCATGACACCTCACGCACTGCGCAGTCGGATTGTTTTTAAAAACAGTGGCTCCGGGCCACCAACTTCCCCCATAAAGGGTTTCGGTATAACCCTCAACGGTATGACCACCTTTCTTTAGGGATTCGAGTTGAGCCTGAAGAGGAGCAGATTCGGTGGCCTCGACCGCCTCAATAAGGTCTAATATGACTCCTGGTTCTAGTTGATCTCTTTCCGCCCGGGTAATGAGGTCTTTCAAGACATTCTCACTTTTGCTCAGGGGTAGGTCTCCCAGGACACCCAGCATACTTTGTTGTTCACGGGTAGAACCAGAACTGAAAATAGGCCTTACTATACGTAGCAGGCTCTCATTGTCCAGTTCCAGGTTGGGAATGAGCCGAACTGCTGCAGACCTTACCCTTTGGTCATTAGCTCTCATGCCGCGTTGCATTGCCGAGGCAATATTGTCATATTTAAGACGTCCGAGGGTTTCCAGAATAGCCGCGCGGACCACCGGTGATTTGTGATCCAGGAAAAGTCGATTCAGATCGGCATTAAAGCTATCGATCCCAAGATTCCCCAATAGCTTAGCTACCCCAATAAGTAAATTTTCATTTTTTTCTTTTAAGAATTCCGGAATATCTCCCTCAATTTTTTGTTTTACCACTGAGGCATCTCTGGTGATCTCACCCCTTAACCTGCCGTCAACTCTGTCCAATACAGAAGGTGAGGCCCAGGTGCCGAGCGCGGCCAGGGCTTCTCCTCGTAATACTCCTGAAACATCGCTTCTCTTAATAAAGTTTATTAGACTTTCTAACTCTTTTTCACCTCCAACCCTAAGGGCGGCATTAATTCCCCTCCTCAAAAGAGGTTCAGAGGTAAACCTGGATTCATTCAGAACGGATGCCAGCATAGGGAGAGCAGCTTCTATAGACCAATCTTCATTAATTGCTCGGGCAGCTTCCGCTACGATATATTCGTCTTCGTCTTGCAAGAAGCGAGCCACTCCGGAGTGCTGAAGGCGGCGAAGTACTAAGACCGCCGCAATTCTAAGGCTTTTGTCCGGGTTGTCGCTCAAGGCCAAAATAGGTTCAACATCTCCAATTCTGCTAAGTGCCAATACGGCGGCGTGCCTCAAGTACACATCTTCATCACCATTTGCAGCTATCAAATCCAATAGGGGTTGTACGGCATCCTTGTATTTGATTCTACCCAAGGCCTGGGCGGCAAAAAATTGTACTCTTGCGTTACCACTGTTTAGCAGGGGAAGTAAAAGAGGAGCGGCGTCTGGGTTCTTAACATCGCCTAACACCTTTGTAGCTTGCGCAACAATTTCGGGATCGGCATCGCCTAAAAGATCCAATAGCGGATCTGATTTTCCCAGGTCTTTGTTCGCCATTTGCCCAATGGCCCAGATAGCGTGAATTCTGGCCAGTTGATTTTCTTCTTCTATTGTCGCTTTCTTAAGCGCACGATAGCCCCAAAATGTTCTGGTAGCAAGTTCAAATTGAGCTTTTTGGCGGATCCGCATGTCTGGATATCGCAAGAAGGCCAAAAGATCATCTGTGGATACATCTTCATAATCCAACGTCATTAGACGTTCAGTTTCTTCTCGTTCTTCTTTCAGATCGTTTTCTGAATCTTCAACGTCTAGCTTCCAAACTCTCCCATAGTTTTTTGTATTCCATCCGTTGATCCAATCGGCCAAATACAAAGCGCCATCAGGACCAAATCTTATACCGGTGGGGAGCACTCCACTTAAAACGTCCGTCTCCTGATCTAGTTCAAAGGAAGCTCCTTTGGGTTTTAGGCTAAAGCTCCAGATATGAGACCTACTGGGATCCCCAATAAATTCGACTAAAAAGAATTGATCTGTCCATTTTTTTCCGAGGGCCGTGCCTGGATTATAGATCATCCCCGTAGGACCATTGTGATAATTTTGAATAGGGGGAATGATATAAGCAGCCTGGCCTTCCCATCTGGGAACATAAAGCTTTTCGTCCATCCAAACATTGTATCCATTGTTCTTGTCGTCGGTATATTTACCGTATTGCCAATTGGCCCGCCATCCTGCATCTGAGCCCTCAACAATATGCACCAACCGCTCACTTTCTCCCCTATGATCTCCATCATTGTCAGAGGAGATGAGGTTTCCATAGGCGTCAAAAACAAATTCGTGCGTATTACGGAGTCCACGTGCAAATACCTCAAAATCACTCCCGTCTGCGTTGGAACGCACAATCACTCCTTGATTTGGATAGTGATGTTTTGTGCCATCTTTGGCAGTGATGCTCGCACCTATGTCACCAATTCCCCAATAGATCTTTCCGTCAGGACCTTCAACGGCACCAGACATCCCATGTCCTCCAAAGCCTATATGAACAGCGAAGCCATGGGCAATAGATTCTTTTGTATCCATAACCCCATCTTCATTACTGTCCCATAAACGCCACATATCGGGACCAATGCCCACAAACATGTCGTCATCCCGAACCAACAATGCCCCTGCAACATCGCTTATCTCCTCATTAAAATCTTCTAATATCCGTGTAGAAATGTCGGCTATCCCATCCCCATTTTTATCTTGTAGCTTCCAAACTTCATCCTTTTCAACGGTAAGGTCTTTCCAGTCGTGAATACTGTCATTGTTCAGGTCTGGGAACCATTCATTTTCTTTACTCTTTTCGGGAGCGAATGTGGCTCTTAAAAAAGCCCTTCTTTCCTCAACAGATTGCAGGGATATTGAAGGAGTCATCCAGTCTCTATAACCCCGAATATCAAATTCAGAATTTTTTTGTCTATTCGTCCTGGTTAAGTAAACATTACCTTCATCATCAATATCCAAAGCAATAGGATCCGGCGCTAAAGAATCTGATGCCCACAGACTAAGAGTTAATCCCTCAGCTATCTTAGGGGCGATATTTTCCCTTGTTTCCTTGGCACTAAGCACACCTGAGCTGGAATCTTGTTGTACGGTTAGAGGTACCTCTGTCGGAATCTTTGATTTTCTATCACAGGATACGGCATTTAGGATGATAGCAAAAATCATGAAGAAAAAAGAATGCTTATTAATTTTCATTGGTCGAACGTTACATTTAAGGACAGGAAATTATCAATATTTTGGCCGGTGTCAAAATCTTAGAAAAAATACTACATTTTGCCTAATGTCTGTATAATATCTATAAGCTTCTGAAAGAACTTTTTAGCTTACCAATAAAATCTCGCCTTAGTAGGTGTAAATTAGTGATTGGTTCCAGCCCTTGATCTTTAACTCAAAGCGGTTTTCCAAATCTAACTGCAAGGCGCTAAGATCAAAAGTCAGCGTTGCTGAAGTGAGATCTGTACAACTGTCTCCCTTAGTGTCTACCTTTATTCTGAGTGTTCTGATTGGAGGTGATCCGGCTTCTACGGTAGCGCTACCAATGAGTTGAATGGTGGGTTCATTACATCCTCCTTCATAACTGATTTGTAAACTCAGGCAATCCCCGTCAATACTGGCCGAGGTAACTTCAAATTCGTCAACAGAGGCCGCATCAAATTTACTTTGACTTACTTCAAGAAGACGATCGCAGCTGCTGGCTTGTTGATCATTGTTTTCCGAATCTGTGGAGCATGCGCTTAGGAGGACCAGCAAGGAAACCAAAAAAACTATCTGTCTCATAGTTATTATTTACCGCCAATATACCATTTTTAAAGGAAAAAAGGAGGTTTTGCGTTTACGCACTGAGCCAATATTACTGAGGTTGCTACTTAAGTCGAAACCCGTTTATTGGTTCCTTAGGCATGATCGTCTATCAATTTTTGCGCAATGGTTTTTGTCATGGGTTTTTTGATAAATCCATGAATTAATCCTGTATTCTCTGCCAGCTCCATTTCCTCCGTACTTAAGCTTGCCGTAAGCATAAGAAGGATCTTGCCTCCCCAATACCTGCTTTCTAGTTTTATGTACTCTTTTAGAAACTCCCAGCCGTTCATTCTGGGCATATTAATGTCTAGTAAAATGAGATCGGGCCTGGGAAACTCTCCACCGCTTTCTGCCCTTTGCAGATACTTTAATGCCTGTAGTCCGTTTTCTACTGCAACGATCTCATCGGCACAATCCAGTTGCTTTAGTATCATGCTATGAAGAAAATTGGTGGCACTATCATCGTCTACCAATAAAATACGATTAAACTTCTTCTTCATAATTTTGATATTTAAGTTACAGTAGCCCTCTGGCTTTGATCTCCAAATATTTATTGATGGTATTTAGCGTTAGGTCTTTGGGTTTGGTCAAGATAGTCTGTATTCCGTACTTCTTCAATTCATTGACAATTAGTTTTTTCTCGTATACGAACTTTTCGGCTATAGTTTGTTGAAATATCTGGTGCACCGTTTCAGCCTGTTTTTCTGCAAATTGGGTGAGTTCTGTATTTTCGAAGAAAATGACCACCAAAAGGTGTTGCTTGCTTATGGCTTGTAAATAAGGCAATTGTCTATGCAGTGCATCTAAAGTCTCAAAATTTGTATAGAGCAGCAAAAGACTTCGATGGTTTATATGCCGCTTAATATCTATATACAGCCGGCTAAAGTCGCTCTCTGCAAAATTCGTCTGCAAATTGTACAAGGTTTCCAAGATCAGATTCATTTGAGAGCTACGCCTTTCGGCAACAACCCTGTTTTCTACCCCATTGCTAAAGGCGAACATCCCGGCCTTATCTTGTTTCTTTATCGCAATATTGCTAATGACCAGGGTAGCATTAATGGCATAGTCGAGCAGGCTTAGTTCCTCAAAAGGCATTTTCATTACCCTACCTTTATCTATGACGGAGTATACCGGTTGCGATTTCTCATCCTGATATTGGTTGACCATCAACTGGCTTTTTTTTGCAGTGGCTTTCCAATTTATATTTCTAATATCATCGCCCTGGACGTATTCCTTTATTTGCTCAAACTCCATTGTATGCCCAATACGCCGTATTTTTTTTAAGCCGTATTCAAACAAGCGGTTGGTAAAAGCCATCAGGTCATATTTTCTAAGTTGTAGGAAGGAAGGATATACGGGAACTTCCTGAGCTTTATTGAAAGTATATTTTTTTGAGATCAAACCCAGAGGGGAAGAAACAAAAACAATTAGGTTGCCAAAGGAGTAAACCCCTCTTTCTGTAGGCCTTAAATCGTAATTGAAAAACTTGTTTTCTTTTTTTTGCAGCGAGGTTTTTAGCTCAAAATCGCGTTTTTGAAATTGATGTGGTAATTCATCAATAATCCGTGCAGAGATAGAAAAGGGATAGCGATTTATGATCCTTATTTTAATGGGATTATGATCTCCGTTGGAAAGCTTTTCTGGTATTATTCGCTCGCCTGAAACCCCTCTGGCTCTTGAAAATACGATAAAAAGGTCTATGAACACACTGCTGACAAAAAGGTAAAAGAGAAACTTTAGAATATCCAGGAGATTAGGAAAGATATAGGCAAGAATAAAGCCTAGCACAAGTATCACCAAAGTGATGAAAAACCGCTCCCGGAAATATGTTACTCTGAAAAATCGTTTCATTTACCTTCTCATTAGATAGCTCTTAGTTATCTGGGGATCTCTATACCATCCACAATTTGCTGTACTATTTTTTCTGCTGTAAAACCTTCCATTTCCCTTTCCGGGGTCAGGATAATTCTATGACATAAAATGGGTTCTGCCACCTTTTTAATGTCGTCCGGGGTAATAAAATCCCTCCCCTGAATAGCCGCCAGAGCCTTTGATGCATCCATTATAGCAATTGAAGCTCTTGGGGAGGCTCCCAGGTATAGATTGGCGTTGGTTCTCGTATTGTCTACAATAGCCGCTATATAGTTTAATAAGTTATCCTCAACGATAATTTCTTTTATGGTGTTTTGATACTCCGCGATTTCCTTGGCGCTTAAAACCGAATTGATCAAAGCATCTACTTCCTGATTTTTTTGTTGATGCTTACTTTCCAGTATTTTAACCTCTTCTTCCAGGGAGGGGTATTTTACATTGATCTTAAACAAAAACCGATCTAGCTGAGCTTCCGGAAGTCTGTATGTTCCTTCTTGTTCTATGGGGTTCTGAGTGGCGAATACAAGAAAGGGAGGTTCCATATCATAACGGACGCCGTCCATGGTTATCTGTCTTTCTGCCATGGCCTCGAAGAGGGCCGCTTGGGTTTTTGCGGGTGCCCGATTTATTTCATCGATAAGAATGATATTCGAGAATAGAGGTCCTTTTTTAAATTCAAATTCCGAAGTTTTTACATTGAAGACAGAGGTTCCAAGAATGTCACTTGGCATTAGGTCTGGAGTAAACTGTATTCGGCTGAAGTCTACATTCATGGTTTTGGCCAGAAGTTTTGCGGTCACCGTTTTAGCTACTCCCGGGACCCCTTCTATGAGGGAATGTCCGTCAGCAAGAATGGAAACGATCAAAAGTTCAATCATCTCTTCTTGCCCAATGATCACTTTCCCCAATTCTTTTTTAATCTGCGATACCGCGGCTTGTAATTTACTCAAGTCTATTCTGCTTTCAAATTCCAGTGGATTTTCCGTTTGCGCTTTAGGTTGCTCTTGTTCTTTGTCCTCCATATGGCTATTGCTTAAATGATGCTATTTTTTTATTTAATTGAATGAGATCCTGTTCTGAATGTTCTCTTTTGTTTTTTAAGTAGATAATATAATCTAATAACTCCTTGGTTTCGCTAACAGATTTACCCGACTTGGCGGCAAGGTCTGTTGCAGTTTTAGCAGTAATTGTAGTGTTATTAAGGGAATAATGACTCCTTATGAACTCCAGAAAGTAGTTTAACTTTTTGGAAATTAAATTGGTGTAATCTCTTCTTTGATGATAAAGACCACCAATGGTTTTAGCAAAGTCTACTGAGGTATTTGGTAGAGGCTCTATTACAGGAATAATACGCTGCTCTCTTTTGGCCTTGAAAATGACAAAGACCAACAGCCCTAAAATGGTCAGGTAATAGGCCCATTTAAGCGCAGATTGATTGAGTACAAAACGCATTGGAGAGTTTATGATTATTCGTCCCGCTTTCTCATAATTGTCCCATAATACCTGTTGATCTTGAAGATAGCCAAAGGTATTGGCAACATATTTTTGATTGTTTTTGAGGAGATAGTAGTTTGTAAACGCCTGAGGGGTAGAATGCATAAAAAAGTGCCCTTTGCCAAATTTTACTTTAATGAAATTCGGTTTTTTAAAGGCGGTACGTCCTCCATTAATAAAGTCTTTCTTTGAATACTCTA
>JBFOMC010000304.1:0-3000 GCA_040830565.1 Flavobacteriaceae bacterium
CATAGAAAATTTGTTACGTCAAATTGCTGTCGACTATTTTCGCGGGGAAGACGCAAAAATATCAACAGATCATTTTGAATTGCGAAAGCGGCGCAGAAAAGAAGCTGAGGTGTTGAAGAAAAGAGCAGCAAGCCTCAGAGCAAGAAAGAAGGCGCTTAAAAAGGCGCTAGAAGAAATTGAATTGACTTTGAGCGGGGCAGAAATTCATGAGGTCGCGGCTGCGGTTCTGGAGAAATTCAGAATTGGTGTTGAAAAAGCAAGCAAGATAGTGAACCCCGCGCAAGCCGGGAAAGCCGTGCTAGCCTTGGAAACTGATGCAAGGCTTGAACTGGAGGCACTTACGAACCGACTAACATTTCAAAGGCCTCGTGGGTTTCAGCCTGCAAAAAAAGACCAAAAGACGATGGTCCGACTAGAAGCCGCAAAGAAAGAGTTTGTCGGCGAATGCATTGTGCCGATAGAGACTTATTTGGCAGAAGTTATCGAAGATCTGGTTACCGAAGGCACTATTGAATTCGCTGCTTCAGATAGAATCTTATCTCCTATACATGAGCGAGCTGAACAATCGCTATCAGAAGCCAACAAGATTAGGCAGCAATTAAACGGGGCGCTTGAGAAATTAGTCGAACAAGCCAAGTCTACAGCAAGCTTGCTTATTCGTGAGATGAAGGACGAGCTGGAAACTGTCAAGATAGATGCGACTTCTACCGTTGACCTTTTGAAAAAAGAACAAGATCTACTGGACGTGAGAGAGACAGCACTTCAGAGAATTAGGAACCGCGCCGCAGATACGTTGGAACGGCTTTCAGACCTTCTTGCGCAAGTAGATAGCCTCGATTTATCCGGAAATATAGAAGACAGCCATTTGACTGTTGCTGAGGCTCTCGAAGGAGAGGCCATGATACTCCAGGAAAAACTGGAGAAATTCTCGGAATGGGCCCAGGTGGGAATGGCAATCGGAATAGTTCAGCATGAGTTCAGTGGCCACTCCAGAAGCCTCTACGGAGCGCTTAAGAAGCTCAAGCCATGGGCAGAAAAAAACGAGAAACTTGCCGGTATTTTCAACCAATTGGTTACTAGCTTTCAACATTTGGAGAGTTACCTACAATTGTTCTTGCCACTAAATCGGAGGATGCACCGAACAGCAATAGAGATATCTGGACACGACATTTCTGAGTTTGTGAAGACGATCTTTCAGGACATGCTTGCGGAAAACAGCATTGATCTTATGGTGACTCCCGCATTCGAAAAACACTGTCTGAAGTCATATCCATCATCTATCTATCCTGTCTTTGTGAACTTGGTAGACAATGCGATTTATTGGCTGAACGAGGGCAACGGCGAAAACAAGAAAATTGTCTTTGATAGTCAGCATGACAGTATCGTGGTGAGTAATTCCGGACCCGGAATCGATATCGCAGATCAAGATGACATATTTGAATTTGGATTTTCCAATAAAAAATCAGGTGGTACTGGCTTGGGCATGGCTATCTCAAGAGATGTACTGAACCGCGTCGGGATGGATATTCGTCTAGCCAAAGCTGGCACAAAAATATCACCGTCATTTGTCATTGAAGAAATACAAAAATAGCCAAAATGATTGGGGAACACTGATGACTGCGACAGAGTACTCCGTGGCGCGGGAATTCTTGCGAACTGCGGTGATCATTGATGATAAAGCTGAGCTAATAGACCCAGGTGCTGATAATGAAGTTCCTGAGGTTGTAGAACCAACTGATGCAGAGGGAGAGCAAGAAGCTGAGTTATCGGTGATCGAAACAGCTGCCCAGCCAAAACAAGATGTAAAAGATGGTCAGCTGAATGTTGGCGCGGTAATCGGGGGCTTCTTCCAAGAAGGTATTATGTGTGGTGTCTTCCAGCCCGAAGAAAATATCTCGGCAGAAGAACTAGTTAAAGACACGACAAAGGCAGTGGTTAATTCGGATATCGTCATTCTGGATTGGTATCTTCGGCCGAATGACGAGAAACTGATCTTGAGCTTGTTAGAAGCGATTTTTTCATCTGATAAGGAGCAGAATGGTCGTTTGAGGTTGATAATTATCTATACAGACAACCCCAATCTCGCCAAGTGCGCAACAGCAATCCAAGCAAAACTAGCTCCTTTTGGCTTACATGACAGTACCAGCGGAGACCAATTTCTGCTGGAGGCGGCTGGGGTCAGAATAAAGCTATTCAACAAAGAAGGCGCAGTTGGCCCTGCTCCCGTAAAGGAAGCTGAACTTGCCAGTCAGGCAATTCTAGAATTCAGTTACCTTGGTAAAGGACTATTCCCTCTACTGGCTCTTGCAGGTGTCAATTCAATTAGGAAGAACACACATCATCTACTTTCGATATTCAGTCGAAACTTAGATCCGGCCCTGGTCGGCCACAGATTGCTGCTAAAGGACGGGGAAGACGCTGCCGTCTTCGGTTTAGAAGTTCTAGTTCAACAGCTCCGCTCGCTGCTTTCTACTAATAGAATTCACCACAACTATCTCTCCGAGGATCGTTTCCTAAATTGGTTTGATGAGAACTTCGACCATGAGGGTGAGGGCGAAGTGAACCCAGGGGCGGTGCCCCTGTCAATAGTTCGCGACGCTCTGAAAAGCTGCTACGACGAAGTATTTAAGTCGCGCGGAGGAGAAATGAGAGGCGTAAAAGGAAAAATGTTTCCTAGGCACGCCCATAAAAGGCTATTTTCTGAAGATGCTGAAAAAGAGAAGGAAGCTACGGCCTTGCTTGGTCGCCTTTCAAAAGTCAGTCGGGAGTTTGAGGGATTGCACAGGTTGCCGAAGGATTGGCGTCCCACTTTGTCCTTGGGGTCTATTCTAAAGCGGCAGGTGAAAAAGACTTGGCACTATTATTTCTGCGCTATGCCCGCATGTGACGCAGTTCGCATTGATGAAGGGAAGCGCTTTTTTCCATTGTTGTCTCTGGTACCGACGGACAGTGGAAACGAAACCGACTTTTGGTTATCGATCTGGGACGAAACACAGAATG
>JBFOMC010000305.1:0-4452 GCA_040830565.1 Flavobacteriaceae bacterium
AAGATAACCCTATAGCACTCAAAGCATTGGCGTATCAATATCAGGCTGAGGGCAACTTAGCAAAGGCGAATCAGATATACAAGGAAGTTTTTATTCTAAGACCGCAGTACGCCCAGTCTTATATGGATCTGGCAGGCAGTTACAGAGATATAAAAGATTACAAAAAGGCTGCTTCCCTCTATGCTCGTTACGACTATTTGATCGGAGAGGGTCTTATTAAGGCTGAAGACGAGGGTTTTACAGCAATGATAAGACGTGAGTTTTACAATTTGCTCGACCTCCATAGTAGGGAGTTGTCTGGAAGATCAAAAAAGTTAAAAAAGGAAGAATTTAACGGCACCCGCCTGGTTTTCGAGTGGCACGATAGTGAAGCCGAATTTGAACTACAGTTTGTCAACCCGGAAGGACAATACTTTAAATGGGAACATTCTCTATTAGCTAATGCAGAAAGGATCAAGGATGAGAAATTAAAAGGATATTCTTCAGAGGAATATTTGATCGATGATTCTATAAAAGGTAGATGGCAGGTAAATGCGAAATATTTTGGCAACAAGAGCCTTACACCTACATATCTGAAGGCTACAATCTATCACAATTATGGCAGTCCTTCACAGCGGAAAGCAACCTTACTCTTTAAATTGAGTCTAAAAGATGTAAACCAGGAATTATTCTCAGTTTCTAACACCAGTGCAATTGTTTCCAATTAAAAAAGTATTATGAAATTAGTGTTATTGTGGTTTGTGGGATTAATGATTGGAGTTTTTAACCCTGACGTTGTACAGATAACAGGAACAGTTGTCAATGATGATGTTCCTTTACCGGGGGTAAAAATTTCTGTTGTAGACGGATCTGTCCGTACCACAACAGATAAGGATGGGAAGTTTAGTCTAACGGCTAAAGAAGACGATATTATTCAGTTTAGCCATGTAAGAATGGCTCCGATGAGCGTAAAAGTTGAAAAGAGCATGGACAAACTTTTGGTAAAAATGCAACTATCAGTGGCTAATCTTCCGGAAGTTACCGTAGAGAGTAAAGCAAAAAGGGATCAAAGGCTGTTGGCAGGAGCGTACGAATTTGATTATAACATAATAAAAAGCAAGTTTGGCTACTTAGATAAAAACAAGTCGGTTTACTCTATGCGGATCTTTGAAGGCGATAAGCTCTTCAAAGGAGCACCTAATTTTTTGGAGGCCTTACGCATTCTTATGCCTCAGATCAGGGTGGTTGGGAGAGCGGATCCTGCGGTATATCTAAGGCCAAATAACTCTTTTAGAAGTGCTAACCCGGTAGTTTACGATCTTGATGGGCAATTATTATTTACCCCTCCTACGGGACTAGCTATTACTGAGATTGATAGAATTGCGGTTATTACAAGTACTTCAATTGGAGCAAAATACGGCGCCCCGGCATCTGGAGGTATTATTATTATCAATACAAAGGAAAGCTACTAAGAAAAAATAAACCCCGCTAATTACACCTGAAGTACGCCCATATTAAAAGCCTTTTCAATTGGGGCGTTATTGGCCGCTTCAATTCCCATGGAAATCCATTTTCTGGTTTCCAAAGGATCGATTATGGCATCGGTCCATAGTCTGGCAGCAGCATAATATGGCGAGATTTGTTCGTCATAGCCGGCTTTGATTTTATCAAAAAGTTCTTTCTCCTTTTCCTGGGTGATCTGCTCACCCTTCTTCTTGAGGGATGCTTTTTCTATCTGTAACAGTACCTTAGCCGCAGAATTACCACTCATGACTGCCAGCTCTGCACTAGGCCAGGCCATTATCAATCTGGGATCATAAGCTTTGCCGCACATGGCATAATTGCCTGCACCATAACTATTTCCAACAACTACCGTAAATTTTGGGACAACGGAGTTGCTGACGGCATTCACCATTTTAGCTCCATCTTTGATAATCCCTCCGTGCTCACTTTTACTACCGACCATAAAACCGGTAACATCTTGAAGAAAGAGTAGGGGAATTTTTTTTTGGTTGCAATTGGCAATAAATCTGGTAGCCTTATCTGCAGAATCTGAATAAATGACCCCACCAAAACGCATTTCCCCTTTTGCCGTTTTAATCACTTTTCTCTGGTTAGCCACTATACCTACCGCCCAGCCGTCAATTCGCGCATAGCCGGTCAATAGGGTCTTACCAAAACCTTCTTTATATTGCTCGAATTCAGAATTATCTACCAGCCGTTTAATAATCTCCAACATGTCATATTGTTCTGATCTGGAGTTTGGTATAAGACCAAAAATCTCCTTGGCATCCTCCTTTGGTTTCTCAGGTTCAATTCTGCTAAATCCGGCAGTATTAGGGGCTCCGAGTTTGCCCACAAGTTTTTTAATGGTATCAAGAGCGTCTTTGTCGTCCTTCGCCTTGTAATCCGTAACCCCACTAATTTCGCAATGGGTAGTAGCCCCACCCAAGGTTTCATTTTCTATATCCTCGCCAATGGCAGCTTTGACCAAATAGCTTCCTGCTAAAAAAATGCTTCCGGTCTTATCGACGATCAGGGCTTCGTCACTCATTATAGGGAGATAGGCACCACCGGCCACACAACTACCCATAACAGCCGCTATCTGGGTAATGCCCATACTACTCATCACTGCATTATTCCGAAAAATACGCCCGAAGTGTTCCTTATCCGGAAAAATCTCATTTTGCATGGGTAGATAAACCCCGGCACTATCGACAAGGTAAATAATAGGAAGCCTGTTCTCAATGGCAATCTCCTGAGCTCTAAGATTTTTTTTGCCCGTGATCGGGAACCAGGCCCCGGCTTTTACGGTGGCATCGTTGGCGACCACCATACAAAGTCGGCCCTGAATACGCCCCATCTTTACCACTACACCACCTGATGGGCATCCGCCATGAGCCTCGTACATTCCCTCTCCGGCCAGAGCGGCAATTTCGATACTGTCTTCAGGCTTGTCGAGCAAATAATCAATGCGTTCCCTGGCCGTCATTTTCCCCTGCCCGTGATGTTTGTCAATCTTGGCTTTACCGCCCCCAAGTTTAACCTGGGCTAATCTCTTTTTTAATGCTGATAAAAGTAGTTTATTGTGATCCTCGTTCTTATTGAAGTTGATATTCATGTGTAAAATCTGCGTTTCTTACTACCGATAAAGATAAGGAGTATAATTGATTAGCTTTGACAAAATTGATCTCACATATTATGACAGGAAAAATACGTTGGGGAATTGTTGGTTTAGGAGGAATTGCTCACAGTTTTGCCAAAGACTTACAGTTGGTAGATGATGGTCTGCTCGTTGGAGTGGCTTCTCGTAGCCTGGATAAAGCTAAAGAATTTGGACAAACCTATGATACCAAATACCAATTTGGGAGTTATGAGGAATTATTTCGCTCCGAGGAGGTAGATGTGGTTTATATTGCCACCCCTCATACATTGCATGCAGAGCTTTCCGTTAGGGCCATGAATCACGGGAAACATGTACTCTGTGAGAAACCTTTCGGAATAAATTCGGCCGAAGTTGAACAGATGATCACTGCTGCCCAAGAAAATGAGGTGTTTTTGATGGAAGCCATGTGGAGCAGATTCAATCCGGCTATTCAAAAGGTAAAACAATTGATTGAAGAAGGCACCATTGGAACCCTTGAATATCTTCATGCAGATTTTGCCTTTTACGCCTTAGACCGTGATGAGCAAGGTAGGCTTCTAAATAGAGACCTGGCGGGGGGATCGCTTTTAGACATAGGAATATATCCCATTTTTCTGGCATATCTCATGCTGGGGAAGCCAGAAAAGATTCTTGCCGCGTCCAATTTTTATAAGACTGGAGTGGAAATACAAACTTCGATGATCTTCCAATATCCATTTGCCCAGGCAATACTATATAGTGGATTGAAATCCAAAGCTGAAATGAAGGCTGAGCTCTCGGGAAGCAAAGGAACTCTTTTCCTTGATCCAAGATGGCATGAAACACAAGGATACGCTTTAGAATTGGAAGGGGATTTGAAGCATTTCGATTTACCAACCAAGGGCAAAGGCTATGCAAATGAAATTGAGGAGGTGCATAAATGCTTAAGAGCAAATCAGAAAGAGAGTAAGCTCTGGTCTTACAAAAACAGCAGAGAACTCATGAGCATCATGGACGAGGTGAGGAGGCAAACAGGGATCACCTTTCCGAATCACGAGTAAACTTTAGGGCAAAGCGCATAAAGATCATTTAAATTTTACGATATTTGAGATTCAACTAAACCAACCGTTATGGGAATGAATAAAAATACTGTCCTTGCATGGGCCACCTTTATTATGATCATTGTGGGTCTTGGGTTAATGGCGCTGGGGGCTTTTAGGTATGATGATGTTGCTGGCTGGGGCTTCGGAGCTGTAGGAGTGGGATTCTTTGCAGTTGCCTGGGTGTTCAATGCGCTCAAAGGAAGGGTATAGTCTGAGCCCTTGTTTAATTCAAAGACCTCTGTTCTC
>JBFOMC010000306.1:0-7879 GCA_040830565.1 Flavobacteriaceae bacterium
ATACAGATAATCTTCATTTTTAAAATAAAAGGGTATTAGATGGTTTATGCTTATAGGTTAGGCTAAATCAGCTCAGTTTGTTGTTGAGTTTGCTTAATTTAATCTGGGTCAGAACTTTCTTGGTATAGAGCGGAAAATCAGCATTCAGTATCCAGCCAAAATAGCCCGGTTCATCTTCCAATACCTGAGCCACTTTTTTTCCTTTGTGTTTACCAAATGAGAATATTTCTTCTTCTTCTTCATCCAGAACTATAAACCCCGCTAAATCAACACTTTGTTTGCGTCTAGAAAAAGCTGCAAGTTTTTTTACGTTATTCTCTAGCTCCGGGTAGCGGTCCAATTGCGAAAGTAACACTTCATAGGTAGCCATAGTATCAGCTTCGGCACTATGGGCATCTTCTAATTCTTTATTACAATAAAATTTATAGGCTGCTTCAAGAGTACGTTTTTCCATTTTATGGAAAATGGTTTGCACGTCAACAGAGACCATATTTTTCATGTCAAAATCTACCTCAGCTCTCAACATTTCTTCGGCCAGAAGCGGTATATCAAACCTATCAGAATTGAAACCGGCCAGATCACTATCTTTGATCATATTGTAAATCTCCTTTGAAAGGCTTTTAAAGGTAGGTTCATTGGCTACCTTCTCATTGGAAATTCCATGAATGGCCACCACATCTTGCGGAATCTCCATTTCCGGATTAACCAACCAGGTTTTGCTTTCTTTATTTCCATTGGGAAACACTTTCAGAATCGAAATCTCTACAATGCGATCCTTGGCCACATTGGTTCCCGTGGTCTCAAGGTCGAAGAAACAAATAGGTCTTGTAAGTGCTAATTGCATACTGTCTCCATTTCTGCAAAGATAGTTCTTAGAAATGCGTAAAGGAACAATCTGTGGTTTTATTTGGTGAGGATTACAATACTGAACGCTGATACACGGTGTAGTACAGATCTGCTGGGACCTCAATTTCTTTGGTCCCGCTTAACAACTCTAATTGATCTCTGGTCTTCTCAAAAAGTTGGTCTGAGCCCAAAAGCTCTTGCAACATTTCATATTGGTCTTTTTGAGCCAATAGCAAATGACTTAACTGGTCCGCCTTAAATGAAATTATTATTTTCTCATGTTTTTTTGTATTGAACTCCAAAGCTTCATTCTCAAGGCCCGAAAAGTCTACCTTATGGTCGTACACCAGCTCAGGTATCTCCTTAGGAGTAATACCCAACGCTATAAGCACCTTTTTTAAGGCGATCTCAAAATCATATATAACTATGGTTCCTCCCGGTTTGATAACTCTAAAAACTTCATTGAGCAACTGCTGAGATTTGGCGTAGTACCAGGATCCTGCAAAAGTTATGACATCAAACACTTCTTCCGGGAAGGGTAGCTCTTCTGCCTGATGCTCTAGATAGCTTACCCCAGAATGAGCAATAGCCCTACTTATCATCTCGGCACTGGGTTCAATGCCAACCACCTTATCACAGTAGTGAGCCAGTGCTATGGCAGACTGACCTGTTCCACAGCCGATGTCCAGGCCTCTGTCTGGTTTCAGACCTGTTTTAAGGCACTTTGCAAGTATCTTTTGATGTAAAGCCGGGCGGAAGGCGGCATAATGAAAGGCAGTAACTTCGTCGTAATCTAAACTCTCCATATTGTAGTGAAACTGCTTAGCAATTTATTTTGTTTGGGAAAACAACCACGGAATCAAATCAGGCTCCTCAAAGGCATTTTCCCAACTGTTGTGGTTCACTCCTTCATAGGTAGTAAATTTCACATCTGCTCCGGAAGCTTTTAAAGCCTTGACCATATTGACAGAGTGCTCGTAATCTACTACCATATCGTTATCTCCGTGGAACACCCACCATTTTGTATTCACCAGTTCGGGTGCCGTATCCGGATGAGCTCCCCCACAGATAGCAAATGCTGCAGCGAAGGTATCCGGGTTCCTTCGCACAAATTCAAAAGTTCCCATACCGCCCATAGATAGCCCTCCGATATACATACGGCTCTCGTCTATTTTGTAGTTTTCAACCAAGGTAGTAAGAAGGTGCTGTAGAGATTGCATTGCGGCCGTCGGAGCTCCAGAGGGAAAAAAAGTGAAGTTAAAACTCAAGAGCAGTTTCTTGCGTTCAACATTTGCCCAGTAACTATCTTCAGGGCACTGAGGAAAAACAACAATTGCCGGAAATTCTTTTCGCACCTTGTCTTGCAAAAATACGCACGCCCCATGGGTTAACTGAGCTTCATTATCGTTCCCTCTCTCCCCTGCTCCGTGCAACACCAATATTAAGGGATACGACTTATTGGCGTCATAAGCCTCAGGAAGTAGAAGACGATAGGGCAAGCTGCCATCAGGACCGCTTAATTCCTTTTTTTGAAAGGCAGAGGTATCTATATCCATTTTTTTAGAACCACAGGAGATTAAGAACAAAAAGATAAATGGCAATACTGTTTTCATATTGTTTTCGTCAGTGTTTCGGTTTAAAGGTATGAAAAAAGCCCCTTTATAATCGGGGCTTCAGGTATATCTATTGTAAATAGAGCTTTAAATTTCCCTGTTCACATCCCAAGCTTCCAAATAGTCGGCTACCGCTTTTACGAACATCCCCCCAAGAGCTCCATTGACTACCCTGTGATCGTAGCTGTGAGAAAGGAACATTTTACTTCGTATCCCGATAAAATCTCCTTCACTGGTTTCGATAACGGCCGGCATTTTTCGAATAGCTCCAAGGGCCATAATGCCTACCTGAGGCTGATTAATAATCGGTGTCCCGAACACACTTCCAAAGGAACCTACGTTGGTCACCGTATAGGTACCATCTTGCACTTCATCCGGTTTTAGGGCATTGTTTCTTGCCCTATTAGCCAGATCGTTTACCACTTTTGCCATACCAACCAAGTTCAGCTGATCTGCGTTTTTGATAACAGGTACAATAAGATTGCCGTCTGGCAGGGCAGCTGCCATCCCAATGTTGATATTTTTCTTCTTGATCACCGTTTCCCCATCTACAGAGATATTCATCATAGGGAAATTTTTTAAGGCTTTGGCCACGGCTTCCATAAAAATTGGCGTAAAGGTGAGCTTTTCGCCTTCTCGCTTTTGAAAAGCATCTTTTACCTTATTTCTCCAATTGACCACCTTGGTAACATCAACCTCGATAAAACTTTGGACATGAGCCGAAGTTGCAACACTATTTGTCATATGTTGGGCAATTAACTTGCCCATTCTGGTCATAGGAATTATCTCATCTGCCCCACTAGCCTGTACGGTTGATATCTGATGTACATCCGTATTTGGCTTAACAGCTTCCTTTACTTCCGGAATGGCAGACGCGATAGGCGCTTCTTTAGCTTCCTTAGGTTGTTCTGATTTGGCACCTCTCTGTGCGACATAAGCAAGAATATCATTTTTGGTAACCCTTCCTTCCTTTCCACTACCGGCAATAGTATCTAATTCTGCTATGGATATTCCCTCTTGTTTGGCTATGTTCTTTACCAGAGGAGAATAGAATCGCTCCGAAGAAACCTTTTCCCCTTTCGAAATCTCAACCGGTGCGGCCACAACTTCCTTAGCTACTGTTACCGTCTTTTCCACCTCGGCAACAGCCTCCTCTATCGTTGGGGCATCTTCGGGTTTTTCTTCCTGCACGGCAGTATCTCCGACCTCCTGCCCGTTCATTTCAATTACCGCAACGGTCTGCCCCACTTTAATGACATCATCTACATTAAATAGCCTTTCCACTAAAGTACCTTCAACCTCAGAGGGAACTTCTGAATCTACCTTATCCGTGGCGATCTCAAACACGGCTTCGTCCATTTCAATAGTATCCCCGACCTCCTTTAACCAGGAAGTTAAGGTGGCCTCTGCAACGCTCTCGCCCATTTGGGGCAATTTTAATTCAAACTTTGACATATTAATATTTATAGCATGCTATTTGAACAATATTTTGCAAAAATACTAAAAAAACGTCCTTATTTTTAGATTTATTGTATTGTTTTGACTTAAGATGCTTTTAGAGAGCCCTCAAACGGAATCCTATTGAGAATACTTCTGCCGAGGGTAACCTCATCCGTATATTCCAACTCATCTCCCACAGATACTCCTCTTGCGATAGTAGACGTTTTTATCCCCAAATGCTCTATTTGCTTGTAGATGTAAAAATTGGTCGTATCTCCTTCCATGGTAGAGCTCAAAGCAAAGATAAGCTCCTTTATCTTACCCTCTTTGGCCTTCTCAACCAAGGATGTAATGGTCAGGTTTTGAGGCCCGATTCCTTCCATGGGTGATATCTTTCCACCTAAAACATGATACAGCCCCTTAAATTGTCCGGTATTCTCAATGGCCATAACATCCCGAATATCTTCTACAACACATACAAGACTCTCGTCTCTCTTCGGGTTGGCGCAAATTTCACATAAGGTAGTATCTGAAATATTATGGCACTTAGTACAAAACTTAATTTCCTCCCTAAGCGCTAGCAGTGACCTAGACAAATTTACGGTCTGTTCCGTGGGTTGTTTTAGCAAATGTAAAACCAACCGAAGTGCTGTACGTTTCCCAATGCCAGGAAGTTGAGACATTTCGTACACGGCATTTTCCAAGAGTTTTGAAGAAAATTCCATCCCTAGTAATTTCCGAACAAAATTACAATTTTATAAGCTTAGTATGTCATTTTTTTGAGTTTCAGCTCAATGAAAAACTTACAGGCCTTCTAGAACATGGCTCTTTCATAAGAACGCTAAACGACGTTGATCTGTTTAATTTTCGGGCTCGCCCCCCTCCACCAATAGGTAGGTAAGATCTGCAGATAATTCGCTTCCGGTATCCGAATTGGTGTAAACAATGTAGCCCATTTCTAAATCTTGAAAAACTTCAAAAAGACATTTAAAATCCCCATTATTTCCTCCATGATTAAAAGTATTCCCTAAATCGGTCTCCCGTATAAAAATACCTAATCCGGCACCTTCCCGTCTATCTTTGTTATTCCAATATTCCGGGTTAGATTCGGTGTGAATGGTCATAAATTCCTTGTACATTTTTGGCGATAATCCTTTTTGAGCTAATAAGAGTAATGCGAATTTTGAAAAAGCTTTTGCTTCTGTATGCATACTAAACGCCATTCCGGCTTCCCCGGGTATATCCCAATTGGTCGGTTGTCCCATGATATGACCACTAGAAACCACAGCTCTTAGCGCTTCGTTATCGCTAAATTCCATATGATATAAATCAAAGGGGGTTATCAGTTCCTCATCCAAAATTTGCTCAATACGCTTTCCTGTTATCGATACCACTACCCTTTTTAAATATTCAAACCCTTCTCCGGAATAACCATATTTTTCGCCAGGTACATTGATCATCCTTCTTCCCCAATTCGGAAGCCCGCTGCGGTGAATAAGCACATGTCTTGCGGTCATTTTTTGATATTCTGGATAGGCTTCCAAGTCTTCAAATTTCAGGTATTGATAAAGAGGCTTATCCATATCGATAATCCCTTTTTCGGCAAGTCGGAGTACCACATAAGCGAATACAGGCTTTGTTATTGAGGCTGCCTCAAATAAGGTTTTTTCATCTACGGCTTCCTTAGTTTGGGTATTCTTAAAGCCGTAGGTTTTGTGATAGGCTATCTTCCCGTCTTTAATCAGGGCCAGGGAAACTCCCGGAATGTTGTAATATTTCCTGTAGGTCTCGATAAATTCATCTACTTGCCCTTCCTCCTTTTTACCAAAACTGTGAAGAAGGCCCTTGTTCACCCATAAGTTAGGTTCCGGAACTTGTTCTGCACTAATGGTCGGAATTTCATTTGATGCCCCATCTGCAACCGCAAAGGTTTCAGATTTTTCAGATGCTACCCTGTAAAATCTGTAATCCCAGCTCAACAATTTTTCCGGAATCTCCAGGTTGTAATCTCCCGGAGGGACCAAAAAGGAGTAATTTCCCAAGGAGTCTGGCACCGCCTGAAACCACATTTTCGGATTGTTTATATCACTAATACTTACCGCTATGGGCATCGCTTTGGATTGCAGCTTGCTTTTATCCAATTTTGCATGCACCAATTGCGTTTGCGTGCCGGGAGTTGCAAAAATAACAGTACCGCATCTTTCCGGATTTGCTGTTTTTTGGGTCCCTTTGGTCCAAGATATCCATGAAAATGAATCGTCCTCATCCTTATCAGAAATCGCAAGATCCAGACCTATCGCCCTACCAATTTCTATGGGTTTTGCCAAAGTAATCTTCCATTCATAGACCCTAGTGGTACTATTCTCCTGCTTTTTCATCTCAA
Organism: Flavobacteriaceae bacterium; assembly: GCA_040830565.1. Taxonomy (GTDB): domain Bacteria; phylum Bacteroidota; class Bacteroidia; order Flavobacteriales; family Flavobacteriaceae; genus JAFMPW01. The sequence continues at coordinate 6,283 of JBFOMC010000306.1, forward strand.
TATTATCCCAGTTCTCCTTTGCACCAAAAGTTAATCGATCTTCACCATAAGCGCTGTATTGAGTAAGCAGGGATCCGGACTTCAGATGTTCATCATCCAAATATAATTCTGCTCCGTCCTGAGTGTTCCAATTAGCGTTCTCGCTCGTATCTTTTACCAAAGATTGGTCCTGTACTTCTACTCCTATAAAAATCTCATTCCTTTTCAGATCATATCCTATTCTAAAACTTCCCCTATAATCGTTATCCGTAGATAGGGAATCTCCAAGTTCCAAATTCTGAATGGGATAGCTTGTAAGGTCCGAAGGCCAGTCAGACAAATCTCCATCTACGGTAATTTGCTTCTCTAAAGGAAAAATATATGCAACCACCTCATTAGAAACCGTTCCCTCATCATCAATACCATTGCAGGAACTTATTAAGACTGAAACTAGAAGAATAAAACAAAAATGATTTAAGAGGAAAGGAGGTGTTTTGAGTGTTTTCATGGCGGGTTAATTTTCTGATAGACAATGTACTAAAGTAATGATCCCAGTAAAACGTAATTGTTACACTATTTATATAAAAATTTTAGGATGGTCTTATAATTTATCACTATGTAACAATTTAGATTTTGTATTTTGCAACAGTAATGCATTCTTTATGACAGCTACGCATATTCTGCTTCTCATTGGCGGCTATTTTCTTTTACTCTTATTGATTTCATATTTCACCGGAAAGAACGACTCCAATACGGATTTCTTCAAGGCCGGAAAACAGTCTCCATGGTATGTGGTAGCCTTTGGAATGATTGGCGCTTCCCTCTCCGGAGTTACCTTTATTTCTGTCCCAGGATGGGTGTCAGACTCCCAATTCAGCTATATGCAGGTGGTTTTGGGATATATGGTAGGTTATTTTGTAGTGGCCTATATTTTGCTTCCTATCTATTACAAATGGAATCTTACCTCTATTTACGAGTATTTAAGTAGGCGTTTTGGCATTGTAAGTCATAAGGTAGGAGCTATTTCATTCTTTATTTCCAGAGTACTTGGGGCCTCATTCCGTCTGTTTCTAGTAGCCATTGTCTTGCAGCAATTTGTCTTTGATTCCTGGAATGTACCTTTTGAGGTGACAGTAACCCTTTCTATTCTTTTGATCTGGATCTACACCTTTAGAGGAGGTATAAAAACCATTGTCTGGACAGATACCCTGCAAACGCTGTTCATGATCTTATCTGTAGTGCTCTCTATCCACTTCATTTTGCAAGCGCTTGATTGGAACTTAGGAGATTTTTTAAGTTCATCTGAGTTCGAGCAATACAATAAAACTTTTTTTACTGACGATTTTTTCGCCAGAAACCATTTTCTTAAGTCTTTCCTCGGGGGAATGTTCATCACTATTTGTATGACTGGCCTGGACCAGGACATGATGCAAAAAAATCTGACCTGCAAAAATCTCAAGGATGCCAAGAAGAATATGGTGACATTTAGCCTTTCCCTGGGGCTGGTAACTTTCGTTTTTATGCTCCTGGGTGCCTTATTATTTATTTATGCCGAAAAGTTCAACATCGGCATTCCGCTGATGGACGGAGCACCAAAATCCGATTTACTCTTCCCTGA
>JBFOMC010000307.1:0-2844 GCA_040830565.1 Flavobacteriaceae bacterium
AAGGCTGAGGAAATTCAAAACGAGCCTGCATGGGGTGTAGGATCCAGTTTGGTCACCTACAACAACGACATTCTTTATACCACCAACAACGGCGTTTTTAAATATGACTTTGATCAACATAAATTTAGCAATGACAGCCTGTTAACCTCAAGGTTCTTTCCGGACGGGGACCATATTATAGGAATACTTATATCGGAGCACAAAGCCAACAGACTCTGGGGATTTACCAATAAGAATGTTGTATACGTATCCCCTGGGAAATTAAACGATCAACCACAGGCAACAAGGATTCCCACCCCAACTTTTTTTAGAAGAAATTTAGGCGTATCGGGCTTTGAATTCATAACACATTTGCAGAACGAACTTTATTTGATAGGTATTTCTAACGGCTATATCACTTTAGATTTAGATAAGCTTAAGACCAAGGAATACGAGGTGAATTTAAATGCTATTTCCAAGGAATACCATGACGCAAGAATTGAAGAAGTATCCATCAAGGATAATACTGAATTTAAATATTCTGAAAATAATTTGAATTTTTCTTTCAGCGTTCCTGAATTTGATAAATATACGGATGTAAATTACCAATATCAATTGACCGGTCTTTATGATGAATGGGGTAGCTGGTCTTCAACTCCGGAAGTATCTTTTAAAAATTTGAGGTACGGGGACTACAGCTTCAGGGTAAGGGCTAAAATAGGAAACACACTATCTAAGAATGTTGCTTCATACCAATTTGTAATAGGAAGACCGTGGTACCTCTCTAATTTGGCGTTGCTTTCCTATGGCCTCGCGGTTATTCTACTTTCTATCCTAATACACAAATTGTACAAGGCGTACTTCAGAAAACAACAACTGTTACTTTTAAAGGAAAACGAGAAAAAGCTTAAACGTAAAAAACTAAAGGCACAAAAGAAGATCATACAGATTAAGAATGAAAAATTAAAACAGGAGATAGATAGTAAGAATAGAGAGTTGGCCATTTCCACCATGAGCATCATTAAAAAAAATGAATTTCTAAATGCCATAAAGGATCAATTGAGGGAGTATTCAGACCAAGCTGGGGTAAAATCAGTGATACGCACCATAGACCGCAACATTAATAATGCAGATGATTGGAAATTTTTTGAGGATGCCTTTAATAATGCCGACAAAGATTTCTTGCAAAAAGTGAAAAACCAGCATCCTGAGCTAACTTCAAACGATCTAAAATTGTGTGCATATTTAAGGCTAAATCTTTCTTCCAAGGAAATTGCCCCCTTATTGAATATCTCTGTACGAAGTCTCGAAGTCAAACGGTATCGGTTGCGGAAAAAAATGCAACTTCCACGCGATAGTGGTCTTACAGAGTACATACTTCAATTGTAGACGCTACAACATTTCTTAAAGACACCACAACATTACCCAAACATCCGGTATTTTTCTATTATTCCGGCGAAAAATGACCTCATGTTTTTGCTTGTCAAATTATAAATGTTTATGGGCTTTTATTGAGGAATATATAAAAAAGCAGGTAGTTTTTTTAGTGTGTATGTTTTTTGTAGGGGTATAAAATAAGGATTTGTCAATAATGCAACATATTTTGGAAACGCTAAAATCGCCCAGCTAGTGTTACAACTAAATAGTGGTTGTTTTGGTACTAAGTTAAACTCAAAAACTATTAGTTATGGGAAAAAAAATCTCTCTTTTAGGACTTTTAATTTTTGGCTTTATTTTTATCCTTAATTCTTGTGAGGAAGATGATATAAGCCAAAGGGTAGTTATACCTTCTAATCTTAGCGCAGCAATAAATGCGCTTACGGATGGCTCGGGTACTGTTACAGTAACTCCTGACGCTGAAAGGGCAAACAGTTATGTTGTGGAATTCGAAGAAGGGGTGTCTTTTGTTATTTGGCCAGGTCAAAGCACTAAACATACCTATGGGGCAAGCGGAACCTACACTATTACTATTGTAGCCTATGGCCAAGGTCAGGGCACTTCTACAATTACAGAAACTGTAACGATAGAAGTAGAAGAACCGGAAGGCGACCCTAATGAACCTCTGTTTGGATCTTGGGTTATAGCCAATGCAGCAGGTTCTCTGGGCGTTGGTCCGGCAGTTGGTGATACAAGTTGGTGGACAATTGACGGTGGAGGAGTTGTTCAAAGGTCTTGTTACTACAACGACACTTATGTTTTTGGTGAGGACGGTTCCTTTACCAATAATTTGGGTGATGAAACCTGGCTTGAAGGATGGCAAAGTGGAGCAGGTGATGCTTGTGGTGCTCCCGTAGCTCCACATGATGGATCAGCTTCTGCTACTTACGAGTATAACCCAGCTGATGGTTCGCTCAAGTTAACTGGCGCCGGGGCGTATTTAGGATTACCTAAAGCAGTTAACGCCGGGGAACTACCCAATGTTGAAGTTCCTGATATGGTTACCTATCAAGTGACCCTTTCAGAAGACGGTAACTCTATGGATGTAGTTATAGAAGCTGGTACGGGCGTATTCTGGCAGTATAAAATGGTCAGAGGGGATGGTACTGAGGTAGGAGCCGGTGGTGATCCATTGGAAACCATATATACCAATTTGGTATGGTCAGATGAATTTGATGTTGACGGCGCGCCTGATCCTGCTAAGTGGACCTATGATCTAGGCGCCGGTGGCTGGGGCAATGGTGAGTCACAGACCTATACCGATGATCCTGAGAATGTCAGGGTTGAAGGTGGATTTTTGAAAATTACAGCTAAAGGATCTGGCGGACCTACTGGTGTTATTCACTATTATGATGATATTACTCAGGTCGCCACAGGAGGTGCAACTTCGGTTATTGAGGATTTCGAGGGTACTCCGCCTGCATTCAC
>JBFOMC010000308.1:0-6168 GCA_040830565.1 Flavobacteriaceae bacterium
CCAACGGAGTGTTATGTCTATTTCGGTAAACATTGCGGAGGGATGTAGCAAATACTCACAAAAGGATTTTGTTCGCTTTCTTCAAATAAGCCTCGGTTCAAGCTATGAGTTAGAGACATATTTGATACTTTGCGAAGATTTAGATTTTGCCAGTCCGGATATTTCTACTCCATTAATCAAAAAGACCCAAAAACTTCAAATGAGAATATCTTCGTTAATAAAATATAATAATTCATAAGTTCAATACTTTGCCTTTCACCCATTACCTTTTACCTTTGATTTCATTATGAAACAATACCACGATCTGCTAAAACACGTTCTTGAGCATGGCAGCTCTAAGAGTGATAGAACCGGAACAGGCACCAAAAGTGTCTTTGGTTATCAAATGCGGTTTGACTTATCTGAAGGATTTCCCTTAGTCACTACCAAAAAACTACATTTAAAGTCCATTATTTATGAGTTACTATGGTTCTTAAAGGGCGACTCGAATATTGGGTACCTTCAGGAAAACGGAGTGCGGATCTGGAACGAGTGGGCCGACCAAAATGGCGATCTGGGACCAGTATATGGCTACCAATGGCGCAATTGGAATGGCGAAAATATCGATCAGATCAAAGAAGTAATTCATACACTAAAAACCAATCCGGATAGTAGAAGAATGATCGTGTCTGCCTGGAATCCCAGTGTTCTGCCGGATACCTCTGTCTCTTTTTCTGAAAATGTTGCCAATGGCAAGGCTGCCCTTCCTCCATGCCATGCTTTCTTTCAATTTTATGTTGCAGATGGTAAGCTCTCTTGTCAATTATATCAACGGAGCGCTGATGTATTCCTGGGGGTACCTTTTAACATAGCTTCCTATGCCTTGTTTACCATGATGATGGCCCAGGTCTGCGGTTATGCTCCTGGCGACTTTATCCATAGTTTTGGAGATGTGCATATCTACAGTAACCATATGGAACAGATAGAGCTACAGCTAAGCAGGACGCCCAGAAAACTTCCGAAAATGGTCCTAAATCCAGAAGTTAAAGACATCTTCGATTTTAAGTTTGAAGATTTTAGGCTCGAGAATTACGATCCATACCCTCATATTAAAGGTGTAGTTGCTGTTTAACACTTTCTTATCCTATTGAGCCTTATCAAAGCACTTAGAATTGTCTATCTTTAGACTAAAATAGCTTTGATGATTCTCACTGAGACCCTTCTGGACTTTTTCCTGGAAACCCGTAAACACACCGAAGAAATCTGTTCCCCTTTGGAAACCGAAGACTATGTGGTGCAACCCATTGTTGATGTTTCTCCACCTAAATGGCATCTGGGGCATACGACCTGGTTCTTTGAGGAGTTCATTCTCAAATCCTTTGTAAAGGAATATCGGGTTTTTGACCCTGATTTCTCTTTTGTATTTAACAGCTACTACGAGACTGTAGGGAAAAGGGTAATTCGTTCGGATCGTGGTAATCTTTCCAGGCCTTCGGTTCAAAAAGTTTATGAATACAGGGCCTTTGTTACAGAACAAATCAAGACTTTAGTCGAGCAGGGAGGTACTGAAACCCTAAATAGCCTACTCGAGATCGGAATTCACCATGAAAAACAACATCAGGAGTTATTACTAACTGATATTAAATACATCCTTGGCAATAATCCTCTTTTACCCAAATACACAGATTTTCCTCTAGAGCACCGTCCGGAAGACCACCGAAAAGAATGGATAAGTATGGAAGCAGGCGTCTATGACATTGGCCATGCTACGGATGACTTCTGTTATGACAATGAACTAGGTAGACATAAAGTGTATCTGCAAGGCTACGAAATAGCCAATAAACTAGTGACCAATAGAGAATACATTGAATTTATAGAGCAAAAAGGCTACGAACGATTTGAGTTATGGCATGCAGACGGTTGGGACTGGGTAAACCAAAACCAGATAAGTGCTCCGCTGTACTGGCATAAAATTGAAGAAAGCTGGTATCATTATACTTTTAATGGACTTCAAAAAGTGCTTCCGGATGCTCCTATAACCCACATCTCGTATTACGAGGCTTTTGCCTATGCACAGTTCAAAGGGGAAAGATTACCGACGGAGTTTGAATGGGAAGCGGCCCAGGAATTTTTCCCTTGGGGAAAGCGATGGGAATGGACAGAAAGTGCTTACCTCCCCTATCCGGACTATAAGAAAGCAGAGGGCGCACTAGGAGAATACAATGGCAAATTTATGGTAAGTCAGAAAGTCCTTAGAGGAGGTTCTGTGGCCACTCCGGGAAAACACACCCGCCCCACATATCGCAATTTTTTTCAACCGAATCTCAGATGGCAATTTACCGGGTTAAGGTTAGCCAGGTAATCCCGACAAAGAAGCATGCAAGAAGAAATTTCCACTACTTTTAAGAGTCAGTTTGAGGAAGATGTGTATAAAGGTCTTACCGATTTTCCCAAGCACCTCTCTTCCCAATATTTTTATGATGCCAAAGGAGACAAGTTGTTTCAGGCAATAATGGCCATGCCCGAATATTATCTTACGAATGCTGAACAGAAAATTTTTGAAGCCTGCAAAGCAGAAATATCCGATCGGTTCGTAGGGAGTGGACAAGAATTTAATCTTATTGAATTAGGAGCCGGAGATGGTAAAAAAACGAAAATCCTTTTAAAACATTTGTCCATGCTGGAAGCTAAGTTCAATTATGTTCCTATAGATATTAGTCAGAATGCTCTGGATGCTTTAGAAGCCTCAATACAACGAGAAATTCCAGAAATAAAGGTTAATCCGTTGCAAGGTACCTACTTCGAAATTTTGGACGAACTCAATGCGTTGCATCATACAAAAAAGGTCATTCTTTTTCTCGGTTCCAACATTGGAAATCTATTACATCCGCAAGCAATTTCCTTTTTAAGTGGCCTCCAAAATCTTATGGCGGAGGATGATCTCCTCTTTATCGGCTTTGACCAAAAAAAGGACCCGCAAAGGGTTTTGGATGCGTATAACGATGCTGCCGGAATAACCGAAGCATTTAATAAAAATGTTCTTGAACGCATCAATAAGGAAATGGGAGCCAATTTTGATTTGGACAAATTTCTTCACTGGGAGGTGTATGACCCGGAGACAGGCACCGCCAAAAGTTTTTTAGTGGCAAAGGAAGCGCATACGGTATACATTGAAGCACTTGAATTGCAAGTGAAGTTCAAACAATGGGAAACCATACATACAGAAATATCCCAAAAATATGATGATGAGGTGATAAGTTGGCTGGCAGAACAAGCTGGTCTTGTGGTCGAAAAAGAATTCAGCGATCCTGATAATTATTACAAAGACTACCTTTTTAGCAAAAAGTTGTGAAATAGACCGCGTTAAAATCAAATATAGTTTACAAAAAAATTACAAGCATATGAAAGCAATTTGGAACAATACGGTAATCGCAGAAAGTAACGATACGGTGGTAGTTGAAAACAATCATTATTTCCCAGCAGAAAGCATTAAGTCAGAATATTTTAAGAGCAGTGAAACACATACCACCTGTCCTTGGAAAGGGGTGGCATCCTATTATTCCCTGGAGGTAGATGGGCAAACCAACCAGGACGCAGCCTGGTATTATCCTGAGGTAAGCGAATTGGCCAAGGGGATCAAGGGAAGGGTAGCCTTTTGGAAGGGAGTTGAAATAGTGGAATAAAAAAACCGGGATATTAAGAATACCCCGGTTCCTTTAGATTTTTTTAATGACTATAATTCCAATACAGGGTTTTCAGATCCTGCGTAGTCATTCCACTGGTAGCGATCTGCTTCAGTTTCGCTAACGTAGTTTCCATCAACCAAATATTTAAACTCATAAGAGTTCTCTTTTGGAAGATCAAAAGTTCCTTTAAAAGTTCCGTTTTTCAATTTTTTCAAAAGGCTTCCTTTAGGATTCCAGTTGTTAAAATCACCAACTACGGCTACTTTTTTTGCTTCTTCTGCAGGTACAGTAAAGGTTACTTTACATACCGGCTTTGTCTTTAGATACTGTTTTGCTATTGCCATGATAAATTATTTTAAAATTTGAAGCAGCAAAACAAAACATAAAACACCTAATAGACAACAAGTTAACTAAGATTTATGATATTGGTAATATTCAGCTTACATTTAATTCATTCTTGCAAAAAAAGGCTGGGTTTTTTGCCTTAAGAAAAACCTATGATGAGGATTTCAGCACTTCTGCTATCCGCGAAATATCGTCAATAGTGTTGTAAAAGTGAAAACTAAGTCGGATTCCTTCTCCGCGTTGGGAGCAAATTATATCACTGTCTGTCAGCAAGTCATAGGTACTCTGGTCTCCCTTTATACTAAAAATAGTACTATGGGCTTCTCTTTTTGTGATTGTTTCCTCTAAAAGACCTAAGTTTTGAAATTCTCTTTTCGCCTGTTCACTGAGTAGGTCAATCTGAGCAATTATTTGCTCAAAGTTGGTTAAAAAGAAAGTTTCGAGGTTATAATTAAGACTCCCAAAGTTTAAAGTGCTCAAATGCCCGGGCTCAAAATGTTTTGCGAATCTGAAGGAGTCCTTTGCCTCAATATTAATTCCGGCAGAAAAATATCCAACGGTTTGCAGCTTTATCTCTTCCGTCATACGCTTGCTCAACAACATAAATCCATTACCAAAACCACTTAGCATCCATTTATAGCCACTAGACCCTAATACATCTATGCCAGAAGCGTCAAAATTGAACTTGGCTGTACCACAAAATTGTGTGCCGTCTGCAATGATCATGAGATTTGGAAAATCTCGCTTTAAATTTTTGAGAAAGTCCATGTCGATCTTAAAGCCATTAAGCCATTGTACCAGGCTCAAGGCCAATACATCAATATTATCACTACTTACCTTCTCATATATTTTCTCTTCCAGGTCCCAGCTTATAGGAACCGTTGTAATGGAAAAATCTCTTTTCTCAAATGGCCAGTTAACAGAGGGGTAATCACTTTCCAATAACAATATTTTGCATTTAGGAGATAAACCTCCAAGCAATATATTAAGGCCTAAGGTAAAATTTTGTACTAAGGCAACTCTATCCCTTGAACACTCAAGCAAGGTAGCCAGGTTATTCCTGGTATCGGAAAGCAATTTCAGTTGTTCCATTTTAGCGACGCTTCCCCCTAATAGAAAATCAAGGTCGTGCTCCTGACGCCAATGTTGTAGCCCTTCACTCAATAAACCTGTCGAGGCAGTATTGGCATAAAGGGAATGAGATAAAACCGGAAACTCCTTTCTAAAACTATACATAGGGTAAAAAATGGTAGGTTGCTTGTAGCTGCAGAATTCAATTATCTTTGTTGATAAAGATACCAAATAGGATGTTCTCCGAAAACAAAAGCGAAACCAAAATAGCGCTTGAGCAGCACGAGCAATTGGAATACGCCCAAAAGCGCATCCGCCAAAAGAAAAGGCTTTTTGGCCATTTTGTTGTTTTTCTTATTGGCAGCATATTTTTGGTCGTCATCAACAAACTTCTTAAGTATGGTGAGGAGTATGATTGGTTTGTCTGGGCGATTACACTTTGGGCATTTTTGTTTGTGCTTCACTTTTTTAATGTTTTTGTAACCCATAAATTTCTAGGGAAAGACTGGGAAAGGCAACAAAGAGAAAAGTTGGTCAGGAAACAGAAAGAAAAGATAGCAGAAATTCAGAAGGAAATAGAAACTGACTTTCCGCTTTCCAACATCAATAAAAAAAAAAGCCAATGAGCATTCTATGCATGATAGCCGCTATTGGAGAGAACAATGCACTTGGCAAGGACAATCAGCTTCTCTGGCATTTACCGGACGATTTTCGGAGGTTTAAGCAATTGACAACTGGTCACAAAATTATTATGGGGAGAAAAACTTTTGAGAGCTTTCCCAAACCGCTTCCTAACAGAAAGCATATAGTGATCACCCGAGATAAGGAATACACCATTGATCATAAAGACTGTAGTGTTGTTCACTCTTTTGAAGAGGCCATAAGTGCTATAGAAAATGAAAAACTCTCTTATATTATTGGTGGAGGGGAGATCTATACGTTGGGAATGAAGCATGCACATACCTTGGAAATAACACATATTCATGCCAATTTTCAGGCGGATGCCTATTTTCCTTCAATAAAGGAGTCTGATTGGAAAATAATAAGGGAAGAATATCACCCGAAAGATGAGAGACATCAGTACGAC
>JBFOMC010000309.1:0-17856 GCA_040830565.1 Flavobacteriaceae bacterium
AAGGAAACTGACCCTTAGAAATTTAATGTTTCCAATAAAACTGATCAGTAGTTTGATAAAAGCAAGCAAAATAGTATCCAAGTTTAAACCGCAGCTTGTTGTGGGCACCGGAGGCTTTGCAAGTGGACCCTTGTTAAAGATGGCCTCGCGAAAAGGTATTCCCTGTGTGCTGCAGGAACAAAATTCCTATGCCGGAATTACCAATAAGCTTCTGGCTAAGAAGGCTGCGAAAATCTGTGTGGCCTATGAAGGAATGGAAAAGTTTTTTCCAGCCGATAAGCTCGTTAAAACCGGGAACCCCGTACGTGCTAACCTTATCAAAAGGGGTACCATCAAGCAAGAGGTGCTGGAGTATTTTAAACTGGATCCAACCAAAAAAACATTGTTTGTTTTAGGCGGTAGTCTGGGCGCTCGAAATATAAACAGACTCATTGAAAACAAACTGGAATTCTTTAAAAGTTTCGGGATTCAACTAATATGGCAATGCGGCAAACTTTATTTTGATGAATATAAGAAGCACGAATCTACCTCTGTAAAGGTCTGTGATTTTATAAATAAGATGGACTTTGCCTATAGCGCTGCAGATATTATAATCTCAAGGGCCGGTGCGGGTTCAGTGTCGGAGCTTTGCATTGTGGGAAAACCAGTAATATTTATTCCCTCACCCAATGTAGCTGAAGATCATCAAACAAAAAACGCCCAAGCCATTGTAGACAAGAAGGCCGCATTGATGATTAGGGAAAAAGATCTTGAAGAGACGTTTGAAGCCGTCTTTTCAGAGCTGTTACAATCCCAGACAACTCAGCAAGAATTGAGTGAGAATATAAAGGCATTGGCGATGCCAGATGCCACTAAGAAAATTGTAGACGAGATAGAAAAACTATTAAAAGAATAAATGCGCATCATTGGATGAGCGTGAACCGATGAATTTAAAGGAGATAAATAACGTTTATTTTATAGGTATAGGAGGCATTGGTATGTCTGCCCTGGCCCGGTATTTTAAGCTCATTGGTAAAAAAGTAGCAGGTTATGACAAAACCGCCACCCCATTAACCCATGAGTTGTCTCAACTGGGAATAGCTATTCATTATAAGGATGATCTGGGCGCTATTCAAGAAGCGTATTTGGATTCGAGAGTTACTCTAGTGGTATACACCCCAGCGGTTCCCAAAGATCATAACGAACTCTCCTACTTTATGGCCAATGGCTTTAGGGTAGAAAAAAGGTCCGAAGTCCTGGGAAGGATTACGCGAGACACGTTTTGCTTTGCCGTTGCAGGTACCCATGGTAAAACGACTACCTCGAGTATCCTGGCTCATTTGCTCAAGGAGACAGGAACACCCTTAACGGCATTTTTAGGCGGTATTTCAGAAGATTTCGACAGTAACTTTTTATTCGAAGGAGAAGAGTTTTCAGTTGTGGAAGCGGATGAATTCGATAGGTCATTTTTAAGACTTTCCCCGGACGTTGCCTGCATTACTTCCATGGATGCAGACCATCTCGATATTTATGGCGATAAGGGGGAGCTCAGAAAGTCTTTTCAGGCGTTTGCTAAGAAACTGAAGCCTAACGGAAAGCTCTTTGTTCGAAAAGGCCTTCCAATAGACGGTATCACCTATGGTATAGAAGATGATTCTGACTACTGTATTCGAAATATTAGAATTGAACATGGCACCTACATATTTGATCTGGGGACTCCTGATACCACAATAAAAGGGGTCCGATTTAACAAACCGGGCAGACATAATCTGCTAAACGGTTTAGTAGCTTTCGCAATGGCGATACAAGCAGGATCCCCACCGTATCGCCTGGCCGAAGCACTTGAAAGCTTTAAAGGAGTTCAAAGGCGATTTTCTTACAAAATCAAAACGGACGATTTTGTTTTTATTGATGATTATGCCCATCATCCTACAGAAATAAACGCTGTATTTGATGCCATATCGGAAATGCATCCGAATAAAAAAGTACTCGCGGTATTTCAGCCACATCTTTTTTCACGTACCAAGGATTTTGCTGAAGATTTTGCCGAAAGTCTCGCAAAATTTGATGCTGTTTTGTTGCTGGAAATATATCCGGCAAGGGAAAAACCCATTCAAGGAATCGACTCAGGATGGCTGCTGGAAAAAATTGATAATCCGAATAAAAAATTAATTAAAAAACCCGATTTGGTCCATGAAATTAGAGGGCAAAAGCCCGAGGTTCTGGTCACTATGGGAGCCGGGGATATTGGCTTGGAAATCGGGAGACTAAAAAATGAGCTTGAGCATGCGAATTAAGTGGAACTATATAAAGATAGTTGGTCTAATAATCTGTACAACAGCTCTTTATGCATTTTCAAATGTAAGAAGTAAGCAAAAAAAAGTTAGCGGAATTCAAATAGAATTCGTTGGTGACGAGAATCTATATGTGAGTCAAACTACGGTTAATAAATTGTTAATACAAAATTACGGCAGCCTCTCAAACGTGCCTAAAGAAAAATTAGTTTTGAATACTATAGAAAAGGTCATCGAGGCCAATGAAATGGTGAAAAGTGCCCAAGTTTATCTTACTATTGACGGTGAACTTACGTCCAAAATTGTACAGCGGCAACCAATCGGAAGAGTAGAGGGGAATTCAAAATTTTACCTGGATGAGGATGGAAAAAGTATGCCCCTATCTGATAATCACACGGCAAGGGTTCCTATAATTACGGGCAAAATAACGGCAAAAAGCCTGGAGGATGTACATGTCATTTTGGAGTATATAAACGAGGACGATTTTTTAAGAAAAAATGTCATAGGGATCCATATAGAAGACGAGGAAAAGTACCAGTTAAAATTCCGTGTAGAGAATTTTGTCGTGAATTTGGGAGATGTAAGTGATTTGGAAAAGAAGTTCAACAATTTTAAAGCTTTTTATGCAAAGGCAATAAGAGATAAGACCCTGGACGATTATCAGATAGTAAGTCTAGAGTTTAATAACCAGGTAGTGTGCACCAAAATATAAATAGATCATTATGGAACAAGTTAAGGGCAATTATTCAGTAGGGTTAGACATAGGAACCACTAAGATTGTAGCCATAATAGGAAAGGAGAATGAGTATGGCAAGATTGAGGTTCAGGGAATTGGCCGCTCCAAGAGTCTTGGGGTACATAGAGGAGTTGTAAATAACATCACGCAAACGATCAAGTCCATCCAGCAAGCTGTTGAGCAGGCCGAACTAAATTCTGGCTTAAAAATAGGCTCTGTAGTAGTGGGCATTGCCGGGCAACATATACGCAGTTTGCAGCATAGTGATTATATCACCAGGGCCAATTCTGAGGAGGTGATCAACGAGGATGACCTTGACAAGCTGTGCAATCAGGTCTACAAGCTGGTCATGTTACCTGGAGAAGAAATAATTCACGTGCTTCCTCAGGAGTACAAGGTAGACGGACAGGCGGAAATTAAGCAACCTATAGGGATGTACGGGGGCCGACTAGAGGCCAATTTTCATGTTGTGGTAGGGCAGGTATCATCTATCAAGAATATCGGCAGATGTATTAAAAGTGCAGGGCTAGATTTGGCCAATATTACCCTGGAACCTTTGGCTTCTTCAGACGCGGTATTGAGCCAGGAAGAAAAAGAAGCGGGAGTGGCCCTTATAGATATCGGTGGGGGTACTACAGACCTTGCCATTTTCAAGGATGGTATTATAAGACATACCGCTGTAATTCCATTTGGGGGTAACGTAATTACCGAAGATATCAAAGAAGGTTGCTCAATTATAGAAAAACAGGCCGAGCTGCTAAAAATGAAATTTGGTTCGGCATGGCCGGGAGAGAACAAAGACAATGAAATAGTTTCTATACCCGGACTCAGGGGAAGGGAACCAAAAGAAATTACCCTTAAAAACCTTTCGAAAATTATTCATGCCCGAGTGGTGGAGATTGTTGAGCAGGTATATGTGGAGATAAAGAACTATGGCCATGAGGAACAGAAGAAAAAGTTGATAGCGGGAATAGTACTCACCGGAGGAGGGAGTCAACTAAAGCACTTAAAACAACTGGTAGAATATATTACCGGGATGGATACGAGAATTGGTTATCCCAATGAGCATTTAGCGGGAGATTCTGATGAGGAAATCGCTAGTCCGCTATACGCTACAGCCGTAGGTCTTTTGATGAATGCCGTACAAAATGGTAATAAAAATAGAGCACTTGAAACAGAGAAAGCAAAAAAGGAAGAAGAGATGGTGCTGGAAGGAGTATCCGCGGAACCCACTAGCTCCGGAACCGTGAAAAAAGAACGAAAATCTGTATTTGACAAATGGTCTGAGAAGTTGAAAGATTTCTTGGATAACGCAGAATAATAAAATAAAAATAAAAGCACACAGTAACCCGTAATAATTTAAACATGAGCAAGAACACCGAGTTTGATAGCATCGCCTTTGATTTACCTAAGAATCAGAGTAACGTAATAAAAGTGATCGGCGTGGGTGGCGGAGGAAGCAACGCCATAAACCACATGTTCCAGGCTGGAATAAATGGCGTAGATTTCGTCATTTGCAATACTGATGCCCAGGCATTGCAAAACAGTCCGGTACCTAATAAGATACAATTGGGGGTATCCCTTACCGAAGGATTAGGCGCAGGGGCCAATCCGGAAGTAGGAGAACAGGCAGCTTTAGAAAGCATGGAGGAACTAAAGCAAATGCTAGATACCACTACCAAAATGATCTTCATTACCGCGGGTATGGGAGGCGGAACAGGTACTGGAGCAGCACCTGTAATTGCCAAACAGGCTAAGGAGATGAATGTGCTTACCGTGGGCATAGTTACCATGCCCTTTCTTTTTGAAGGGAAAAATCGTTGCAAGCAAGCACAAATAGGGATAGAAAAGCTTCGTGCTAATGTAGACTCGCTCATCGTAATTAACAATAATAAGTTAAGAGAGGTATACGGCAACTTAGGGTTTAAGGCTGGCTTCTCTAAAGCAGATGAAGTTCTTGCTACAGCTGCAAGAGGTATTGCAGAAGTGATTACCCATCACTACACCCAGAATATTGACCTTAGAGATGCCAAGACGGTACTTGCCAATAGCGGTACTGCCATCATGGGCTCGGCCATTGCTTCAGGCTCCTCAAGGGCTCAGGAAGCCATTTCCAAAGCTCTGGATTCTCCACTTTTAAATGACAATAAGATTACGGGAGCAAAGAATGTATTGCTGTTAATAGTGTCAGGTTCCCAGGAAATTACTATTGACGAGATAGGAGAAATAAATGACCACATACAAATTGAAGCGGGTCATGGCGCAAACATTATTATGGGAGTTGGAGAAGATGAGGATCTGGGAGAAGCTATTGCTGTTACCGTCATCGCTACCGGATTTAATGTGGATCAGCAAGACGATATTGTAAATACGGAATCAAAGAAAATCATTCATACCCTGGAGGAAGAGCAAAAGGCCGAACAAAATCTGATGGAGGATACTGTGGTACATCATTTAGATATAGAAGATGAAGCGGATGAGTTTGAACCTGTAATAAAACACACTTTAGATGTTGAGGAAGAAATGGAGCTGATCCCTACTACTAATTTCATCCGAAATTTTAATGTCTTTTATGAAGAAGTCATCGCAGATGAGGTATTAGATGATGGTTTTATTATCATTGATTCCAAAGACACACTAAATGATATAGAGGTCATAGATCCTGAGGAAGTGACTGCAAATACTGAAGAAAAGGAGCAGATTTCATTTAGTTTTGACATGCCCATCGCCGAGGTTTCCAAGAAGGAGGAAGAACCGGAAAACGTGATCAATTTTAGTCTGGATGAAGAGGTGAAAGAAATGGACGTAAAGGATCATATAGAGGTAATACCGGTTCTGGAATACAACAAAGAAGGCGAAACACGCTACAGTCTTGATGACTATATGGAACTCGAAAATAAGTTGACCGGAGCTAAATCTATGGCAGAGGACCACGAACCTAAGATCGTTGAAGACGAATTGGTCTTTGAAAAAAAGACCCTGGATCAGCCCGAAACTACCAATGAAGATCATACGGACAAGGAGGTAGATCCGATGAATAGCCCAATTGAGGAAATGCTTAAAGAAAGGGCCGATGAGAGAAGGCGAAAGTTAAAAGACTTTAACTACAAGTTCCAAAATAGTGTGAGCAGTATTGATGAAATTGAGAAAGAACCTGCATATAAACGACAGGGAGTAGATCTGGAGGAATCATCTAAAGAAGGAAAAGTGTCCAAGACGAGTCTTAGTGAAGACAGCAACGGCGACATGCAGCTCCGTTCTAACAATTCCTTTTTCCATGACAACGTAGATTAAGACCACTACAAAATAGTTCCCTTAACTGTTTTCCAAACCTGGAATCACAAAATGATTTCGGGTTTTATTTTTTATCTTTGCGCCACTTAAAATTATACACTATGAGCTTACAACAACAGGTAATGGAGGAAATGAAAACTGCAATGAAAGCCAAAGATACAGTGGCTTTAGAATCCCTTAGGGCCATTAAGTCTGCCCTGTTGTTGGCTCAAACGGAAAAAGGTTCCGGAGCCGGGATTTCTGAGACCGACGAGATAAAACTGGTGCAAAAATTGGTAAAGCAGCGCAAAGATAGCGCGGCAATTTTTAAAGAACAGGGCAGGGAAGATCTTGCTGCTCCTGAGCTTGCCCAGGCAGCAGTGATAGAGAAGTTTTTACCTGCCCAATTAGGTGAAGAAGAGATTGAAAAAGTGGTGGTTAAGACGATCTCCGAAACAGGCGCAGAGGGAATGAAAGACATGGGGAAGGTCATGGGGATTGTAAGCAAAAAATTAGCAGGCCAAGCAGACGGTAAAACCATATCTGGAATTGTCAAAAGCAAGCTTAGTTAAAATATCCGAGTTATGGATATTGAAAAGATCCAAGCACTTTTTGAATCTGAAATTGCCAAGACCGAAAGGAAAGTAAAACAATACAAAGAGCTTTCACAACCGGTTGCTCCTGATAATGCAATAGGGCGAGTTTCCCGTATGGACGCCATTAACAATAAAAGTGTTATGGATGCTGCCTTGAGAAAGGCCAAGGAAAGATTAGAGGGTCTAAAGCGCAATCTGGAGAAATTAGGTACAGCTGAATTTGGAGTCTGCCCGAAGTGCAAACAAAAGATAGCAATTGAACGCATTTTATTGGCGCCACAAAGTTCTTTTTGCGTAAATTGCGCTCGCTAAAATTAGGCGCGTAGTTCAACTGGATAGTCCGCGGGCCGGCGGATCGGTTCTGAGGGTATTTTAGCAGAAAGATTTACCTCTAAGGAAGAGATAAAAATAGGCCGCGTAGTTCAACTGGATAGAATATCAGATTTCGGCTCTGAGGGTTGGGGGTTCGAATCCTCCCGCGGTCACGAATAAATCAAAAAGCAAGCAAAATCTTAAAGCTTGCTTTTTTGATTTTGCGGCTTTTTGATTTTCAAAACGGAGCTTTGAGAGGATCACTCGCGTAGCGAGCTAATCCTCATTTTGTGTAAAAGATTTGTTGCGTCTTAAGTGAGCTTTGAGAGGATCACTCGCGTAGCGAGCTAATGCTCATTTTGAGCAAAAGATTTGTTGCGTCATAAGTGAGCTTTGAGAGGATCACTCGCGCAGCGAGTTAATCCTGTAATTCCCAGCCGCAACTTTGCGGAAAGAGCTACCCCTTTACATTAGGTCAAGTCTTATTCTTGTTAAATTCTGTAGTGATTTTCTTGACTGTTTTTTCGAGACAAATCTCTAAATTTATCCCTGCGTTTACGCACCAACAACAACCAAAATGCGCAAGAGAATATTTTACAAATACTCTTTTGCTATGGTGTCTATTTTCCTAATCACCCAATCTATACTCCCCCAAGAATTTAGTCGCGAAGAAGTAACCACCCTAAAAAATGGGATTTCCCAGGCAAATACCCTGGCATCGCATCCTTTTGGGTTGTTGTTTTACAGGCTGCCACATAATTTTAAGGCCAGGGCGTCTTCAACCCCCTCAATAGATATCAATCTGAGCAGCGGTAATATTTGGGGACAACCCGTGATAACGTACATACCAAGTTCTCAGGCGGTCAGAAGGGAGATGAGCCAACTTTTATTTTATGAAAGAATATCGCAATTTGATACGGATGCCGAGGCCTATGACAGTTTTGCTTTCCAATATGATGGCGTTGTAAAAGACCTTCGCTTGGCAGTCAGGATCCCCCTAATGAAGCATCAGGAGTTATTGATCTCCGGGCGTTCCTTTTTGTTGACCGATGGTAAATTCCCTTTTTCGTTTTTTACTGGGGATCGGTTCATAGAATATTTTCACAGTAATGCTTTAGGAGGTGAGGATCCATTTGGAAGAAAGTTATTGGGTTTGGAAAATGCGGGAATATCTTATACAGATAGAAATGGTAATGAGATGAATATTTCTGAAAACGAATTTGTTTTTTCGGGAATAGAGACGGCATATTATTTCTATCCTCAAATTTTTTCAGATAAGGGTATTTCAGGAAATATCGGATTGCATTTAGGAACCAATCTTAGTCCCTACAACTCTTCAATTGATCTTGGTATCTCGGTGGCCGGACTAAAAGTTCTAAAGTTTAGAAATGATAAAGAAATGTCCTTCGGTCTGGGAGTTAATTTGCTGAGGAAAAAGATGGTAAAATTCTCGGAAACCCAAGTAGACCTTGGGACGAGTAATTTTTTAGGTAGTATGGAAGGCCATGTTGAATATGCCTACAAAGGTAAGCATGCCGGCTTCCATTCTTTTGGATTAAACTACAGAATACAGACGCCATACAATAACAAAGAAGAAGAAGCATATTATATCCCACATAATCCCGAGAGAATAAAGCGCTGGCATGAAGCCTCCCGACATTTGTATAAGTTTCCAAGTTATTGGTCTCTCATCTACTCTTTTACCAAGAAAGTGGCATTCTCTATTTACCTTCAACAAGATTTTGTTGTGAATAACGCCCCGGATTTACAAACGGGCATACGTATGGGCATACCTGTTTTTAGTTCTGAACGGAGGGTTGCAAAACACAAAGAAGAGGAAATTAGCTCTGCTGAAGTTGCAAGGAGATAGGTTTGAATTAGGTTATACCCACCCCTGGCCCCTCCCAGGAGGGGTATTTCTCATAGGAATACGTTAAGGCTTAAATTTTATCATCCAGCTTTTCCGCTCCCGGGAGAGGAATTTCTCATAGGAGTACCAAGAATCGCTAATCTCGCCATTCAACTTTTCCCCTCCTGGGAGGGGCCAGGGGTGGGCCTTTGTTTTTCTATTTCACTTCGTATCTCCTCCAAGACCCAACCCAGATTGTTTTTTACATCCAGATCACTGAAACGAAGCACTATCACTCCAAGAGATTCCAATCGCTTTTGACGTATGGTGTCTTTCTCTTGCTGCCCTTCCCTAAAATGAATAGAACCATCAACTTCAATGGCCAACTGCAAATCTTTGCTGTAGAAATCAACAATGTATTGATCAATGGGTATTTGCCTGCTAAATCTTACACCAAGCTTTTTGCCTTTAACTTCTCTCCAAAGAGCTATCTCGCCAAGTGTCATATTATTTCTCAGCTTTTTGGCAAGCGGTACCAGGTATGAGTTGTATGGAATTATTTTTCTTAAAGCCATAAAGAACAGGTTCCTATACTCCTAATAATAGTTATTTACACTGAAAGATAAAATCAGTGAGTATTTGTGATTGCCTATTAGGCCCTATTAGCCAATTTTAACTAGATGATTGGCCAATCAATATACCCCTCAAATTCTTCAAGAGTATCACTGTCACCCTCCTTATCAATTACAGAATGTCTGATATAATTATTGTCTAAAAAAGTTGAAATTCTGTTTAAATCCTCTGCCTCACCTTCAATCACAATTTTATACGAAGAAAGTTCCGAAGTTTCATTTTGTTTAAGCATAGGGCACATAAAAATTTAGCTGCTTCCAGATTAATTTAAGTAAACCGATACCAGGCCGCTCATCTCATGCCTGAATAGCTTACGCCATAACGATGGTTGTTGAAAGATCCTCGAAAATTGTAAATGGTGGGAAAGGAACTGAGAGGTTATATCCTAACTTATCAGTACTTGATCTCTATAATGCTATAAACGACAAATTATTGTGGAAAAATGAATTAGATCTAATATATTTTCAAGGCTTGTAGCGGTATCACAAATATTTTGTCAGAGTTTTCTACTAAAGGGCCTATGAAGAGCTAATTAGACCAATTTCTGATGACGAATCAAAAGAAGATATGACAAGCAATAAATGCCATAACCGAAAGCACAATTCCAATTAGAAACACATGAAAAGAAGTTCTGAGGAATTTGAATTTCCTGTCCAAAATCTTGCCGAGATGATAGGTGTCTTTCGCAATAGTTGTATAGAGTTCATCTCCCTTATTCATTAGTTGGGTTATTTGGTCTACATACTGACTTTCATCCATTTCACGAAAATTGCCGTAAAACATGACATTTTTAGATGTGTGCGCCCCGTGTCTTAATTCGGGCCTTGTTGCAAAAATGGCATAGGTGATAGAACTTAAGTTGGTCAGGAGTATCATCACTACCGGATAAAAAAGATGCGGATCGGCATCCATTTGAGCATACACAGTGCCGATAATTATGGAAAGAATTAGCGCATTGACAGAGATAAGAATGTTCGACTTTCTATCTATCATGGCATTGAGTGTATATTGATTTTTTGAAACCAACCTAAAAAGAGTCTCCACTCCACGTTCTGAACGAGGTGCTATTTTGGCCAATTTCTTTTTTAGGGATTTTAGTTCAGCTTTATCTATCTCAAGGTCTTTCATCAATAACAGATCTTCGGCTTTCTCTATTTTTTTAAGTACTTTTTCTGTCTTAACCTTCTTGTTAGACTCCTCCTCCATAACCTTAGCTATTTATTATTTGTAAAGCGTCTTCACCAATTTACCGATACTCAATCCTTGTACAAGGATTGAGAAAAGAACCACTGTATAGGTTACAAAGAGTATGAGATCTGAAGTACCCATCTCGGCAAGGCTAAGGGCCAATGCAATGGAAATGCCTCCTCTTAGGCCACCCCAGGTCAGGACTGTCACTGTTTTAAACATACTTTCTTTAGGGTGCTTTAATAAAGAATATGGTAATAGGACCGAGAAAAAACGGGCTACCAAGACAATTACTATGGCAAAAAGGCCTAGAAAGACAAAGCCCGTATTAAACTTTAAAAGATGAAGCGCCAAGCCAATCAACACAAAGAGAATTCCGTTAAAGACATCATCAAGCACCTCCCAAATTTCATTGAGCATTTTTCTGGCAGCCCCTTTATTAGAGGCAATATTGAGCGTATTCCCGATATAGAGTCCGGATACCACCATTGCTAAAGGCCCGGATACATGAAAAAGGGAAGCAAGAGCATAACCACACATGACTATAGCCAAACTGATCAATACCACAAGTTGTGGATTATCATTTACAGATTTTATTCCTCTATGGCCAATAAATCCAAGAACAATTCCATAGATAATACCCCCTACCGCTTCTTCAAGAAATAAGGTGCCGATCTCGGAACCTAAGGAGCTTTGCACAGCTTGGCCGCTCATCTCCGACCGCAGGAGTACCCCGGCAAACACCACAACGCCAACTCCATCATTAAATAGGGATTCTCCCTCAATCTTGGTTTGAAGACTTTTGGCGATCTTGGTCTTTTTAAGAATGGCTAGGACTGCTATTGGATCTGTAGGCGAAATTAGGGCCCCAAATAGCAGAGCGTGGACTAAGCTTAAATCAAGACTTAACATCCTGGCTACCCCGAAGGTCAATACTCCCACAATAAAAGAGGAGATCAATACGCCTAGGGTAGCAAAGAGTAAAACAGACCACTTTTCCTGTTTAAGATCTTCTATGTTCACATGCAGCGCTCCTGCGAATAGTAAAAAGCTTAAAATCCCATCAAGCAAAAGTGATCTAAAATCGGCATTGACCACCACATCACAGAAAAATAAATAGAAGCCTGGAAAAATTCCCTTGCTTAAAATAATGAGTAGCACAGTTCCCAGGCTTAAAATCATCAACCCTATTGTTGCTGGTAATTTTAGCCACTTGTAATTGATAAAGCTAAAGAGGGCTGCTATTCCAAAAATGATACTGAACGACTGTAGCATAGGTCTTGTTTTTTTGTGAAAATCCCGGAACTATATCAGTGCAACATCGGTCATGACCTCTAGTACGGCCGTTTGAGGTTGTTCAAACAATGCTTTCATTCCGGAGTCCAGGTCTTTAGCCTTCTCAATACGTTTTCCCCATGCCCCGCAGGAAACTGCAAATTCAGCAAAATTCGGATTAGACAATGAAGTCTGCCAAACATCATATTCTCCCGCGCGTTGTTCTTTCGAAATTTTACCTAATTCATGATTATTTAAAATGATGAGCTTTACGTTCATCTGATACTTCACCAGGGTGGTGATTTCTGAGAGGTACTGACATAAACCTCCATCTCCGGCTACAGCCACTACTGGCCTGGAATCTCCTACGGCTGCCCAAGCACCCATAGATGCAGGCAAGGCAAAACCTATCGAGCCCAGATAGCCAGACATTAAAAAGTCGTGTTCGACAGGTTCAAAATACCGTCCAAAGGAATACGCATTATTCCCAACATCAACGCACATTACCGCATGCTTTGGAGTATGCCTGTTCATGGCCTCAAAAACTGCTATAGAGCTCAGCCCTTCCTCAGAAGTCTCCTTTAAGCGTTTGGCTTTTTCTTCCTTCCAGATTTTCCAGCGGGCGGCAACTTCTTCTCTTTGGTCCATGCCACTGGTACTTCCGTTAATTCCGTCCTTAAAGATCTCCAGCGTACGTGAAATTTCACCCCATACAGCCACGTCTACTTCATGAAACTTACTAAGGGCCAGGGGATCAAAGTCGACCTGAATGGTGGGTTTTTTTGGTGTTATACCTGTGTGATTAGAAAAAGAAGCTCCGAATACAATGAGCAGATCTGCTTCATTCATGAACCAGGAGGCAATAGGGGTTCCACTTCTTCCCAGCACTCCACAGCCTAAGGGATGACTATCCGCTATGAGACCTTTACCCTTAAACGTTGTGACAACGGCGGCCTGCAGCGTTTCTGCAAATGCAACTACAGAAGCTTTATGAGCTCTTGCACCATGACCCATAATGATAAGAGGACGTTTGGCCTTTTTGATGAGTTCAATAGCTTTTTTGGCCATATTTTCTGGAGGCGCTATTTCTGTAGGGGTAATTCGGTTAGTCGGATCTTGAGGTTTGCTGTTTGTTTTAACTTTGAGGTCCTGTATTTCATCTGGAAAAGTAAGATGCGCAACATCTCTTTTTAGAATGGCATGCTTAACCGCTAGCGACATCAGTTCGGCGTGCCTGCTGTCTCTTTGTACTCTATGGTTAAATGCTGCAACGGTATTAAAGGCCTGAACAAGATCTACCTCTTGAAAATTCCCGGTTCCCACTACCTGGGTGGCCACTTGCCCTGTTAGCGCCAAAAAAGGAGCCCGATCTACCTTTGCGTCCCACATTCCCGTAAAAAGATTGGTAGCTCCCGGGCCTGCAATGGTAAAGCAAGCCGCCGGTTTTCCTGTTAATTTTCCATATGCAGATACGGCAAAAGCAGCAGCGCCTTCATGTCTTATCCCATAGTAGTTGAGCCTACCTTTTTCTTCCTGCCTTCGCATCGCATCGGCAAATCCAAGATTGGAATGTCCTACCATTCCAAAGACTTTTGTCACTCCCCAATTGATCATTGTTTCGACCATAATGTCTGAAATGGTCGGTTCATGCGCTGGTTCCTCTTCCAGGCCCACATAGATAGCATCCTCTTCTTCCTTTACGGGAAAGCTCTGCACCCCATCATCATAACCTCCCGGAGGTTTTCCGGTACAAGGATCAAAATCCCAACCATGCCAGGGGCAGCGCAATAATCCATTTTCTATGGAGCCCTCACCGAGAGGGCCTCCCTGGTGAGGACACTTATTATCCAATGCAGAGAACTTGCCTTCAAAATGAGTCAGGCAAATTCCTTTGTGATCGACGGTTACCGTTTTAACCCTTCCCTCGGGCAGATCGGCCTTATTTTGGAGGACCTTATGCCAAATAATATTTTTTTCCATTTTGAAGTTGTTTTATGTTATACCGTGGTCATAAAATTTCGGCATCTCTATCTTGAACTCTTTATAGATCTCAGCAGGAATCCCGATATCTGCAATAAGGATCTCGGTAGAGGCAGGTAATCTATTCAAGATCTCCTTAGGTGCAGCCAGCGTAAGTACTTTATCTGCCTGGAACATCTTATTCTCATCCTTGCTCAAAATCCCTGTTGGTAGATCCAGAGCCACTTTTAGCGCCTCAGAAGTATTTGCCTCGGCTATTGCCTTCTCAAATTCTGCCGAAAGAGGAAGGCGTTGAGAAAAGCCCAGATAGGCATCAACCCAGACTGCTGGATCTGGGATTCGCTCAGGGACAGCACCAAAAAGCAATGCACGCCTGTATTGTGATAGAGGTAGCTCTTTGGTGAGTGGTACCACCATATCCAAGAAAACATTATAGCCCCAACCTGCCAATCTTCTGGCCGCCACTAGCCCACCTCCGCCATTGTTGCCATTGCCAACACCAATCAATATTTTACCTTGTTTACTGGCATGGTTTGCTATCAGTTTGGCCAGTATTAGTCCGGCGTTTTCCATCATCAAAGCTATAGGAAGCGCATATTGTGAGACGGCCATTTCGTCCATCTTTTTAAATGCCTCCAACGAGAGCGCCTCTGATATAGAAAAATGCATCTGTATTAATCTTTTGTACAAAAATTATATCCAATTCAGTCTTGGGTAGATTGTGAAATTTCGACCTCTTTCATGAGATGTTCATAAGCTTCCTGGAAAAAGTCTACTACCGTCTCTACAGTTGTATCCATTGCCGGAAGAACCGCACCTCTAAAGCCGGTATTTAACCATTGCCCTTCATGTAAAGCAGCCAAATGGTCTGTACTAATGGCAGCATTATTGTGATACAAACTGATGTAAAAATAATGCTCACTTATGAGGCTGTCTGGCACGGCCAATCCTAAGCCTACAGCGGTCTCCTGTTTGGAATTGGTATAGGCATAAGCACCTGTATCAAAGTGATGAGGCCATACTCTAATTTCGGAATCCAGTGCGTTTGCCTTTAAGAATTGCTCCAGAACTAATTGGGCCATGATACGCAGATGTGTCAATTCTGCGAGCTTATTAGCATTCAATAATTTGAAAGTGAAATTGTCACTGATTTCGTATGGAGGCTCATAGTGAAACTTATAGGTGTAGGGCATCGCAATTAAAGCTTTTGCAGTTTTTTCTTTTAGCCAGTTCAAAGTTTGCTCGTGAGTACTTCCGTCTAGCCGCAAGGTATCTGTCCAATTCACATTTGTCCAGACCAACATAAAACGCTCATAGTCCAAAGAGATCAGATCTCCGCTTTCATTAAGAGGACGAGAACTGAGGTGTGCATTTGTTATGCTGAATTCAAGATTGGTGTGGCTGTCATCTTCCTTTTTTGCCAAAAAGCTAATGGCTGCGGCAGCAAGATATTGTGCAGCTAAATAGAGCATCTTTTCCATCTTGTTTATCTTTTGTGTTCTGGGCTGTCAAAGCCGGCTTTACAACCAGCTTCCCATTCGTCGGGCTGGTTTCCATGGGCCGGAATTCCTCCATTGTCCTTCAGCATGCGCGCCAGATGCAAGCAGTTCCATACCAAAAATGTTGTGTTCCTATTGGTAAAATCGTTTTCAGGACCTCCAGAGCCTTCATCTCGGTATGAGGGCCCGGGCCCTGCTTCTCCCATCCAACCGGCATCGGCTTGGGGCGGTACGGTATACCCTATATGAGAAAGGGAAAAGAGAATATTCATGGCGCAGTGCTTTACCCCATCTTCGTTCCCAGTGATTAGTGTAGCCCCCACCTTATCGTAATCCCTGTACTGACCTTTATCGTTAAACTGATGCGTGTATCCGTACATACGTTCTAATACCCGATTACATACTGAAGACTTTTCCCCTAACCAAACTGAAGTGCAAAGGATTAGGATATCACAGGCGTCCACCTCTTTTTGAATTTTTGGCCAATCGTCTTTATCCCACTCAGGAGTTTGTGACATATCTAATCCAAGTCCTGCCGGAATTTCGTAGTCTACCGGTCTGATGACTTTTGTACTTACTCCATTGGCTTCAAAGATGCGTTGTGCCACGCCAATGAGGCCCTCGGTATGGGACAATACAGGAGTTCTGTTAAGCGTGCAGTTTAGGAAAAGTACTTTTAGATCGTCGTATTTAGCCGGAGGTTGGGAACAGTGCTGTTCCGTCATTTTTGATAGTTGTTCTGACATGTTGTTTATGTTTTAATTTTTAGGGTTTCTATTAACGGCATTGAGATAGTTTGTGAGTCGTAATCAATTCTACTTTCCTTTCTAAGTGTACTTAGGATGTTATTTACTGTCTGCCGGGAAGTATTGGTCAGATTGGCTATATCTTTATGGGAGAGGAGGTTTTTAGCAACTCTTCTGCCCTGTTCTTCTCGCCCAAATTCGTGAACATAGGAGGTGACAAATTCCAGTATTCTTGTACGACTATCTTTATAAAGCAGATCTTGTAACCTGCGTTCTAGTCTTTTTATTCGAAGACCATATATTTTTAGGATCCCGTTCTTTAAAGACTTATGCTTTTCCATAAGTTCCTCCATCATGTCGGACTCAATAAAGCAGATAATGCAATCTTCCAGGGCCACAGCTTCCTCCTTTTCCAAAGCTTCCTTACTATACAGGGCTAATTCTCCAAAAATGTTTCCTTTTTGAACAATGTACTTGGCACTGTTGTTCTTTAGATCCATGATCTTAATGGTACCTGTTTTCAGGAAAAAAATACACTTCGGACTCCTGTTATGCATCTTAATGACCTGACCTTTGTCTATATTTTCCATTTCCAGAAGATCGCACATTTTCATCATTGTGGACATGCCTAGTTTTTTGAAGAGGTCAAAACCTTCGAGAAACCAATATTTGGTTAAAGCCTTCAACGGAAATCTACTTTTTTACGGTTTCTTAAAAATAATCAATTTAATTCACCAAGTATCCCGGGAGTTTGTCGAAGTTACTTTGGACGACACCTCGTATTAAAAAGTGCGGCTTCAACCATAAAATGATTGGATGTTCCGGGGAGTTTTGAAAGGGAGCTTTTAAAGTGTATCATGTTTATACTACGCTTTATAGGGCAATTCGTACGTATTTGAATGAGGGCTAAAATGCTTGCCTTTTTCATTTTTAGATAGCATGCATTTAATCGGATAAAGCGGTTGTTTTGTCCAAATTAATGATACGTTCATCGTGATTCTTTTGGTGTTTTATATCTTTCTAAAAATAAGCCCCACCCTTATTTGAGTTTTTCTTGTTTTTGCCACGGTCGTAGTTCCCTCTTTTAAGACCAACTTTATAACCAGACTAATGGCACAACCCCACGTGATCCCTGTTAGGAGGATCTTTTTTATTTCGTACATGAAGCAATCTTTGCTTTATCTGGAACTATATTTCTTTTCAGCTTTTTTTGACGCCTACCCAGACCTGCTTTTTGGCAATGGCCGTCCTATACCTATAAAAATCAAACACTAAGCATTATATCCATACCACTATGAAAAAAATTACTTTTCTAACATTCCTTTTTCTTTTTCCGCTCATAGCAATGAGCCAGACGCCCTATGAGGCCCATATTAATTTTCAGAACGATCCTGCTTCCACCACGCCCCCTACGGGATATTTGGCGGACTATGGACGGGAGTTTGGATTTAGCTCCTTTATCATAGATGCGACTACTTACCAATATGGTTGGTTCC
>JBFOMC010000310.1:0-2027 GCA_040830565.1 Flavobacteriaceae bacterium
CGAGGATTTCAATTAAACGAAGTGACTTTGATTTGGGAACTTCCTTTAAACACAGCTCCATGGAAAATTTCCTGGGTGATGAAATAGCTGTAGAAATAGATTTTTGGACCAAAAAAAGAAAGGATAAAGCAAAATGAGAAAACCAGTTCTAATACTCCTCTCCTTAATCTGTAGTTGTTTGTTATACGGGCAATCTGGCAAGGTTCAGGATAACCTAAGTATGACCAGTAAAATTTTAAAGAGCGAAAGAAAATATGCTATTTATCTTCCTCCAGATTATGAGACCTCTAATAGGAGCTATCCTGTGCTTTACCTCCTCCATGGGGCTGGAGATGATCAGACCGGCTGGGTTCAATTTGGCGAAGTCCTTAGAATTACAGATAATGCTATCAAAGATGGCAGCGCTACCCCAATGATTATTGTTATGCCAGATGCAAATACGGGAAAGCGCGGATATTTTAACAGTATTGATGGACAATGGAGATACGAAGACTTCTTTTTTGAGGAACTAATGCCTTATGTAGAAGATAAATATCGCATAAAATCAGAGAAAAGATATCGGGCCGTTGCCGG
The DNA here is from genome assembly GCA_040830565.1 of Flavobacteriaceae bacterium. GTDB lineage: Bacteria > Bacteroidota > Bacteroidia > Flavobacteriales > Flavobacteriaceae > JAFMPW01. The sequence goes on from JBFOMC010000310.1 coordinate 574, forward strand.
CCTATCTATGGGAGGAGGAGGATCTTTTATGTATGCCCTTCACAGACCGGATCTGTTCTCATCAGCATGTCCTTTAAGCGCTTATGTAGGCCCCTTGACATTAGAAAATCTAAAACAAAGGATGGACAGAAATAAGGAGTCCTACACGAACGCTCAATTAACGGAATATTTTGAAAAGCACAATGCCATTAACCTTATTAATAGCATGACCAAGAAAGAAATAAGCAGTGTTAGATGGTTTATAGATTGTGGGGATGACGACTTTCTGTACGAGGGGAACAGCCTGGTTCATATTGCCATGAAGAAAAAAGAAGTGCCTCATGAATATCGAGTAAGAGATGGAGGCCACAGCTGGACCTATTGGCGTGCCTCCCTACCTGAAGTTCTAAAATTTGTCTCAGATGCCTTTCATCAGTATTAATATTTGGTGTAAGTTTCTTAGTTTCACTGCAACAAAACAAAAAAAAAAGATGAAAAAGACATTTATTTACTTAGTATTCGCTCTATTCATCCTGTCATGTACGGAGGATGATGGACCAGACAGTGCCGCACCGGACCCAATTGCCAATTTTAATGCTTCGGAAACAGAAATCGAAACGGGAACCTCGGTAACTTTCACCAATACTTCCTTAAATGCTACAAGTTACTCCTGGGTATTTAATGGAGGAGACCCATCTAGCAGCACAGATAAAGATCCGGTGGTTACTTATAATACAGCAGGAGTCTATTCTGTAAGCCTTACCGCCGTGAATGGCGCAGGTGAAGATGACACCAGAACAGAACCAAACTATATCCTTGTTGAAGATCCAGTGGCGGAAACTATGGCTACCTACAATGTTACTTTCGTTGGAAATTGGAGTGCCACAAACCATCCTACAGATTTTCCGGCCGGGGATCACTTCTCACCGGCTATTGGCATGGTCCATAAGCAAGGCGCTGTATTCTTTGAAGAAGGAGAACTGGCAAGCGAAGGAGTAGAAATTATGGCAGAAACGGGAGGAACGGATGAGTTGAGCTCAGAAATTGACGCCCTCGTAAGTTCTGACATGGCTGCTGAAACTATTGTTGGGGAGGGCTTGGCCTCAGGATTTTCTGAAGCTACTTTCCAAATCACCGTCACCGACGACTTTCCTTTAGTGACATTGGTAAGTATGATAGCCCCAAGCCCTGATTGGTTTGTGGCCGTTGAAAATGTAAATTTACTAGACAATGGAGTATTCGTGGATAATTTAACGGTAGATGCTACTTCGTATGACTCGGGTACGGATAGCGGAACGACCTTTGATTCGGCTAATGCAGATACAGATCCTGCTGAAAATATCTCCGAGATCACCGATGCTCCTCTCGGTAATGGAACTGCAGTAGATCCTCCGATGGCCATGTTTACTTTTGTGAAAGTAGACCCGTAAATAATAACCAATCCAAGTGATATATGAAAAAACTTTTAGTCTTTC
>JBFOMC010000311.1:0-17329 GCA_040830565.1 Flavobacteriaceae bacterium
TAATGACAATATTAATAATGCCCGAAGTTCCTTCGGCATCATACTTGGCAGAAGGATTAGTGATCACCTCTACCCTATCAATCATATCGGCAGTGATAGTCCCCAGGGTGTTACCTTGTTCACTGGCAATTACAGAGGGTTTTCCATTGATCAGGATCTGGACTCCCTGACTCCCCCTAAGACTAATTTCTCCTTCAATATTTACATTTACCGACGGTACATTGTTCAAGACTTCCAGGGCACTTGCCCCTGTGCTGCTAAGATCCTTACCTACATTAAAAACCCGTTTATCCAGTTTAAATTCGGTGCGAGATATTTCGCCCTCTACAACAACTTCACTTAGCTGTTCGGCATCTTCTGTTAATATCACTGTGCCCAGGTCAATAATTTTATTCTGGGCAGGAGGCTGTGCAAAGGATTTGGTTTGAAAGCCCAAAAAACTTATTTCAATATAAAAATTGTTCGCTTCGGTCTCCAGAGTAAAACTGCCATCCTCCAGAGTTGTCGTACCCGCTATAGGCTTTTTCGTATCCGGATCCGCTACAAGTACCGTTGCGAATTCTATCGGCCGATCGCTCTGCTCAACAACCTTTCCCTTAATAGTAGTCGTTTGTCCGAAAGTAAAACCACTGCTTAGAAGTAAGATTCCAATTTGCATTAAGATAAGTTGATGCCATTTCATTGATCAAAAAATTAAATTCATACCTCAAAATTCAACTAAATAGGTCAGTTCCATTACTTATTTTCTGCGAACGACAGAATTAGTATTGCAAACGACACGCCCTTTTCCCTTATGACGTTGACCCCCTTAAATCTGTCGATGGCGGTATTGAATAAAGACCACTTAACTTAAAATGGTATTTTTACGACATGACTGCAAGGCAAACATTTTTAGGCGGGGTCTCTAAAGAGATCATCTTCCAACTTGTGTTGCATATTGTTTTATTTCTGTTCTTTTCTTTCGACAGGAATGAACCTCATATTCACCCCTTTAAGGTGGTGGCATTTATAAATTATGCAATAGGCGCATTGGTCATCAACTATGTGCTTTTGCCACACTTTTTTTATCGTAAGAAGTACTTACAATTCTTTGTTTCATTAGCAGTGGTAGTAGCCATTATTATTGTAGTGGAGGAATTCGTATTGGAGCGTATTTATTATCCCGATACCCGTGGCAAACGTTTTCCCGGTGTCTTTTACAGCCTTTTAGATGTGATGCCGGTCATCACGATTTTGGCAGGTTTTAAGTTCGCCTGGGATGCCGCCACCAAGCAACGGGAAGTTGAAAAACTGCGTTCTTCTGTACAGGAAAGTGAGCTTCAATTCCTAAAATCACAAATCAACCCTCATTTCTTGTTCAATAACTTAAACAATCTCTATTCCTACGCTATGGTGCAATCGCCTAAAACACCTTCAATAATTTTGGAGTTGTCTTCGGTGTTGCGCTATATGTTGTACGATTGTAAAGAGAAGTATGTACCACTTCAAAAGGAAATAGCACATTTAAAAAACTTCACCAAACTCAACGAATTACAGATTGAAGATCGTGGGACAGTAAACTTCAGGACAGAAAATGTAAAATCTGGCTTCAAAATCGCTCCCTTGATTTTAATAGTTTTCGTAGAAAATGCTTTTAAGCATAGTACCGCCAGCCAATCTGAAGGTATTTTTATCGATATTGATGTCAAGGTTTCAGAAGATGGAGTACTAAATTTTGAATGTAGGAACAGCTATGAAACCCTTGCGAACACGGAAAGTATATCGAAAGGAATTGGCCTGCAGAATGTAAAAAAGCGATTGGAGTTGTTATATCCAGATGCCCATGAACTACATTTTGAAGATCAGAATAACGTCTATTATATGCACCTGAAAATGCAGTTGAAACCAGATGTACAATGATACGTTGCATAATCATTGAAGATCAGCCGCCCGCACAACGAGTATTGCAAAAGTATATTTCGGATATGGGTACCATGTCCCTGGAAAGTACATTTGCCGACGCTCTTCAGGCCATGGATTTCATGAAGAAAGAAGCTGTTGATCTTGTATTTCTCGATATCCATTTACCAAAACTCTCCGGCATAGATTTCTTAAAGACTCTAAATCCCAGACCTCATGTAATCCTTACCACGGCCTTTTCGGACTACGCTCTGGAAAGTTATGAATATGACGTTGTCGATTATCTCTTGAAACCTTTTTCCTTTGAACGCTTTGTACATGCTGTCTCCAAAGTGCCTCTAAAGTCCGATCAGCGCTCAAGGCCAGATGAGAAAGACCGGTCCGTGATTGCCAATGTTATCTTCATTAAATCAGGGCACGAGCACATCAAAATTGAAATTGATAACATCCGTTTTATACAATCAGATGCTGATTATACAGAAATCCACACCCCTCAAAAGAAGTACCTGTCCCATGAGCCTCTGCGATATTGGGTTGAAAACCTGGATCCTAAAAAATTTGTTCGGATACATAAATCCTATATTCTCAATATCTCCAAGATCAAGAAAATTGTCGGGAACCAGGTCCATTTAGACGAGCTGGTAAGACTTCCCATTGGACGGGCATATAAAGAAGGTTTCATGAAACGAGTAGTAAAATAAAAACACACAATATGAAAACGCTAAAAAAAGAAGATATTTCCCAGGAAATTTTTGATCTCTATGACGACTATGCCCATGACAGGATCCCAAGGAGGCTATTTTTGGATAAGTTATCTACCTATGCAGTTGGCGGGGTTACTTTGAGTTCTTTAGTAGGTTTTATGTCCCCTGACTACGTAAAGAAGATTCAGATAATGCAAGTCGACAAACGACTAAACTCAGAATTTATAACATACGACTCACCTAAGGGCGGAGGAGAAATAAAGGGCCTGCTCTCCAGACCGGCAAATACTAAAGAAAAGCTTCCGGGAATTATCGTAGTTCATGAGAATCGAGGTTTGAACCCGCATATTGAGGATGTGGGCAGAAGAGCTGCCTTAGCAGGTTTTATTTCCCTAGCTCCGGATGCCCTGACACCCCTGGGTGGGTATCCAGGCACTGATGATAAGGGCAGGGAATTGCAACGCAAGCGAGATCGGAATGAAATGTTGGAGGACTTTATAGCTGCTTTTGAATATTTAAAAACCCATCCTGAATGCTCGGGGAAGGTCGGTGTAGTCGGCTTTTGTTTTGGTGGATGGATATCAAATATGATGGCGGTAAAAGTACCAGATTTAGGGGCAGCCGTACCATTTTACGGAGGGCAACCCAAGGAAGATATTGAGAAAATCAAGGCACCTTTATTGCTGCACTTCGGGGAACTTGACAAGCGGGTTAATGCCGGCTGGCCGGCTTATGAGGCAGCTCTTAAGGCGCATGGAAAAGAATATACGGCATATACCTACAAAGATGCCAATCATGGTTTTCACAACGATACCACTCCACGTTATGACAGGGAAGATGCAGAATTGGCATGGCAGCGAACCATTGCCTTTTTTGAAGAAAAACTGCGCCGATAGGAATACAAAACCCTGCTGTTAAGAGAACTCTGCTTGCCCATTTCTCATTGCAAACTTCCGAAAGAAATATGATTCTTATCATATCTCAACGCTGGGTTTTGCATTAATTTTCGATAGTTTTAAAGGCACACTAAAGCTTTGTACTATGGCCGCTACTTTTAATATTTCCAATCTTGGCACTCCTTCTATCCCCTCTCCTATCAAACTCAGTAAAACAGATGGAGACAAGATCTTTAATTTCATTGAGGACGATAATAGAGTGCTTTTAGACATATCTCTTGCCGATTACAACAGCAACATCCAAAGTGCAAGTAGCCCGGAATGTCTGGAAAAGGGAGGGCCTCGTGAAAAGCTCTTTTTTGATCCGCAGAAAACAACGGCAGCCATCGTGACCTGCGGAGGCCTGTGTCCGGGGATCAACAATGTGATCAGAAGCCTGGTCATGGCTCTGCACTATTTCTACGGCGTAAAGCGGATAATTGGTGTCCGATACGGTTATGAGGGCCTCATTCCGTCCCATGGCCATGAGTTTATTGAGCTTACGCCAGATCGGGTAAAGGACATACATGAATTTGGTGGCACTATGCTCGGATCATCGAGAGGTGCACAGTCTGTACCCGAAATGGTAGATACCCTTCAAGAAAATGAGATAGACCTTTTGTTTACCATTGGGGGGGATGGCACTTTAAAAGGTGCTAATGCCATTGCTGATGAGATAGAGAGTCGGGGATTAAAAATAGCAGTTGCGGGCATTCCTAAAACCATTGACAACGACATAGACCTTATTGACAAATCTTTCGGTTTTGAAACTGCTTCTGAGATTGCCAGTAAGATCGTAAAGGACGCCCATAATGAAGCTACCGGGGCTTACAATGGAATGGCAATAGTAAAGCTTATGGGAAGGGATAGTGGTTTTATAGCGGCTTCGACAGCAATAGCCATGCCGGTTGTGAATTTTGTGATCGTACCAGAAATGGATTTTGAGCTAGAGGGGAAGAATGGATTTCTTCAGGCTTTAAAAAAGCGATTAGAACTTAAGCATCATGCGGTTATCGTGGTGGCCGAAGGGGCCGGGCAGCAATTGTTTAAGGTTGATGAGAAAGTGCAAAAAGATGCCTCAGGAAATGTTCAGCATAAGGATATTGGGTTGTTATTGAAACAAAGAGTAAAGGCCTATTTTGATGAAGAGGGCATCAATACGACCATAAAATATATCGACCCCAGCTACATCATTAGAAGCGCCCCGGCTAATGCAAACGACAGTCTTTTTTGCAACAGGTTGGCCTATCAGGCGGTCCATGGCGCCATGGCCGGGAAAACGAAATTTGTGGTTGGCCGACTCAACAACTGTTTTGTCTACGTTCCTATTTCCAAAGTGGTGAACCAACGGAAGAAAATTGATATGGAGGGCGAATTTTGGTTTGGTGCGCTGCAAAGTACAGGGCAGCCATTTAAGATGAGTCGATAAAGGAAAGTAAAACAATAGGCATTCCACTAAAAATTGTCCAAAAAAGACCTAAAAACAACCATCTACACACGAAATACTTCAAAGTATAAAACTCCCTCAGGGCCAAGCACTTAAATTAGTATTTTTAAGTGCCTATCCTAAAATTACTTAACCAGTATTTGTCTATAAACCAACCGAATATTGAGATGAGAAAACTTCAGATATCTACCACCCTCCTTGTCTGCGCATTATCGTTAACTGTAATCTCTGGCTGTAAGAAAGAGCTAAACGGGGATGTCATTATCAAAAATGTCAGCATTGTCGATGTTACTAACGGGGAGATCACCGAAAATATGGATGTAATTATTTTTGGCGATAGCATCGCCTCCATCCAAGAACATCAAAATAGCTCGTACAATACTTCAGAACTTGTCGACGGTACGGATAAATACCTAATTCCCGGCCTCTGGGATATGCATACCCATACCTGGTGGGGCTATGAAGACTTTTTTCCCTTGCTTGTTGCCAATGGGGTAACCGGGGTTAGAGAAATGTTTGGCGACTTGAGAGCCATTGAAAAAATACGGACCGAGGTTAAAAATGGAGACGTTACGGGGCCTATGATCTATAGCGGAGGGCCCATTGTTGACGGGAAACCTGCTATGTGGCCTGGCTCGGATGAGGCAGACAGTCCGGAAAAAGGAAGGGAAATTGTGCGCCAGCAAAAACAAGCCGGAGCAGATTTTATAAAAGTCTATTCCTTTTTGGAGAAAGACGTTTATATGGCTATTGCGGACGAATGTAAAAAGCAGGGCTTGAAGTTCAGCGGGCATATCCCTATAAAGGTAACTCTGGAAGAGGCTATGGATGCCGGTCATCACAGCATAGAACATTTCTATGGCATTCTTGAATTCATGTCTTCAAGAAAACAACACTTCTATGACCACCTCAAGGGGGTAATTAACGATCCCGAATTAAATTCCTATCCGGATCAGCAAGGATTTTTGGCTAAGACCTTCGACGCTAAAAAACTTGATAGTGTGGTAGGTATCCTAAAAGGAAAAGATGTTTGGATAAGTCCTACCTCCACGGTGAACAGATCATTCGCTAATATCAACAACCCGGAGTTCCGAGACGACGCCCGTTTAAAGTATATGCCAGATTACGCCATTAGCAATTGGGATCCGAAAGACGATTTTAGGTTAAAACATGCCACCCCTGAAGATTTCGAAAATGAGCGTCAATGGTATAAAAAAACCTTATCGGTTTTTAAACCAATGTTAGATGGTGGTGTTAGATTCCTAGCAGGTACAGACTATCCCAATCCCTATACTTTTCCCGGTTTTGGCATCCATGACGAATTGCAAATATTTGTAGAGGAGGCCGGCTTTAGTCCTCTGGAGGCCCTTCAAACTGCGACAATAAATCCGGCGATCTATATGCAAAAAGAGAGTGAATTGGGTACCGTTGAGACCGGGAAATTGGCCAATTTGGTAGTATTAGATAAAAATCCTCTGGAGGATATCAACAACACCAGATCTGTGCATGCGGTTTTACTTTACGGCCAGTATTTAGCCGGAACGGATTTAAAGGAAGATCTTGAAAAAATTGCAGCACATAACAGCCTGCCAAAAATTAAGGACGTTCTTTTTGAAGTGGTTGAGAAGGACGGCATAGAACAAGCAGTGGCAAGGTATCACAACCTAAAGGAAAGCCAGCCTGCTGCCTATAATTTTAAGGTAGGGCAACTCAATAGTTTAGGTTATCAATTACTGGGCATGGATAAAAAAGAAGAAGCTATTGCCATCTTTAAGTTAAATACCGAAGTGTTTCCCGAAGACGGCAACGCCTATGACAGTCTTGGGGATGCCTATGCCGCCAATAATGATACAGAAAATGCCATAAATGCTTACCAACAGGCAGTGGCCCTAGGATATACCCGTTCTCAGGGTAAAATGGAGGCCATGGAGAAGAAATAAGGCCACAAAATAGCCAATTCCCACCATTTTATTATTGATGGTTTACTATAAGGTAATATCTGATTTGGCGGTTACTTCGGCAGCTTGAGTTCCTTTCTTAAAATATTTCTGAATCGGGTAGCGCTCAGATAATGATCGTCTAATAATTTTCCGTTGTAGAGGAGATTAAAAACCCCAAAGCCCGAGGGAGCCATTTTTGCTTCTTCTACAGTGTTTATTTTAGAAACTTTTAAATCGACATCGTGATCCATAGCTACATTTAATATTGCGGTTACAGACTTTTCGTTCCAGGGGCATTGGTCTGCATACAGCAGATGCCAACCCTGGTACTTTTTTTGTTGACTGGTCCAATCGTGAAATTTTGGGTTTTCGGCCTTCTTATTCCATGTTTTAGCCAGCAGTTGAAACCTGTCTTTTGTTTCAATTTGTTTGAAGCCATTTTTTTCAAAAAGGGTTTCATCTGCCAACCAGCCTCCTTTACTCGTCATCACACATATCCCATCCATGCCTTTAGCTTTTGCCTCTTTTTCAGCATCCTTAATGAGCATGGAGCCATAGCCTTTATTTCTTTCTTTTTTAGAGTAGATATAGGTACAATGAATAAACATATAATTGTCCGCATCTACAGGTCGCCAAGCGTTTTTTGCAGGCACATATTCCATAAACCCTATCATTTTGTCCTTATCATTCTTCAGGATCTTGATCCTTAAACCTTCTTTGTGCCGTTCTTCAAACCACTGGAGTTTATCTTTAAATCCTTCTCTTTTTGTATCCTTGATACAGAAGAAGGTTTCTTCTAAAGCATTTTCCGGTGTTACCTCTATAATTTTCATACGTACAATTTTATGATTCTGGAAACTTGGCGGTATGTTTCACGGGAATATCCCAGGCTTCTTTGATCTTACCATCCACAATACACCAAAGCACAATAGCATCAATCTCCATTTGTTTTCCATCTAGTACCATCCTGTCCTTAACATGGGTGATGACCAGGTCATCGCCAGTAGGCATTATAGACAAAGGGGTTACCTTAAAGGAGCCTTCTGTACGGCCGCCAATGCTATTGAAAAAGTCTTTCAACCCAGAAAGGCCTACATAATCGCCTTCAAGTTCTGGAAGCTCCGGATTGATATAATGCCAAACAAAGTCCTCTGCTAACAGTCCCGCCGCCGTACTTGGATTAGCAGGATTGAACCTCTTTAAGATACTAATATTGGGATGTTCAGTATTCATGACCTTAAGCTTTAGCCAGTTGTTTATCGGAAAGAAACAGCTGTAAAGTCAGAGTTCCATAGGTAATTGAAAGTACTACTACAGAAATTAATATCCCGGCAAAAGGAATAATGGTGAGCAGGCGCAATACGATGGCACATAGAAGGGCCAGGAAGGTTATGGTCCAAAAACCCCAGCGTTTTTCCTTCTTATGCTTGTAATAGTAAACCAGCATTAAAGCCGCTATTAAGTGACCGAACAGCAGACTGAATATAAATACTGTGGTTATAAAAAGGCCCAAAGGAATACCAATGATCATCAGCAGGGCCAGGATAATAAGTATTGGAATACCAACGAGATAAATCAATCCGAAACCAAAGCTCTTCAAGAGGTTATCATCTAAACCTTCAGCAGCCTGTGAAAATGCGTTTTTAAAGAGGGCGTGTAACACTAAAATAACCAGAAAGGCGGATAGTACGTAGAATATCCATAACGCCAGGGAAGCCGTTCCAAAACTGGTCAAGGACAATTGCGATTTTTCTTCTCCAAGGTCTTCATTGAAATGCGCTTCAGTATTGATCAGGCTGGTATTAAAATCTATTTCCCCCTCCCCGTTCCAGTACTGAACTTCCTTGTAAAATTTCGCATTTGGACCAATGCTGATGTCCTCCCCTATGATTTTTGAAGCTTCCTTTACGGATCCGTTAATAAGAATATCTGCCGCTTTAAGTTCCAGTTTTCCCTGCACTTCACCATCCATTTTGACATTCCCGGCAAAACATTTAAGGTTGCCGTTTACCACCGCATTTTCTGTAAGGATGACCTCCCCGCCAAAAACCACCAGATCATCCCCTATTTCTGAGTCGATCGTTACCTTTCCTACTGCCAGGCGGGCATCATCGGCTATATTCCCTTTTATCAGCAACTCACCGGCAGCGGCGGTCAAATCGCCATGAATACTATCATTGACGCTAAGATTCCCCCCGGCAATGACCAGGTCGCCCTGTATATCTGCATTCACTTTGACGGTTTCCCCTGCGCGATAGGTATCGTCTTCCTGGGCCTTCTCAATTAGGATGACATCTTCATCCTCTGCCTGGCTATAAGAAACCATGGAGCAGAGCGCAAGCAACAAAATAGTTATTGTTTTCATTAGCGTTGAGTTTAAAATTCTGAGGCTAAAGCTACTACCAATCTATTGTGGATAAAATGACGTAGGTCATGAGGTAGTTTTCGAAGGAGGGGTTGAGCAAGTTAAGGATGTTGGATTTGAACGTGACCAGTACTTGGGGATACGTGGTTTATTTGATAAAGGGTAGTTTTTTCAGAGATTTGAGCCGGTATGTTGGTTAGTTTTGTCGTGCGCGGTTTTATTTATTCCCCATTTGGACTTAATCGTTTCTATGCTCCTGTCAATGACATAGATATAGTCAGTTATAAAATGAAATAGCTCATCCAAAAGATCAACATCCCAAAAGTCTACGGGATAAGAATCATGGGCTGAAGCATTACCAAGATGCCTAATCAACGTTGCTAGTTCGGTCATTTTTCTTGGCAAAATCTCACGTTTGGATAAATCCCGTATCATTTGTGAGAGATTAGACCCCTTTGCCTGCTTATCTCTACAAATTTGTTCCAAACTTTTTCTGATCAAAATGGCAAATGAAACTGCGGAGATGTTCCGAACTTTTTTGGCTTCGAGATAATTTTTTTTAACCTTCTTTGGCAAGAAATATGAAACGTCTTTTACCACAGGGTATATCAAATCCAGTTCAGAAACTTTTTCATCCACCGGGTTTGTGAAAAAATAGGCGTAAATGGATGCTCTATTACATGAGGAGCACGAGAAAAAATAATAACAATTATATCCAAAAGTGGCATATCGATTGTCCTCATCAAATAAATCCTCTTCGATCTCGTGCTCATGCTCAAGTCGAAGAGTTGTTAAGTTTCCACAACGTGGACATTTATGAAGCTGTTCTCTCTCCATAATTACACACAACGGTTTTGTATATGATTTGTGACGGATTTTAAATACCCTTTCCAAAGTCATTATCTCCAAAAATATTACTTCCAATTTTGTACCGGTGGCGTCGTAAATATAGGAATTCTTTATTCCTTTTTGCTTCCCCAAAAAGGAATGCAAAAAGGGCACTTTTTCACTATGTGTTTCTTAAAATGCTAGCATTTTAAGAACCGTTCTCCTTGGCTAAATTGTCTCCAAGGTTTCAACAATTCTTAACGCCAAGGCTCACTACACTACGGAAAAAGGAAAACCACTAATAATGTTTTTCATAAAAGATATACCGAAGGTTTTTCAGAAATAGCGGGGCTGCCAGCGGAAGTGCGTTTCGCAAAGCGAAAAAGAGCATGCAGCGATAGCAGCAGCCGTGGTTTTGCCAAAGGTAAAAATTTCCTATAAAACCTTCTTGAACTGTTGGTTCTTTTGTTTCAAGACAAAAGAACAATAAAAAACCACCCATGGTTAGCGAGTGGTTTTGGTATTACAGTTGTACGGAAAACATTTCCGCGCTATCTGGATTTGTGTTGTGATCGCGACTTTTCAGTCAACTAAATTACAATACTTGGGTCAATGATTTTATCAAATACAATATCTTGTAATATATCCTCTTCATTTTTAAGTCGTTTAAGCACATCATCTTGTGAAGCCATTTCTTCTCTCATATGTTTATCGTTTTGAATGCTTAGTTCAAAATTGGGATCGGTATAATCCATATCATTTATTTCTTGAATGAACATATCAATCGTGTCGCGTGCAAATATTCCAACATCAACAACATGTTGCGAATCTTTATCCAAAATATATCGTAAACATTCGGTTAAAGCATTGCAAGCATCTAAAGCAAAAGAGACTATAATGGTTTCAAAGTTATTGGTGTCCGGAGTATTTTTCTCGACATTCTCAATGGCCACGTTTATTTCGTCGTTATCTAAATATCCATGTTTTAGATGTTTTTCAATCAAGTTAAACGCATCTAGCATTGTATCAATATCTCCAAAAAAGGTCTGCTGATTAAAGTAAGCATAGTTGTGGAATAGTCTTTTTGATATCCAATATGCAAACAAAAGTTTACTTCTTGGAGATAACTCTTCCAAAACTGCGGCTAATTTTAAAGCGTATTTATCCATTTTACCTCTTACAAATCTACATCAAATAAACGAGGAATACTTTTATTTTTTAATGGGCTTGCAGCTCTAGCACCTGCTGCGTTTATTGCTCTTTCACAACCAGCACATATGGGTCTACTGGCACCTACTCTAAGCACTTTCTGACCGCTACTTTGAGCTACGTTTATTGCGGTAACTTCTGCATGACCAGTGCCAACAGCGGCAGCTTCATTAGAGTTTAGTGCTGCTCTTTGGGCAGGCCGCAACCTTTTCTCACTTGAAGCAACAACAAAAGAAACGTTTCCATCAATATCAGCAACCTCTGCTACGGCTGTAGTAGTTCTACTCTGCGTTGCTGCTGGAAGTTCACTATGTATTTGTTTTGCCCGCGCACCTAAATCTACTACATCATCTACAACTTCGTCTCCGCCTCCTTTGAAGAACCCACTAATAAACTTAAATAACTTTCCAGGGGCTTCAACCATCAAACCATCGGCAACTAAACTACTCAGAGCATCAAGCCTGTTATCATGTCTATTTAAATCTTGCAGTTTTCCATCAAAATAAAACAGTGTATGGCCAGCTTCATCAAGACCAGAACTCAAAGGCCCTTCACCCATAACCATACCTCCAACTATTTTTTGACCTGTAGCAAGTGCTGTATATTCAGCCTGTGAGTAATATGCATTCCAATCATCTTCCGTTTCGCAACTTGGACATTCAGCATTAGCACCAGAAGGATCAGACCAAAAAACTGGATTATTGTCAAAAGCGGTATACGTGCTCATCGAATAATGGGTAACAGGATCAACCCCAGTAAACCGAGCTGTTGCAGGATCAAACTGCCTCATATCCATCTCCATCAAATTTAGCCCAAGATCTTCATTAAATTCAACACCGTTGTATTCAAACTTATGATCCCTGCCATTTTGGGTGCTATTATACCCTTTATGCTTTAACCCAAAAGGATAGTAGTTGTTTTCCTCCCTTATTTCCGTCGCCGGATCAATACTGCCGTCAACGCTTACATCATCTGAGTAGGACAAGCGTATATTTCCCAGGTGATCTTTATATTGGTATACATAGTCATACCCTCCGGAGCCGTCTGTTTCAATATATCCTTCAGATTGGTTAAAGAATTGCAGGCTACCGCCTTCATAGACATAATTGCCAGCATACTCGGTTGTCACAGAACTTCCGTCGGTAACCGTCTTTTCTAGTTTGGTTCCCAAGGCGTCATAAATACAGTACTTTCATTTTCTTTGCTTGTCCAAAGAAAACGAAACAAAAGAAAAGACACTTTTTCACTATGTGTTTTTTAAATCAGAAGATTTAAAAACCTCTCACATGGCCTAAATTATTTCCAGGGCTTCAATAATTCTTAACGGCCATGTTCCCTACACTACGGAAAAAGAAAACCACCCATTATTAGTGAGTGGTTTTGGTTTTTAATACCGCACGGATTACAAATCCGCGCTATCTGTATGTCGTACAGAAAACATTTCGGCGCTATCTAGTCCCAATCACATAAAAATTTTCGACTGCCTAAGGTAAACTTTTCCTTTGTTGTATGATATGATCACATATCTGCCATATTCAATATTAAACTTCTTTTCGATTACCTTATCATCTGTAATCAACTTAATATTGATAGGTTCATCCATTATTACATTTTGGACCTCAAACTCTTTATTTACCTTATCCTTGTAATAAATGATGGCTTTATCTTCGGTTATCTTAATATCCAAAGGTGACTTTCCTCTAAAACCAGGAATAACACTTTCTCTGAATAATAGTGAATCCAATATTTTGTTTCCATTAATTTCCAAAGAAACTATATTGTTTTCATAGTCGTCTACAAAATGGAGGTGAAAACTATTATTTTTCTCCTGACCTATTGAGCATATTGGGGCCAATATCAAAACATATAAGATGAGCCTAGTAATCATAATATTATCTTTTTTTGTTTTTTAACTTGAGTAATGCAGATGGCATTCGCGACTTATCAATTGGTGCATTGTAAAAAGTTCTATAGAAATTATCACTCCTATCATACCACTCATCCAATTTTATGCCAAACTTCCTTAAATTGAATTTAATCCCATATTGCTCAGCAAATCTTGTTGCTCCATAGTTTGGATGTAATCTTATACCAGATTGATTTTTTATTATTCCACTGATCATCTGACCCTCAAACTCATAATTACCTGATGGTGGGGTTTTAAGATAATTTTCGAATTTTCCATTAGTATAGAACAAATGTTGATAGGCGTGGCCAAATTCTTCGGGAGCAACATCTTCCACATTTAATCCTTCTCTGTCTATTTCAGCAAGATCAAATCTAATATCACCTCCAGTGTTCGGATTGGGGTTCTCTAATGCGCTTCCAAATTCGTCATACCCAACAGGTTCACCATTTTCATCCAAGTCGAATACCGTTTCTCTCGCTCTTCTAAACTGTCCTTCACTACCTCGAAGGTCTCCAAATGACACCGTGAACTCAGAATCACTATTATGTAATCGTGTAAATAATTTATCAAATGATTTAGAAAGTTTCCTAAGAGTGTAAATTGCATGTCCAATTAATTGTCTCCTTTCTCTTGTTTTCTCAGAATTCTCTTCGTCACCTTGGTCACCCCATACCACTCGTGCACCGTCGGGATCGATATATAATATTGGACTATTTAATGTATAAACATATGCACTAACATCAAGGATTTCCTGGGAACGGCAACGGTATAATAGAGGTTTAAAGCTAATTGGTGAAATGTGTGGTATTGAGCAGAAATTAACTACCTATGTTTCAAGACATAGTTTTGCTACTCAAGCTATGCTCAATGATGTCCCGTTGCAGGCTATTTCTACAATGCTGGGGCATAGCAAGTTGAATACCACCCAGATATATTTGAAGTCTTTGCCTACGAATATTTTGGATGATTATAATGAACGGTTAATAGCTGCTATTTAGTTTTATGTAAACTACAGCAAATACGCATTAAAAAGGTAATAACAAAAGGGTAGAACAGAATAACAGAAGTATGGAAATCACAACGCTCAAAGGAATCACATTAATTAGAAAAACAAAAGCCAAGTAATAAAGCAAAAGCTTTTACCAATAATTCACTTTTTCGCATCTCCTCTACTCCAACTCCATCCAACAAAAAACCACTTATGGTTAGTGAGTTAAAACTTATCTATACCTTTATCGCAAAATTGGGGCAAACAAATCCTTGTCATCCCTTATCACAAAATTATATTTATGAAAGTTATTCTTGGATTATTTATGCTTTTTAGTTTTCAGTCCTATACTCAACAAAATTGGAAGACCATTTATGAAAATGAGCTTGAATTTACTATACCCAATGGATACTCGTTAGAAATGATTAAAGGGGTTAAAACATATTCTTACAATGATGAAAAAAATGTTTTCGGAGTACTAGTTTTTGAGCATGATGAAAATATTGTAGGTAAGAAAAGGATAAAGAATTTCTACAAAGGAATTTTGGATAGTTTTATTAAAGAAGATAACGAAGTTGTGCTATATGATCTTTACGAATTATCAGAATATATAGTAGCTAAGAGCATTCAAAAAAATTCATCCATTTTCATTGAAGCTCACCTAATTCACATTAATAAAGTGAACTATTTGGCATACTCGGAATATCTAGTTGATTCCTCTCAAATAGCCTTGGATATAAAAGATTCCTTTTTTGATTCGTTTGTAGTTAATCATAAAAACTAAAAATCTGTGCTTGATTTATTATAAGCACGGATTTTTAGCTTTTAGAGATCTTCACTTCTCAGCCAAGTAAACTATTTCACACAATTAGATTATCCACTTACTTCGAATATTAATGGGTGTCCGTCATCGCGTATTTTTGTTTGACTTATTAAACTTGTAAGACTTTCACACCATACATATGGGGTATTTAATCGCTCCTTTAAAGATTTAAAATTAGATTTTTCAATCCTAACAAGAGTGTCCGTATCCCATTCATCGGCAAATGCCAAAACCATTTTTTTCAGACCTAAATTTTCAAGTTCTACTAAAAATCCAAAGAAAATAGGATTTGTGTTAATGCCCATGAAAGTTTCTGTAACTTCATAAATCAAGGGATATGAGGTCAGGACCGAATCTTTATTCTTTTCTACAAGAATTCCGATATGATTTAGATTATAACTCTGTCTTAATAATAGTAATCCTGCTGAACTTTCGAGATCGTAAATTTCATAATTCCAAATTATCTCTAAATCATTTAAACTTGAAAATAAATTATCCAGTTTTTCTTTATCCTGATCGTTATATACCCCTAATACAATTACATCCATTATATTCTATCTTCCTCCTTTTGTTACAATTGAAAAACCTCCCTCTCCTCTTGTGGCTTGATTAAGAATATTATAATATTCCTCAGTAAAACTTGAAACCTTTTTACTTGGGATGTTGAATACATCACCTGTCTTTGGATTGGTACCCTGCCTAAAGGTGGTTACACTAGAATTTGTCTGGCCGTGTGTACCGGGCTGGTGCACTCTAAATACTGGTTTACCGTCTTTCATAACAGTGACATTTCCACCGAAATCATCTTTCAATGATTTAACTAGATCATCGGCTGACTCCTGTGAAAACTTTGTAACTTGATTCCCAACCTCATCAACATTATTCTTTACAATGGTTTTCTTAGCGACCTTTTCTCCAGTTTCTTCCAGGCCTTCTTTAACAAGCTTCTGACCAATCTTTTGCAGTACTTTTCGACTTAATCCTGCGATTCCCGTAACACCAATTTCCACAATCTCCTGTAGTGTCTCGCCTGCTTCTCTGCCGGCTTCTACATCGGAGTCTCCATCTCCTTCACGAGGCTTTTCAGATGTATAATCTGTTTGTCTAAAAGTATCAAATTCTAAGTTGGATACAAAACCTTGAAAAACACCTTTTGAAAAAGCTTTTATTCTTTCTAGTGGTGGACAATCCTCTCCATTAGGACATGGTCTCATACCGTCATAGTCCACAAAGAATACCGGATTATCAAACGCATAGTTATACGGACTATGCCTTCTCATCTGCTCGGCCAATGGATCTAAATTCATCCACCTACCTAAAGCAGCGTCATAGTTCCTTGCGGAAAAGTCTAACCACTTAAGGTCTAGCTCATCTTGTTCTTCCTTCCCACCAAATCCATATTTGTGGTTACGCCCATTAACTATGGCATTATACCCTTTATGTTTTAACCCAAAAGGATAGTAATTGTTTTCCTCCCTTATTTCCGTCCCTGGATCAATACTGCCGTCAACGCTTACATCATCTGAGTAGGACAGGCGTATGTTTCCTAGATGATCTTTATGCTGGTATATATAGTCGTAACCTCCGGAACCATCTGGTTCTATATATCCTTCAGACTGGTTAAAGAATTGCAGGCTACCGCCTTCATAGACATAATTGCCAGCATACTCGGTTGTCACAGAACTTCCGTCGGTAACCGTCTTTTCTAGTTTGGTTCCCGAGGCGGCATAAATATAGTACTTTCATTTTCTTTGCTTGTCCAAAGAAAACGAAACAAAAGAAAAGACACTTTTTCACTATGTGTTTCTTAAAATGTATCCATTTTAAGAACTGTTCTCCTTGGCTAAATTGTCTCCAAGGTTTCAACAATTCTTAACGCCAAGGATCACTACACTACGGAAAAAGAAAACCACTCATGGTTAGTGAGTGGTTTTGTATTAACGTCGCACGTATTATAAATCCGAGCTTTCTGGTGAAACCGTTTCCGCGCTATCGGAATTTTATATTGCCTAGATTAGAAATCCGTGCTGTTTGACTTATTTCTATGTATCCTCACCAATCCATTCCTCCGTATCATTATATTCTAACCTAACATGTTTAGCGAAAAGAGTTTTGCCTTTTCGGTCACCCGTAATAGGGTATGCATCTAATTCAGTATCTATAGTAAGATGCATATGATCTTTATCCGTTCTAACGCCTTGAAGATATTCGATTAACTCTCTTATCCCCTTGTCATCCCCAACTATTTCGAGCTGATCTGGAGAATCTTTAAATGTTATAAA
>JBFOMC010000312.1:0-22579 GCA_040830565.1 Flavobacteriaceae bacterium
AGACTAACTCCTATGGCTTAGAAAAATTTATTTTAACAAGTAAGTATACCACACCAAAGAAAATAAATGTAATTGGAAAGAGAAGTTCTAATGACGTAGACAGCACTCATTTTGATCCAAAAAAATACGCCTCGACTGAATTATCCGGTTTAAGAGACTCATACGGCATTACCGAAAACGACTTTGTATATGTTTTTGTAGGAAGATTGGTAAAAGACAAGGGAATAAATGAGTTGGTCGCCGCCTTTGATTCCTTGAGCAAAAAACACAAGGATATTAAGTTGTTGCTGGTTGGGATGTATGAAAAGGAATTGGATCCTTTGGATGACAGCACCAATCATATCATTGAATCCAATCCTGCAATAATCACTACCGGAACGCAACCAGATGTACGGCCCTTCTACGCAATGTCAGATTTACTGACCTTCCCGAGCTATAGAGAGGGCTTTCCAAATGTTGTGATGGAAGCGGGATCTATGGGATTACCAGGTCTTGTAAGCGATATCAACGGATGTAATGAGATCATTACAGAAGGCGAGAATGGTTGTATTGTACCCCCAAAGTCAGCATCCGAACTAGAAAGTCGTATGGAGGAGCTTTTATTAGACCCGGGAAAACTAAAACGACTAGCTCAAAATGCAAGGCCGATGATCCAGGAACGCTTTGAAAGACATTTTGTTTGGGGCGAATTACTCCGGGAATACAAGACACTTTTAAAAATTGATCAATAAATCTCCTGTGTTCCGCGCATATTGGAGTTTAACCATCCCAAGCCTTTATTATTAGGTAGTGATCAATAAAATCGGTCATTTATCCATAAAATATCCTGCGAGCCAAAATAAGTAGTTACTTTGTTCTAAATTTTTCCCCAAGAATGTACAGATTGTTTGTAAAACGGATGCTAGATATATTAATATCTTTTGGGATGCTCGCTATTCTTAGCCCTATCTTCTTTTTAGTGGTGTTGCTGTTGCTTATCGCAAATAAAGGCAAAGTGTTCTTTTTACAACAAAGACCCGGTAAAAATGAGCGGATCTTTAGCATTATTAAGTTTAAGACCATGACGGATGCCAGGGACAAAAACGGTGAGCTATTGCCAGACAAAGATCGTCTGACAGGAGTTGGTAAATTTGTGAGAAAAACTTCCTTAGACGAAATTCCACAGCTAATTAATATTCTGAAGGGGGATATGAGTTTAATTGGCCCAAGACCTCTCTTGCTTCGTTATTTGCCATATTATTCCGAACAGGAGCGAAAAAGACATGAGGTCCTCCCCGGGATAACAGGACTTGCTCAAATTTCAGGGAGGAATCATCTCAACTGGGATGAACGCCTTGCGAAAGATCTGGAATACATAGACCAGATGTCTTTTGGGCTTGACGTAAAAATCTTTTTTCATACGATTAAAAATGTCCTTAGTTCTAAGGACGTTGCAATAGATCCACAATCTCTAATGCTAAGTTTAGATGAGTACAGAAAAAAAGCTTAATTGGGCCATTCTGGTTACCGGATGGGGAAGAAATGCCAAAGATACTATTGAGGCATATGCTAAGGGCCAATTAGAGCGCTCTAAGATAGGCCTATTGCTTTACCAGGCCGAGCCTTGTGGAGCAGCCGAGGCTGCTTCAGAAGCCGGAATAGAAACTCTGCGTATGCAACGAAAGGATTTTGACAGTGCAGAGGCCTATCAACGAGTTATTGTTGAGGAGTTGAAAAAGCGAAATATCGACTACATTTTTCTGCTCAGCTATAAATACATCATAAGGCAGGATATGTTGTCTGCTTTTCCAGATAAAATAATAAACATTCATCCTTCCCTATTTCCGAGTTTTCTCGCCACCACGACAGCCATTCAGGAGGCCCTGGCATATGGTGTTAAAATTTCAGGAATAACTACCCATATTATTGATGATCAAATAGATGAAGGAACAATTTTATGCCAGGAGCCCATCAGATTTGATGAAAACGAGACGTTTGAATCTGTTTATCCAAAGTTCGCGGAAAAAGGTATAAAGATCATCCTGGATACCTTTGCAGCCATCGAAAAAATACACTTTAAATAATCAGGTATAGGAAAACCCTAATTAGTAATGAAAGTCCTTTTTATTTTAAGCAGAATAGAAAAAAACGGTGTTACCACCCATACGCTCGATTTGGCCAGAGGTCTGATAAAGCAGGGGCATGAGTTGGTGATGATCACTGGAGGTATTTACGGCGGAGTAACTAACAAACACTATGAGTTTTTAAGGGAAATTCTTAAGGATTTTGAAGACATCGGCACAGAGATCCACTATTTCGGCCTTCCTAAAGGGAATATACTCAGTAAATCCTTTACGGCTATAAGGTCTATTTTGAAGGTGCTCAGACTCATCGCATCAATTAAAGCTGATGTAATTCATTGTCAGTCGCCCAATACCACCTTTATGCCCTGGTTGATAGGAAAGAAGTTCATTACCACGGTCCACAGCGATCTCCTGAAACCGAACCCAATGTATAAGAATCCTACTAAGTTAATTGCGGTAAGTGCCGCGTCCAAGGAATATGGGATTCGGGTACTGCGTGCCAAGGAAGAAGATGTTCCCATCGTATTACACGGCATCTCTAAAAGGTTCTCTGAGTCAATTTCTGAGGAAAAAAAAGAGGCTATCAAAACCGAAAACAATATCCCTCAAGACAAGATATTAATTGGTTTTGTTGGCAGAATAACTAAAGTAAAAGGGCTAGATATCCTCATAAAAGCAATAGCTGAAGATCTGGCTCCGGAATTGAGGGAAAAAGTACATCTTATTTTCTTAGGGGACTACTATCTGGAATCGGACAAGGCATGGCTCACCGGACTTATTCAAGAGTCTGGTATTGCAAATCAAATTTGCCTCATGCCCTTTCAGGATCCTCAACCTATTTATCAAATTTTTGATATTTTTGTGCTCCCCTCAAGATCAGACACATTTGGTTTAGTTGCTGTAGAAGCCATGATGAGTGGTTGTTGTACGGTAAGATCAGATTCTTACGGTGCTTACGATCAAATTGATCATGGGACCGATGGTTTTATCTTTGAAATGGACAACCACGCCCAGCTCTCTCAAATTCTTACAGAGTTATTAGACAACGCCGAACTTAGAGCCCAAGTGGCACAAAAAGGCAAAGCAAAAGCCTTGAAGCATTTTACTATTGACGCAATGACATTAAATACAATAGAAGTCTATAAGACTTTATTGTGACCAAAACACATATGATCAAAACAATAACCTCCAAAGCCGAATGGGAAAGCGCGTTAAGCGAGGTGAAGTCATTTGACTTCTACCATACGTTTGATTATCACCATATTTCCAAGACCGATACAGAAGAAGCGGTATTACTTTACTACAGGGATAAAGATGCATTAATTCTATTGCCCCTATTGTTACGACAGATTTTTGATACGGATTTTTACGACGCAACTTCGGTTTATGGTTATGCCGGACCTCTTGGGCATAATATCAATGAAGACTTTAGTGCAGAGGCTTTTCGCGAGGCATTGGACGATTTTTTCAATGAAAAAAAGATCATTGCCGTTTTTTCCCGATTGAATCCTTATATAGATGATCAGGACCGCATCCTTGGGGGAATAGGGGAAATCAGACCCATTGGCAATGTTGTCAACATAGACCTTAGCAAATCTTTGGATGAACAAAGATCTGCCTACAGAAGAGATACCAGAAGTAGGGTAAATAAGGCCAGAAGGCTGTGTACAGTCCGTAAAGCTACCGAGGCACAAGATATTGAAACCTTTGTTGACATTTATACTGAAACCATGACAAAGTTGGACGCCGATGAAGACTACTTTTTTGACAAGGAGTACTTCTTTAATTTCTTGGATTGTGATGGTTTTAAGACCGATGTGTTGTTAGCAGTTCACAATGAGACGGGAGAGGTAACAGCGGGGTCTATGTTTGTTAAGACCAATAATATCGTGCAGTATCATCTTTCCGGTACCCGGTCAGAATACATGAAAATAGCACCCTCCCGCTTACTCCTTGATGAAATGCGAATCCAAGCCACGGAGGAAGGTTATCGTTTTTTTAACCTAGGTGGCGGCTATAAGAGTAGAGAGGATGCATTATTTAATTTTAAATCTTCTTTTTCGGACGATTTCAAATCCTTTAAAATCTGGACATATATAGTAAATCAGGATAAATATCATGAATTTATGATACTTTCAAGGGTGGAAGAAGACACGGAATTCTTTCCGGCCTACAGAGCCAAAGTATCACACATCTAAAACAAGAATATGTTAGTATTTGTAGTCCCAATCAAAAGCAAACAGGTATCCACCAACTGGAAAGTCTTTTCATTGCTAATAGAACGAACCATGCGATCTATTTGCCAACAAAGCTCACAAAACTTCAAAATTGTTGCGGCCTGTCACGAGATACCTGAAATTAACTTTGAACATCCAAACCTGGAGTTCATACAGGTAGATTTTGAACCGCCTACCGAGGAAAATATTGCGAAGTATGATGCCGATGATGCGTACAGAAATGGAGCAAAAGAGGCAGATAAAGCCAAAAAATTGATGGCAGGGATTGCATATGCGAAAAAATATAACCCAACTCATTTTATGGTAGCAGATGCTGATGATTGTATTCACAGAGATCTAGTGAAATTTGTGGAAAAAGATCAGGAAAAAACCCTGGGATGGTATTTTAAAAAGGGCTATATCTACAATGAAGGTAGTAAGCTCATTTTTTTGAATAAAAACACTTTCAACATTTTGTGTGGCACTTGTATCATTATAAAAGCGGCCTATATAGACCTGTTGTTTCAAGAACAACCCCACCCCCTATACAACCATGATTTTATGGAACTGGAGGGTGGAAAAAGCTTAATACCCTTACCCTTTCCAGGTGCCATTTACAGCATAGGAAATACCGAAAATTATTGTAGCACTCCTGAGGCTGTAAAGAAAATGAACTCCTATAATTTTCTCACCAGGGATTTCTTCGAAAATATTATTCGAAAGCTCGCTAAATATCGGGTACGCTTGGTCACCCAGGGGTTCCGGAATAAATTTGGCCTAACTAGATTGGATTTTACGACGGTTTTTAAATAACAAAAGTCATATTTTACCATTATTAAGCGTTATACCTTAGCAGACTGTTAACAACATCTGCTTTCAGTATAATGAGATGGCTAAAACTAATCTTAAGACATTCCCATTAAATTCTTTGGAGGAAGGACAGGAGTACGATGAGCATTTGGCTTCTTTTCCCGATAATCCTTTCTACAAAAAAGAATTACTCATTCCCAATCTTCCTAAAGATGGTGAACTCTTCTACTTTATTTTGGAAGAAGAGGGGACTCCTATGGCCCTTATGCCTTTTTTTAAAAGAAAGATATTTAGAAACCGGGAATTGACCCCATACTTCGATATCTCTTCTCCTTACGGCTATAGTGGTCCACTGTTCTGTAGGGAGGCTTCTGAGAAAACAAAGGCTAGTTTTTGGGCTCAGGTAGACAACTGGCACAAAAAAAACAATATTATTACGGAGTTTATGCGTTTTAGCCTTCAAAAAAATTGGGAAGGCTATAACGGGGAATTGGTTGCTACCCTAAAAAATGTATGCGGAAAGATTAGACCGGAGCTCGAACAATGGGAAAATTTTAAACCCAAAGTTAGAAACAACTTCAGAAGAGCAGTAAAGTCGGGCCTTACTTCAAAAGTATATTTCGAAGAGATCGATAAGGAGATCATCTCCCAATTTTGCGCCATTTATCACGGCACCATGGAACGCCGAAACGCCGGGGAGCAGTACTTCCAAACCCAGGAATATTTTTCTGATCTCATCAATAAGAATCCAAAAAGTATTGCCATAGCCATGATCTATAAAGGAGATATTCCTGTTTCCACAGAGTTATTGTTGCTGTCAGAAGAAGTCTTGTTCTCCTATCTGGGAGGCACTAACGCGGCCTATTTTTCTCTTAGGCCCAATGATATGTTGAAGATAGAAGTACTTAATTGGGGCAGAAAAAACGGCTATAAACACTATTGTCTCGGAGGGGGAAGAATGGAAGGTGACAGTCTTTACAAGTACAAAAAGAATTTCTTTCCAAAAGATGAAGATCTTGTCTTCCATACGGGAAGAAAAATTCTAAATCAGCAGATATACAAGGAGCTTTTCGAAATCAATCCTTTTTGTGTAGACTGCCCGGTAACGTTCTTTTTCCCGAAGTACCGCTGCAATGAACTTTGTTGAAAGGCTCATTGCATGGGTAAATTCGGCAAATAAATATTTTAAAGGTAAGAAGTCTTAAGGTCGGCTCTTAGAAACTCAGAATTTTAAATTCTGACCTACGATTCAGTCGATGCTCCTTCTCTGTACACGGTATATCGTCTTTACAATGATTGGTGAGTTTTTCTTCCCCTTCACCTACAGCATTTAACCTCTTGGTATTAATCCCTTTCGATATCATATATCCAATGGTCCTCTTAGCTCTTCTGTCGGAAAGCCACTTATTATACTCGTGAGTACCTCTTGAATCTGTATGAGAGCCGATATTTAAGTGAATAGAAGGGTTCTCCTTCATAAAGAGTACAATTTTATCTAATACTTTCTTAGAAGGGGTATTTAAATACGAGGAGTTAAGCGCAAAATATACATTGCCATATTCCTTGATAGTATTTTCCAAGGTAGTTCTCCTTCGCTCTTCCGCAAGCCTTTTTTCTTCGGCAGCTGCCAGTTTCGCAGCTTCTTCTTCTCGTTTGCGCTTCTCTTCCAGTGCAAGCTTTTCCTCCTCAAGTATTTTAGCAGTAGCCAAAGAATCTGAAACTCGTTTCATTTCCTTTTCCATGGCTTCTATCAAAGCGAGTTTCTTCTCTCCCTTTTTGGTCAGTTCTTTATCCACACCAAGTCTGCGCACAACTGCGGCTGAATGCTGTAACTGTCTGGTACTGCCTTCCTTTATCCCCCATTTCCCCATGGTATTGAAGTTTAATCCCCATTTATCATTGAACCAGGTATTAAAGCCAAAACCGGCATTGGCAGTTGCCCTTCCTTCAGAGCCTATAGAAGAAAACCCTGCTCCAGTATGAATATATGGATCAAACCATCCTGTGTCTCCCACCAGTTTATTAAGATCATAGCTAATCTTTCCGTCTATGGCAAAATACTCTCGTAGTGCCGGGTTGATAGCCCCATCAACTAATTTACCTTCCCTATACCTGTTATAAGTACCTATGGCTTCAAAGCCCAATCCATTCTCCGTAAATCGGCCTACACTAATGCGTGAAGGGTAAGGAACGGCATTCCAGGTTTCTCTGATCTTAATAAAGTCCCAACCGAAAGGCGTGGCTGAATCATCTACAATGTTCATACCGACTCCAAGGGCCCAATAACTTGTGACTACACTATCTTTTGGTGTTAAGCAATCTTCGCAGTGCGATTGAGCAATAGAAGTGTTTGCCCAAAAACATAGCATTACGGTCAAAATAGTAACGTAGGTCTTCATAAATTTCAGATTTAGGATGTTCTTACCGTAAAATTAGCCCTAGACCTGCAGCTTGTAAAAAAAAAGGTTTTAAATGCATTAAAAATCGACAGCCACCCCAAAAAAGCTAATTTATTAGCATAAGTCGTTTCTTTTCAATGACTTAGATATCGCCAAACGGTTCGGTATTTGGGTTGAGAAGACCTGAAGAAAAATTATTCTTGCTTTAAAATATCATCCTTGAAGTCAATAAATATGGGAGAAATTTCGTTATCTAGTCCCGACCTGCCATGGTCCGTTCGTTGAATTATCTATTTAATAATCCTAAATTTGGAGGCCAAAACTTACTGCATATAAGGAAATGCACATGAATAAAACTGGAAAATTTGTTATCTCCCTAGATTTTGAACTACTATGGGGAATGCGAGATCACAAGACCATTGAGGACTATGGCGAAAACATTCTGGGAGTATGGGATGTAGTTCCAAGAATGCTGAAATTATTTGATAAATACGATGTGGCAGCAACTTTTGCCACCGTTGGTTTCCTATTTGCCTCAAAAAAAGAGGAATTGCTCGAGTTTTCTCCTCAGATCAAACCGGGTTATTCCAACATTAATTTATCACCCTATAATGGGCATTTTGACCTGGTAAAGGACTCTGAAAGTGAAGACAGATACCATTTTGCTTCAGAATTGATCGCTTTAATCAGACAATATCCGGCCCAGGAAATTGCCACACATACCTACTCACACTACTATTGCAATTCGGACGGGCAAACTATAGAAGATTTTAGAAGGGACATTGAGGCCGCAATAGCCATAGCCAATAGAGATGGTATAAGGATTCAGAGTCTGGTTTTTCCAAGGAATATGTTCAACGAAGAATACATCAGGGTATGTGAGGAAAATGGTATAAGCTCCTACAGAGGTAATGAGGAAGTCTGGTTCCATAAGTCTGAAGGGAAGACCTCGAAAATCAAGGGTATGAGTATGAGAGGATTTCGACTCCTTAATTCCTATCTGAATATTTCCGGACATCATTGCTATACCTATGAAGAAATGGCGGCCGAGCGTCCTTATAACATTCCTTCAAGTCGTTTCCTAAGGCCCTATTCTTCTCGTTTAAGATTCTTTGAAGGCCTTAGAAAAAAAAGAATTTTGAAAAGTATGACCTATGCGGCAAAGCGAAATCTTATGTTTCACCTATGGTGGCATCCTCATAACTTTGGGAAAGATCAGGAAGAAAATTTTGCACTTTTAGAGGCCATTTTAAAACACTATAAAGAACTAAATGCCAAATACGGTTTTACCAGTATAACAATGGGAGCTTTGGCCGAAGAAATGGATCGCAATAATGGATAAGAAAATTGTAATGCTTGTCGGACATGGACCGTCTGCAAGATATGTCTACAACGGTTTAAAGACAACATTTGAAATACCTCATGTTATTAGAGCGGGAGCTGCTCCCGGAGGTAGGCGTAAGTTCATAAAGAGAAGGATTAAACGCCTGGGATATTGGAAGGTTTTTGGGCAAATACTCTTTAAAATTTGCATCGTCCGTCCATTGACCCGCCTTTCGAAAAAGAGGGTGGATAAATTAAAGACCGAATTGCATCTTTCCGATGAAATTTACCCCCCTGAGGTACTACTAGACGTTCCCTATGTGAATGCTAAAGAGAGTTTGGAAGTGCTGCAGAAAATTAACCCGGATATCATCATTGTTAATGGAACGGATATTATTTCTAAAAAAATATTGAATGGTGTGGACGCCACCTTTGTGAATACTCATGTAGGAATAACCCCGAAATACAGGGGAGTTCATGGAGGTTACTGGGCTCTGGCCTGCAACGATAAGGAAAATTGTGGAGTAACCGTGCATTTGGTTGATGCCGGAATTGATACAGGAGGTATTCTGTACCAGGGTATCATCACACCCACAAAAAAAGATAATTTTATTACCTACCCCCTACTCCAGGTCTCAGAAGGCATTACTTTGATGAAAAAGGCTATAAATGATATCCAAAATAATAGGGTTTCGCCTAAAAAAGGAGGCACAGAAAGTAAATTATGGTATCATCCAACCATCTGGAGGTATTTGTACGTTCGACTTACACGAGGGGTGAAATAAGCCTGGGAAGAAATCTTTATCAAAACAGTTGGTGAAGACTCTTAACGCTTATATTGGTCTAGAGGAAAGGAGTGTTATTTTATTGCTCCAAAACCACTTCCTTGTCGGTAATCGCCATGGTATACAAGCCAAAAGGCACTAGAACAGCGGAAGAAGTTGTCTCTTCCAGATTCTGTTTTTTGACCCCCAAGGTGAGCTTGTCATCAGATTCACTAATCATGTAAAGTCCGGGAATCTTGGCATCTGTAGTTTTACCACTGCAGTAAATGACCACCATTTCTTTGGAGAAATCAATTTTCGGGACAGGGATCCCGGGTTTACGTGTTTTATTGATTTCTGTAAAAAAGTTTTTTAATGCTCCCTTAGATCGTATAACCTGTATTTCCTGCTGTTCCGCACCGCCATAATTATCACTTAATACCAAAGTAAGTTCCTCCGAGACGGTCTCGGTTTTACCAGACTTTTGTAGGCCTTTATGTTTGCCTTTACATCCTAAAGCAATAATTATAATAAATACGGCTATATATCTCATTAATAATTTAATACGTATTTTTAAAACTTACTTTATGGGCTTTTTCATATACCGCTTCGTACAAGGGTAAAATGTTTGTTATGTCAAATTTGGCAGCTACCTTAAAAGCGTTCTCCTTAAACTGGTCTAAGGTACTGTCGTCTCTTAGAATTTTAAGGGAATTTGCCACCATATCATCCACATCTCCCACTTCACTTAAAAATCCTGTAACCCCGTGTTTATTTACCTCAGGTATTCCTCCGGTATTACTCGAAACTACGGCAACTTTATTGATCATTGCTTCAAGGGCGGCTAATCCAAAGCTTTCCGTTTGAGAGGGCAATAAGAAAAGATCTGAAAAACAAAGTATTCTGTCTATTTCGTTGCTATTTCCGAGAAACACTACACGATCTTTAATCCCCAGGGTATCGCATAATACTTCGGCCTTTTCCTTTTCCGGGCCCTCACCCACCATAATCAGTTTTGCAGGAATCTGCTGTTGTATCCCATAAAAGATGCGTATGACATCAGGGATACGTTTCACTCTCCTAAAATTACTGATATGCGTAACTATTCTTTCATCGTCATTCGCCATCAAAGAACGCTGGCAATCTGTGAAATGCGTACTGCACTTCGTTTTATCAATGAAGTTCGGAATAACATCTATTTCCTTTTCTATGCCAAAGAGCTTTATGGTACTTTGTTTTAGATTTTCGGAAACCGAGGTAACCACATCAGATTTATTGATGCTAAAAGTGACTGCCGGTTTATACTCCGGGTGGTTCCCTACTAAGGTGATATCTGTTCCGTGCAGTGTGGTGATCATCGGGATAAAAATACCTGCTTCTTCAAGGATTTTCTTGGCCATATAGCCCGCATAAGCATGAGGAATTGCATAGTGAACATGCAAGAGTTCTATCCCGTAATGCTTTACGGTATCGACTAATTTGCTAGATAAAGCCAACTCATAAGGTTGGTAGTGAAAAAGTGGATACTCTGGCACATGTACCTCGTGAAAGTATATCTTATTGCTGAGTAACTCAAGCCTAACCGGCTGTTTATAAGTGATAAAATGAACCTCGTGCCCCCGGTTTGCCAAGGCAATTCCGAGTTCTGTCGCAACAACGCCACTACCACCAAATGTGGGGTAACATACTATAGCTATCTTCATAGGTACAAAACTACCATTTAATTAGTAACCTAATTTATAAGAGAATCATAAATAGCCTTCTGAATACGAGTCCTTAAACCAGATTTTACCAGTAATCTGTTCGTCGCCGAAGGATAGGTCCTGTTGGATAAAAAGACGTAAACAATCTCTTCTTCAGGGTCTGCCCAGGTATAGGTGCCGGTAAAGCCACTATGACCAAAACTCTTTCTAGAAACGCATCCGCAGGTGGGTCCTTTATCTTTTAACTGAGGTTTATCAAAACCAACTCCTCTTCTTACATCTTTATGACAGAAATAACACTTATTGAATTTTTCTACTGTTCTATCATGTAAATAGCGTTCTCCTCCATAGAAGCCTCCTTGAAGGTACATTTGCATGATCTTGGCAATATCATTGGTATTGCTGAAAAGTCCGGCATGACCCCCTACGCCTCCCTGCATTGCGGCTCCCATATCGTGAACATAACCCTGAATAGTTTGGTACCGATAATAGTTATCAATTTCCGAAGGAACTATCCTGTTCTTCGGGAATTTATTTAAGGGGTTGTAGCTGGTCGCACTAGCGCCTATACGCTTATACAGAAAATCTTCGGTCAGTTTATCTAATCTGGCTTTATAGGAGTCTTCAATGTACTTTTTAAGCACGTAGTAGGCCACATCACTATAACGGTATCTGTTCGACTTCAATTCTTGTCTTCCTATGCGATTGTAAATAGAATCTCTATAGGCGTCAGCGAGATACATTCTGTCTGTTACTTTGATTGAGAAGCCATCAGCCGGTTGGGGCCTATAAAATTCCGGAGAAGGCCTTCTTTTCTTGGTTAGCGTATCAATATAGAAAGCTATCCAGGCCGGAAGACGGCCATAATGGCTTAGTGCCTTTAAGACTGTAACATTTTTGAGTTCAGAATCTGCGAAAGACGGAATAAGTTCCTGAAAGGTAGTATTCAGTGCTATCTTTCCCTCCTCTTCCATCTTCATTACAGCGGGTAAGGTGGCCAGAATCTTAGTAAGCGATGCCAGGTCATATATGTGATCCGTGTTTATAGATTCTGTGGATTTAAAAGTTGGCTTCCCAAAGCCTTTATTGTACACGATCTTCCCCTTACGGGCCACCAACACTTGCGCTCCGGGATACATTAAAGAATCCAAGCCATTTTGCACCAATTTATCTACCTCGGCCAGCTTGGCAGAGCTCATGCCTACCCGTTCGGGGCGACTGTATCCAAGACGCATCAAAGAGTTGAGTTCGAGCCCAGTATTCACAGGAAACTCCTTATGTGCTGTCACCGGAAGCTTGCCCTTAGCAGGAATGGCACCAAAAAGCAATTGTGCGGCCCTCTCCTGAGCTAAACCGCTATTTTGATAAGCTACAACTACTCCATCTATAGTATTGAATCCGGTTACGTTCAAAAGAGCGTACGGACTGGCAAATACGGTCAAAATGACGTTTGAAGTACGTTCTCTGGCGATTTCCTGAAGCCAGAAAAGTTCCTTCTCAGTAAATTTATAAGACTTCCACGGACTCTCATTGCTTTTATGAAGGCCTATAATTATTAAATTGTAATCTGATAGTCTTAATTTCAAAGACCCTATATCTTTCCCTTCAACCTGGGTTACCGCTGTATATTTGTTTAAAGTTCTGAGAAAGGGTTCATGGTCTGCCTCTCCAAACTTTACGTAGGCAATTTTCTTGTTCTCAAGCTTTTTTATTCCCAACAAGCTCACCTTATTTTTCAGAACCGTAATGGCATTCTCTATAGCTTCTTCGTGTACCAGGTCATCTTCTATGGTGTTTAGTTCCTCTACAAGATTGGTTAGGTCAACAGGCTGATACCTATGAAGACCCACCTTGTATTTGGCCATGAGGATCTTTTTGACAGACGAGGCCAATCTTTCCGGTGATATCTTTCCTTTTTCGTAAGCCTTTAGTAAGACCGACTTTGAGAGTTCAATATCTTCCGGCATTAAGAGAATGTCGTTACCGGCTAGGAAAGCGTCTAAGGCCGTTTCGCCGGGTTTACTATACTTGGTTACGCCGCTCATGTTCAGGGCGTCTGTGAATACCAGACCTTTGAATTGAAGTTCTTCCTTTAGCAGCTCCGTTATAACGCTTTCTGAAAGTGAAGTAGGCCGCTCCTTCTTAGATTCAAGTTCGGGAACGTCTAAATGAGCAACCATGACACTACCTAAGCCTTCCTTGATCAGCCTTTTGAAAGGATACATCTCTATACTGTCTAACCTTTCTCTGGTAAAATCGATCAGTGGAAGCGAGTGGTGAGAGTCAACAGCAGTATCTCCATGCCCCGGGAAGTGCTTTCCGCTGGTCAAAATCCCGGCGCGTTGCATTCCTTTCATTAAGGCTATGCCTTTTTCAGCCACATTCTCTCGGTCTTCACCAAATGATCTGTTGCCAATAATGGGATTCTTTGGATTGATATTTATGTCTATATCAGGCGCAAAATTAATATGCACTCCCAATCGTTTTGCATGGCTTCCGATCCGATAGCCCACCTTTTCAACAATTGAGGAATCCCTAATTGCACCCAAAGTCATATTCCAGGGAAAGGCATAGGTAGAGTCTAAACGCATGGCTAAACCCCATTCCGCATCCATTCCAACGAGCAGTGGTGTTTTAGACGCGGCCTGATATTCATTCGTGAGAACGGCCTGCTGCACAGGACCCCCTTTGGAAAAAATAACCCCTCCAATATTATGCTGCTCTATCTGAGATTTAATCTTATCGGTATTGGCCTCGGTATCATTGGATGCGACCATGACAATGAAGAGTTGTCCTATGCGCTCTTCGGGCGTCATGTTTTCATAGGTCGTGTCAACCCATTTTTGTTGAGACAAACTGTCTTTGGACACTAATGGATGTGATTGGCCATGAACCCAATAAAAACAGAGGGAGCTGAAAAAAAGTAACAGTAGCTTCCGCATAAATAGATTAATCTAAGGTACTAACTTAAAACCGTAAAAAATATTGCATTTCATCGAGTTTAGCAGAAGTAGTGGGGATTTGTACAGATCAATACAAAAATTCTGCCAAAGCTATTTTACATAAATCTGGCGTGCCAACTTTCAGATGCCGGAACTTCCCAGTGACTTTTATATTCCTGTATGTTGTTTACCAAATGATTGAACACCACGGTGTTTTTGGACACGGCTTTGTCCTTGGCCATCTTTTTGAATTCTGTCAACGGCTTATAAGCGATGTATTCGCCCTGCTTATAAGAAACATTCATTTTGTCTAGAAGATCTACGCCATACTGCTTTTCTAACTGCTGTATAAAATGTACTGAAGCATCAATAGAACATCCGGAGGCCGAAGTTCTGGATTGGTCCAGAGCCAAAATAATAAACCTGTTGTATCGTATTTCAAAGCCTGCTTTGAGGTCAGC
Source organism: Flavobacteriaceae bacterium (assembly GCA_040830565.1). Classification (GTDB taxonomy): domain Bacteria; phylum Bacteroidota; class Bacteroidia; order Flavobacteriales; family Flavobacteriaceae; genus JAFMPW01. Next base: position 14,682 of record JBFOMC010000312.1, read on the forward strand.
GCCATGGGCAGTCCATTGGGTAATAAAAGCCTCTAGTTGTTCCTTTATTTCCTTAAGTTCTACTTCGGTAAAACTTCTATTGGCCTGATAAATCCAGACTCTGGAAGATACTGGTAATGTTTCAAATGGAATTAACATCTATATGATTGAAAATGGAAAATTAGAAATTAAAAATTCGTTCTTGTAACCGTAAAGTTGAAAACTTAAATTGAACAAGCCTTAACTTTTAACTTTAAACTTTCAATTTTTAACTTTTAATTTTCAACTTCTGATCAGAGATCTTCGGCTTTGGCCAGGAGTTCAGCGATATCTAGCACCGCTATTGAAGCTTCTCTTTCTTTGTTCTTTACCCCATCAGTCATCATGGTATTGCAAAACGGGCAGGCAGCTGCAATAACCTCTGGCTCTGTTTCAAGAGCCTGCTCGGTTCGCTCAATATTTACGTCTTTATCGCCCTGCTCCGGCTCCTTAAACATCTGAGCTCCTCCTGCGCCACAACATAGCCCTCTTTTTTTACAGCTTTTCATCTCGACCAATTCTGCATCCAGTTTTTTGATGAGTTCCCTGGGCGCTTCATATATATTATTTGCCCTTCCTAGATAACAAGGATCGTGATATGTAATCCTTTTGCCCCTAAACTGTCCTCCTTCTAGCCCTATCCTCCCTGTATCAAGAAGTTGTTTTAGGAACTGGGTGTGGTGAACTACTTCATAGTTCCCTCCAAGGCCGGGATATTCATTCTTAAGGGTATTAAAGCAATGAGGGCAGGCAGTAACTACTTTTTTTATACCATAGGCATTCATTACTTCAATATTGGTAACCGCCTGCATCTGAAACAGAAATTCATTTCCGGCCCTTTTTGCAGGATCTCCAGTACAACTTTCTTCTGTGCCCAAAACGGCAAAACTCACTTCGGCCTTATTCAACAGCTTAACAAAAGCTTTGGTGATCTTCTTTGCCCTGTCATCAAAACTCCCCGCGCAACCTACCCAGAAGAGCACTTCCGGTTGTTTACCTTCAGCAAAGAGCTGAGCCATTGTGGGTACTTTCATTTCTGCACTCATAGGTATATTTCCTTAGGATTCATTGGTCCAGTTTAAACGATCCATCTGATTAAAAGGCCAGGGTGCACCGTTATTTTCAATATTTCCCATCATATTATTCAGATCAGAGGGTGCCGCGGATTGCTCCATGACCAGGTATTGTCTCATATCCATAATTATAGAGAGCGGGTCTATGCTTACCGGACAAGCTTCTACGCAGGCGTTACACGAAGTGCAGGCCCATAGTTCTTCCCGACTGATATAGTCGTCTAACAACTGTTTCCCGTCATCCTTGAACGCTGCCTTGTTTGCATCCATATTCTTCCCAACCTCTTCTAAGCGGTCTCGGGTATCCATCATGATCTTTCTGGGAGATAATTTTTTCCCGGTTTGATTGGCCGGACATTCGCTCGTGCAACGTCCACATTCTGTGCAGGTATAGGCGTTAAGCAGCTGAATCCATTTTAGGTCCATGACATCCGAGGCCCCGAATTTTTCAGGAGGCGGAGCATCGGCTGGCGGCGCTGCGAAAGGGTCGGCAGATGGATCCATCATGAGTCGTACTTCCTTAGTAACCGATTCCAAATTGTTAAACTGTCCTTTCGGCTTTAGATTCCCATAGTAGGTGTTCGGGAAGGCCAGAAGAATGTGTAAATGCTTTGAGTAATAGAGGTAATTCAGGAAGAATAAGATGCCCAAAATATGTAGCCACCAGGCCGCTCTTTCAATAATCACCAGTGTCTGCTCAGACGAGCCTTCAAACAAAGGGGCCAAAAACGAGCTTACCGGAAAACTTCCCGCAGCAGTATAGTGGGCCGCCCCTAATTGTTGTAACTGAAAATCTGCCCCGTTCATCGTTAGGAACAAGATCATCAAAACGAGTTCAATATATAAAATCAGGTTCCCGTCTTGCTTAGGCCAACCCTTCATTTCCGGGTTAAGAAAACGTTTAAGTTTCAGGATATTTCTTCTAAGCCAAAATACCACTACAGCCACAATGACCAAAAGAGCTAAAATCTCAAATGCACCAATCAAAAAGTCGTACAACGCGCCAAGAGGTGCAAATATTCTATGAGTTCCTAAGAGTCCGTCTATGATAATCTCAAGTACTTCAATATTGATAATAATAAAACCTACATATACAATAATGTGCATTAGGCCAGCCACTGGTCTGACCACCATTTTAGTTTGCCCTAAAGCGATCCTGGTCATATTTCGCCATCGCCGGCCTGGCTGATCTGAAAGTTCCGCAGCCTTTCCCAGCCTGATGTTTCTTTTCAGCCGGTTTATGTTTCTAATAAAAAAACCAATGCCAAAAATTAGTGCAATGCCAAAGAGGATATTGGGAAGATATTCCATTTACTGTTTATCCAAATTTTCTGCCGGATCATCTTCAGGTAGTGTATAGTCTTTCTGTTTTTTACCAAAGACAGAGACATTTACATATCGTTTTGGATTAAGCCTGAAATCCTGAAGTAAAAGATCCAATTCTCGCGAGGCGTTAGACAAATTGTTATATAACTCTTCGTTCTTCATCAACTTCCCCAAAGAACCTTCTCCGTTCTCCATCTTTGCCAGCATATTGTTCAGATTTGTTATGGTAGCTTCAAGATTCTTCATCGTTTTGGTAAGTCCAACCTTAGAAATGGAATCTGAAAGTTTAGAAAAATTGGTAGTTATGGTATTGATGTTATGTATAGAACTATCAAGTTGATTCTTGTTGTTTTCAAGAAGGGTGTTTAAGGTATTGGCGCTCTTTTGAAAACTGTTTACCATACTGTTAAGACCTCTAATACTTTCCCTAAGGTTCTTTTTGGTGTCGTCATCTAATACTTCATTGAAGTTAACTAGAAGCGAATCTGCATTAGAAACCGCTCCCTCAACTTTAAGCTGCAGTGGTGTTAATCGCTGTTGCACCAGTTCTGTTAAACCAGGCTTTGTATCTGTAGCCAGTGTATCTCCGGATACTGCCACGGGCGCGCCGTCAAAAACTGGTTTTATTTGAATTCCTTTACCTCCTATGATCCCGGTATCATAGAGCTCCGCCCTGCTGTTTTTTGAAAAGCTAAAGTCATTATTCACCGAAAATGTCACCAACAAATTCCCGCTATTATCTCGAAATTTTATGTTATTAACTGTCCCAACAGCAAAACCGTTGATAGATACCTGGGTGCCTGTCTGAAGTCCTCCTACATGATTGTAAACCGCATAAAAGGTTTTACTATCATCAAAAAGAGGTGTTGATTTAAGAAAACTGAAGCCTAGAATGAAAAGGAGTATACCACCAATTACGATAATCCCTGTTTTAATTTCCCTGGATAATTTCAAAAGGATACTTTTTGGGTTCCAAACAAAATTAGAAATAATTTTTAGAAGACAGGCTATTGATCCATTAGGTATTTCACCGCCTCAGGGACTGGAATACGTTCCCCGTCCTTATAGGCAACAACAAATGCGGTTTTATAGCCGTTGGTAACCGCGTTGGTCTGCAACAATTTGGCCTGTGTCAAAGATTTTGTATTCCCGTAGAGGTATCGGTATAGGTTTTTATAAGGCTCTTTGGAAAGCTTGTTAAGTCCTTTGAAATTCTGCGGATTTAAGGGTAGATCTTTAGAACTAGCCAGGAGCTGTACTTTAAAAATAATGTTTACACCTGGTTCAACAGCAGTTTTTTCTGCTTTGGTTGATACGGTTTCTTTTTTTGTTTCAGGCTGCTTCTCCGGACGTTTTTCGGGAGCTTTTTGGGCCTCAACGACTTCTTTCTTTGGGGGAGGGTTAGTGGGAGTTCTTTCAGCTACTTTGCCTGGTGCCTCATTAATGCTCTCTTGAGCGGCAACCTTCTCTTCCTCTTTTTCAATAGGTTGGGGCGATTTAATTTCTTTTTCTACCGCAGCTACTTCTGGCTTCTCTGAAGTCTTTGGGGTTTCTTCGGGCTTTTTTGGAGTTTGCTTCTCAGCTACCACTTCCTTCACTTCCTCTTTGACATTGGCCTCGGGCGGAGTTTCTTCGGTTTTTTGAGTAGGAGGTGGATCTTTTTGAGGAGCTGCTTCAACCACTGCCTCGGGAATACTGGAAGTAGTCGAAGGCAAACCTCGAACATTATTTTTATAGGATACAATAGCATCTGCTATGGCCTTCCCCATCTCCAACTGGCCCTTTCTTGAGTTCAGATAGCTCCCTTCTGCTTTATGCGTTAAAAACCCCGTTTCTACTAATACACTGGGCATAAAAGTCTGGTGCAATACAATAAAACCTGCTTGTTTTACTTTTCTGTCGTTCCGTTTAAGCTTGTTAGAAAAATTGTCTTGCATCATTTTAGCCAACAGTATGCTCTGATCTAAAAACTCTTCCTGCATTATGGTGAGTCCAATTACGGACTCAGGAGAATTGATATCGTATTGCGCATATCTGGTTTCGTAATTGTCCTCCAAATAGATGGCAGAATTCTCTTTTTTTGCGATTTCAAAATTCTGCTTGTTAGCATGAAGGCCCAGGACAAAGGTTCCTGCTCCATTAGCATCTGAGGAGTGCGAATCGCAATGCACAGAGACAAAGAGGTCTGCATTGGCCTTATTGGCAATTTCGCCTCTTACGTAGAGATCTACAAAAGTGTCGTCCTTTCTGGTGTAAATAACTTTTATCCCAGGTTGTGATTCAAGTGCTTCCCCAACCTTCAGTACTATGTTGAGAGCAATATTTTTTTCGAGGTAGCCATTCCCTAAATTACCAGGGTCATGTCCGCCATGTCCGGCATCCAGGACAACGATAAAATCCTTGTTACTCGCCTGGTCTTTATCAACGGTATCAAAAGAAGTCAAAATGCCTGAACAGAATAAAAACAGAAGTAAAAAAAACCGATTTAAATGCATATCACATAGTGTCTTCTAAGGCGTCTGAGTTGGTTAAATTTATGGTAATGTGCTGTAAGCAGAACAAAAAATATATGTAAGTTTGATCTCCAAATACCAAGCCAAATCGTTACAAAAATAGGATTTATAGCATTGCGAGCAAACAAACATCCTCTACTTTTCCTGTGGCTGCTTCTCTTTGGCACCGTTACACTCCTTGCTCAGGAAGACAAAATTGAACCCCTGCCAATTGCCGCAATAAAGGATTCAATTTCTGCTCCTCTTTTTCCTGATCCTGTCGCCCAAGATACCGTCAATATCGATTCTACCCGTCAAGATTCCTTGAACGGAAAGCCAGAATTACTTACCGATAAGATCAAATATAAGGCTAAGGACTACGTGAAAATGAGCCAAAAAGATCAAAAGATCTATTTATATGATGAAGCCGAGATCTATTATCAGGACACGGAATTAAAGGCGGGGATCATTATTATGGACTACATCAAAAATGAGGTTTATGCGGGTAGAATAAAGGACTCTGTCGGCAATTATACCCAACATCCCTATTTTAAACAGGGAGATCAGGTGGTTATACCAGATTCCATTCGCTTTAATTTTGATACACAAAAGGCATTGATATGGAACTCCAGAACAGAGCAACAGGCAGGATTGGGGCAGCTTGGAAGCGACGCCATGAAGGTATATGCAGAAATCACCAAAAAAGAAAATGATTCGGTCTATTTTCTTAGCGAAGGTAAGCTCACCACCTCTAAAGACACTATAGATCCTGATTATTACATCCGTGTCAGAAAGGCAAAATTTGTTCCTAAAAAGAAGGTGATCGCAGGTTATAGTAACCTATACATAGTAGATGTACCTACGCCTATTGCCCTACCATTTGCTTATTTTCCCCTGACCGTTGGACGTACGGCCGGGATTATGATGCCTACCTTTGGCAATGATCCGGACCGGGGTTATTTTTTACAGGGCGGAGGATATTATTTGCCCATAAACGAGTACGTAGACCTCACCTTAACAGGGGATTTATACACCAACGGAAGTTACGGGTTTAGAGCGCAATCTGTATATGCCAAACGTTATAAATTCAGAGGTAATTTCAATTTTCGATTTGAAAACCAGATAACGAGTCAGAGAGGTTTTGATGATTATAGTCGGGGGACCATTTACAACATTCAGATCTCACATTCTCAGGACACCAAAGCCAACCCCAATTCCAGGCTTTCTGCCTCTGTAAACCTGGGAAGTAGTCAGTACTATAGAAATTCGTTACTACAACAAAATTTACCGAACACCCAGATAAACAATTTATCTTCGTCCATCTCCTATTCCAAAACTTTTCCGGCCTACCCCTCTGTTAATTTGAGTCTTACGGCCACGCATAACCAAAATACCAACACGGATGTAGTAGATGTTACCCTACCTACCCTACAGGCTAGTATGGAGCGTATTTTTCCCTTTGCAAAGAGGGATGGAATAAAAAAAGGGGCTTTGCAGAACATAAATTTTCAATACGACCTTAATGCACGTAATAGTATTAGGACCAATGACGAGGACTTTCTGACGGCAAGAATGTTCAATGATGCCAAGGTAGGCGCCAGGCATCGGATACCTATCGGCACCAACTTTAAGGTGGCAAAACACTTTAGTGTTAGTCTTGGGGGATCTTACGAAGACGTCTGGACACTGCAAACCTTCAACCAAAGATTTGATTCGGAAACACAGACCGTAGTTACAGATACCATTAGTGGTTTTGACCGATTTAATCAATACAATTTCAGTGCAAGTGTGGGTACCACGATTTATGGAACTTTCAACCGGGGAGAGGATAAAAAAATACAGGCCATAAGGCATATTGTAAGGCCAAGTATTAGTTATGGCTTTGCTCCATCCTTTGAGCAGTTTTACGATGAGTACCTCAACGAGGCTACAGGCCAGACCGTGCAGTTCAGCAGATTTCAAAACACCATTTACGGTGCACCCAGGTTAGGCAAATCCAATTCGCTCAGCTTTTCTCTTGCCAATACCCTGGAGGCCAAGGTACGCGATAAGGATTCCACAGCTACAGAACCCAAGAAAATTACCTTGCTCAACAGTTTGAATTTTTCTACCGGCTATAATTTTGAAGCAGACTCTCTGAAACTAAGCCCTGTAAGCGTTACGGGAGGTACCAATATCCTTAAAAACAAAATGTCTATTAATTTTGGTGCCAGTCTGGATCCTTACGCCATTGACAATAACGGCAGGCGAATAAACACTTTTAACATCAACAATGGTGGAAGTCTGTTCAGATTAACTTCTGCAAGAGCGAACATAAGTTACTCCTTAAGCAGTTCAGATTTTGGGGACCGAGAAGGACGAGAAGAAGAGGATGACAGCCCCTATAGTGGTGAAAATTACGTGGCTGCCAGTGGGGGGCGTACTGATGACCTTTTTGGTAGGGCTGATGATTTGAACAAGGGAAGTTTTGATGATAGGGATGAAGACGATGTGGAAAATCCCGTCTATGGCACCAAAATCCCCTGGGACTTAAGACTACAATACGCCCTGGGATACAGCAATAGCAACAGGCAAAATGAATTTAGCAACCATTCTCTGATGTTTTCGGGCAATATTAGTCTCTCTCCGAGATGGAAAGTTGGTGTCTCTTCTGGTTACGACATAAAACGAAAAGGGTTTACGGTGACCCAATTGCGATTTGAAAGAGATCTGAAGAGTTTTAAGATGAATTTTAGCTGGACGCCATTTGGAGCCTTTGAACGTTGGAATTTCTTCATAGGTATCAAGAGTTCTATTCTGCAAGACCTGAAATGGGAAAACAGGAGCCAGCCGCCACGGCGCTAACCTTCTCAATGAACAATAAACAATTATCAATAAACAATAATTTTTATCAGTTCCTCGATTCTTCAGTTCCTCAATTTTTCTAACGAACTTTAGTATCTATTTGCAGTAATAAGTAATAAGTAATAAGTAATAAGTAATAAGTAAT
>JBFOMC010000313.1:0-6058 GCA_040830565.1 Flavobacteriaceae bacterium
AAGCAACTAAATGCCTATGGAGCACCAATGGCAGTTGCTGCAGATGGGAAGACTGCCTATTTCAGTAAGGCAATTTTTGTAAAACCTGAATATGGAATATTCTCCAAAAAACAAGTAGTTCATAAAATCTATAAAGCCGAGAATATAGGAGGAGAATGGAAGAACGTTAAAGAGCTTAAGCTAGGACCCAAGTACTCCTCTGCCATTCACCCTGCAGTTTCTCAGGACGGCAAACGCTTATTCTTTGCTTCTGATATGCCAGGAACATTTGGGAAATTCGACATCTATGTTGCTGAAATAAGTGAGAATGGAACTGTCGGAATCGCTAAAAACCTGGGAGAAAAAGTGAATACCAGAAAGAATGATCTTTATCCGAATATCGTAGATGGCGAGACACTGTTCTTCGCTTCTAACGGAAGACGAGGATACGGCGGGATGGATATCTACATGGCCCAGGTGGGGCAGCGAAAAGTACAATGGTCTGTAAACCTGGGTAGCCCCATAAACAGTGCTGAAGATGATTACTCCATTTTTCTTTCTTCAGAGACTGGAAAGGGATATGTAATGTCTAATCGTGGTGATCAAAAAGGATCTATTCAACGTGTGGCTTTTTCCTATGTGCCTAAAAGGAAGCAGACTTCCAAGGCCGCTATGGACTACAATCTTCTTGAAGCGCTGAACTCCAGTTCAAAAGTAGATTACTCTAACGCCTTCTTTGAAGACGAATAAAAAGGGATCGCAGGCTGCTGAAATGCCGTGTTATGCCATAGTAACAATCGCCCCCTAGGCAAAATATATCTGCAGCCTGGCCATCCCCTGCTCTCTCACCGACCGTAAAATTACGATCGGAAAACAGAAATAAAACAACCCAAATTTTTATCAAGATGAGCTGCAACATTACCATCTTTAACAAAATAGGACTACTCTCAATACTGTTAGTAATGCTGAGTATTCCTAGTAGCCACGGGCAGGAGACCGAGTCTTTGCCGGTTGGCTCAAATAACCCTTATCACAATCAATTATTTTTTAATCGATTTTTGATCAATCCTACTTTTTCCTTGGTGAGAGAAAACAAATCCTACTTGAATATCCTGCATAGAAATCAATATGCCACCTTTGAAGATAACAGTCAGAACTACTTTCTAACTTTCAGCAATAGGTTGAATGAAAATACCGCTTTGGGTATTGGAGTATACAGTAGATGGTCTGGTGTTATTCAGGAGTTTGGATTCAATGCCAATTATGCCACAGCCGTACAGCTGGGCCAGAAGACCAAGCTTACCTTTGGTACCAATGTGACCTATTTTAATGAAGGTCTCGATAAGAACAGAATTGTTGCAGATCAAAACGATCCGGAACTTTTGGATGCCCGGAAAGAAAGCAAAGTAGCCATCCAACCCGGAATGGCCCTTACTGTTGGAAGATTCGATTTTGGGCTTTATGCCGAGAACCTTTTTAACTATAATCAGTCTACTAACGAATTTCAAACAGGTATAAGTGAAAAAAACCTAAAAGCCTCTGTACAGTATACCCATCCTTTTACTGCAACCCGTGGATTGTTTGCTAATGCCAGGTTAATGCCTCTGGTACAATTGGGTAAAAATGAAGACAACAGCCTTTCTTATGTCGGCGCCCTACTCTTAGACCTTCCAAATTATGGCTGGTTTCAATCTACCGTCGATGATAAATTTGGAATGTCTGTTGGTTTAGGATTCAACTTAAGCAAAAAAATGTCGCTCGGATATTTAATGGAAAAGAATGTTTTTGATAAGCAGACAGACCTGGGATGGAATCACGAATTATCCTTAGCCTATACATTTAAAGACAATACGTCCGACTATGGAGATAATGCATCTATTTCTACCGATGCTAAAATTGATAATATCATTAAAAACTATGAAGAACAAATTCTTCAGTTGAAAGCAGACAATGCCAAAGCCCTCGCAGCAAACAACCAGCAGACTTATAAAAAAGCTGGCTTGTCTAAAGTAGATGAAGCCGTTGCAACTTCGCCTGGAGTAGCAAGCAATGCAACTCTAGCCGCGAAAAAAGAAAGTAACAAGAGAAAAGATTCAAGAAAGCTAAGACGCAAGAAGTCTAAGAGTGATCTTGACGAGTATCAGCAGGAGAATTCTTTAGCCTATCAAAACAGTTTGATTTTGGACGAACTGATTCTTAGACAAGATTCTATTGAAAGGGCAAGAAACAAGGAGTTTGAAAAAAGGTTTGAGACCATCGTTAGATTCCTTAGACATGACATAAAGCGAACCATTGATGCGAGTCTTGAGGACCACAATGCAGTTCCTAACTCGGTTTTAGCCTCAAATGAAGCTGCTCCTAAACCTACAACCTCCAAGACTACAGTGCATAGGAACCTTGCAAAACCAGCAAAAATTGAGCACAGAGCTGTTAGGCCCGTAATAAATAATGCTAAACCGGCTGCAGTGGCGGTTACCAAAAAGCTCAAGGACGACAGGGACCAACGCTTCAATGCCGAAGCCCTTAAAGGATACATTCAGACAGCTGAGAATGCCAACCGCCCTGAAAATACAGCTGTAGTTAAAGTAGCTCAGAATACGAGCACTAAAAAAGAAGGATACGTAAAAGAGGTACAACCTAAAAACCCTCAAAAGCGTGTAGAAACTACTGAGAATTTAAACATAGCAGAGCATAAAGACTATGTGAAGCTACCTATAAAGATTTTAAATCGGTCAGATATTGCCGGGGTTGAGCCTGGTTATTATTTAATTGCCAATGTTTACAGTAACAAAAGGTATTTAAAGGCTTTCGTAAACAGCTTAACTAAGCAAGGCCTGAATGCCAAGCAATTTTATAATCGTGAAAATGGGTTGTATTATGTATATCTGGCCGATTTTAAAATGAAAGAAGATGCCCGGACTGCGGTTGTCTCTAACCTTTCTGGAAAATACAGTGACGAAAAATGGATCATGCAGGTGTCAGATCCCATTGCAACCGCACAGGTACATTTTGAAGACTAAAGTTGGAGCCTGGTTGATGATCTTTTGTAGAACAAACCTAAGCTAAATCACTTGCAATTTGCTTAACAAAATGGACCACCTTTATAGCAGGGAAAAGTACAAACTATGAAAAAGTATTGGCATGTACAATTCCTGAATATGAGGTGGTCTAATTGTCATAAAATGAATTTTTTAACCATTCCCAAACTCAAAATTTTACCATGCTGGTCAAAAAGTTAAAACTAACTGCATTTGAACGAAAATACGTACGAAATCTATGCTAAACTGCTAATTTTTCTTAGTTTTACTATAGAAATATATGCAACCCTATTTTCTAACAACCCAAATCCCCTAACTTATGAAATCGACTCTCAACCCCGACTTCAACAAGACAAAAAAGGCAACTGAACGCTCAACATCAGCTGCTAACTTCAACTTCTTTGGCAAGGCAAGCAATGCCAATCTTTATCTAAGGCACGGCCTGGTCCATACCTCCTGTTAGCTTTGTTGTAGGACGAGGTCCTGAAGCAGTGCTCAAACTCCAAGTTACCTTTTTATAAGGTTCTGTATGATGTGATCATCAATGTACACACATTGTTTAGGCACTAATCCCGGTCTTTCTCGTCATTTCACAAACACACTACAATGGTGTCAAAGCCCATTGAGACGGACCCTTGCATGTTCAATGTAAAAACATCAGGTCTTTTCAGAGAAGAAAAAAATTGTAATACAACCCAAATTAATTCGATATGAAACCAAACATTCTTAGAATTATTGTAGTTGATAATGATCAGCTAATTCAAAACTTGTACAAAGTGTATTTCGAAACCTATTCGGACTATGAGCTTACAGGCACCTACGGATCTGTAGCCGAAGCCCTGGAAGATTACGAAAATGCAGCTCCGGACATTATCATTTCGGAGATTGTAATGCCCAAAATTGGCGGAATTGAAGGAATGGAGCTCTTTCGGGAAAAGGATCCGGAAGTTAAGATCATCATCAACAGCGGTCAAAGCGATTTTGACTGCATAAAAAGGGCCTTTAAGAATGGTGCTGACGGTTACCTTACTAAACCCGTTAATAAAAAACGCCTTCATCGCGCTTTAAATTCCGTTCGGAACGAAGGAGCCATTATTGGCAAAGATATTGCCAAAAAGGTTATCTCTATGTTTCAGCGCAAGACCTATAAATCCTTCTCTAAGAGAGAAAATCAAATCATTGAGCATTTGAGTCAGGGCGCCACCTATAAGACCATAGCGGAGAAACTATTTGTTACCACAAGCGCCATAAATTTCCACATCCAGAACATCTATTTAAAACTGGATGTGAACTCTAAATCAGAAGCCCTTAGCAAGCTTCAGGAATTAGAATTGTCATAATACAATGGGCATACTCCCGTGCCTGCACTCTTTTTTGGTTCAGATTTACGGGCTTAGCCCATATTGCTAGCTCAGATTTCGATCAGCATCCCGGCCTTAAATGACCGGGATGCTTTTTTTATATTCACATGAGAATTAACAGCTCAAAAACTTCTGGGATTACCTACTTTTCTTTATCTTCAACTTTGCTCACTATAATAGTCAGAAAAGCATGTCTAAATACAATGTGGCTGTCCTGGGCCCTATCCCTAGAGATCATATTACCACCCATCACGGAGAGGTAATAGAAAAATATGGTTGTGCAACGCATACTGCTATCGGTCTGGCAAAACTCTTAGGAGAAAATGGAACGGTTCATCTGGTATCACATGTTCGTAAAGTAGACGAAGGCCCTATCAAAGAACTGCTCGCCAGTTACCCCAACATTAATACAGACGCCATTACTTCAGATGCCGATCAAGGCGATGTAATTCAACTAAAATTTGTCGATCAGAACAATAGGTTGGAAAAGCAAACCGGATTCATGAATCCCATCGTTCCAAAAGATCTCAAAGCTTTACTGCACTGCGACACTTATGTCTGTGTTCCGATTACCGACTATGAAGTTCCGCTTGAAACCTTAAAATACATCAAAGAAAATAGCGAAGGCACCATAATTTTTGATGCTCACGGACCTACCAATACGGCCACCATCTTAGGAGACCGCCTAATCAAGTTTTGGATAGATAGGGATCAGTGGTTGCCCTATATAGACGTATTGAAAATGAATTTGGAAGAATCTAAATGCTGCTGGTTTGAAAAGGAGTACCATCTGGAGGACCTCAAAAATTTTGATGGAGAAGGTACTGAACATCTAAAAGCCCTTGCTACCCATACCCTCAATAACGGGATAAAATGCTTAATTGTTACCCTGGACGAAAAAGGAGGCGCTGTTTTCTACAAAAAAGACGGGCAAGTAGTAGAAGAGATTGTAAAATCTATATGGGTAGATAATGTAGTGGATACAACTGGCTGCGGGGATTCCTTTGCCGGCGGTCTGGGATTTGGTCTGCTCGAAGATAAGACCAACTATATTCGCGCAGCAAAATATGCCAACTCTTTAGGCGCTCAACGAACCCAGGGACGAACTTTTGAGGTTTTTAAATCTAAGGAGGAAACCGATAAGATGATCCTGGAAAACTACGGAGAAATTTAAGCTAATTGGCGTAGTTTAAGAATTTTCCTTGTTGAAGAGATGAACATCTCGACTTTACTCGGGCCGACAAACAGTGGGCTATCTTGTCCTTATATCACCTGAAATCCATGAGCATAAGGATCGTCATCAGCTATCGTAATGTTGTTATGACCGTAGATCTTTGCCCATCCCTCAATGCTTGGAATAATGCCATCTATTCCTGCCAAAGTAGTTTTGGATTCGACTCTGCCTATGAATTGTGACCCAATGATGCTTTCGTGTACAAATGCCTCTCCAAGTTGTAATTTTCCCTGGGCAAACCACTGGGCCATCCTTGCCGAGGTCCCCGTTCCACATGGCGATCTGTCTATAGCCTTATCTCCATAAAATACGGCATTCCTGGCTGTGGCCTTTGAAGAAATAGTGGCGCCGGTCCAGAGTATATGGCTCACATCCCTGATGGTTTTATCTTCGGGATGCACAAATTGCCCGTGATACTTTAGATTTATTTTCTTTCTTATTTCCTG
>JBFOMC010000314.1:0-17596 GCA_040830565.1 Flavobacteriaceae bacterium
AGCAGTAGTTCACGACTCGGCCCAGATAGGCAGGGGTGTAAAAATTGGTTCGGGTTGTTATGTTGGCAAAGACGCTGTAATAGGAGATGCAAGTGTGCTATATCCGAATGTTACCGTTCTTGATGAAACAACAATAGGTCCCAATACAGTTATCTGGCCGGGAGCCGTCATTAGAGAGCGATGCGTTATCGGGGCATATTGCATAATACACAACAATGTCAGTATCGGGGCAGATGGTTTTGGTTATCGGCCGAGTGAGGATGGACGAGGACTTACAAAAATACCTCATATCGGGAATGTCGTTATCGGAAATGCTGTCGAAATTGGGGCAAACTCCTGTGTAGATCGTGGAAAATTTAGCTCTACCATAATTGGGGATGGATGTAAAATAGATAATCTTGTTCAAATCGGACACAACTCCGTTATGGGAAGAAGCTGTATCATGGCTGGGAATAGTGGCCTTGCCGGTTCTGTTACCCTCGGAGATGGCGTGGTTATTGGCGGAAGCGCTTCAATTAAAGATCATACTACTATTCATTCCGGGGCTACAGTTGGCGCTGGGTCCGGAGTTATGGGAGACGTAGGTGCAGGCCAGACCGTTTTAGGATATCCGGCTTGTGACTCGCGCGATATGTTAAAGCAATGGGTGGCTCTTCGCAAACTAGCCAAATCATAGGGAAGTATCCAATATGGTACTACTTTAGACCTTCCCTACAAAACTTAGCATCATAAAACTTAAGGCCGCATTTTTTGGTTGCAAGAGAGTGGTTACTTAATACTTATGCTTAATATTGAACTCCCTTAAACAACCAAGCAGATTTCGATGGAGCAAAAACCCAATACCACGCTTATTATTCTCTCCTTCTTTTCAATCTACTTCATCTGGGGTTCTACCTACTTACTCAACAAAATTGCGGTAACAGAATTACCTCCTTTTATGTTAGCCGGTATACGATTTATTTGTGCAGGCATTTTGATATTTATCATTGCCAGATTGTTAAAGATCAGCATCTCTATAAGTCCAAGGCAGTTAATAAACACGGTTATTGCTGGTTTTCTTTTCTTAACCTTTGGTAATGGAGTAGTGGTCTGGGCTTTGAAATTTGTGGATAGCGGTTTTGCTGCGCTCGAAATTTCAGCCCAACCCCTGGTGGTACTGCTACTAATGAGAATATTGCAAGGGAAAAAGATTCAGCCTATGTCTGTGATAGGAGTAATCCTTGGTTTTATTGGGATCTATTTGCTGGTGAGCCAAAAACAGATTATCAGTCAGGAAAATTCAATTATCGGTATGATAATGATCTTTGTTTGCATGATTAGTTGGGGATACGGAAGCCTCTTTGTTGGGAAGGCAGACCTCCCCAGGAATTATTTTGTAAATACTGGTTACCAAATGCTCACGGGAGGAATCATGCTCTTAATGGCTAGTCTGGCTTTCCAGGAGACCTGGTCCTCTCCGGGAGAATGGAGTAATGCTGTTAAATACTCCATGATTCTTCTGGTTGTTTTCGGAAGTATTGTGGCCTTTACCTCGTTTAATTACCTGCTAAAGGTTGTTTCTCCTGAAAAAGTAGCTACCTCTACTTATGTGAACCCTATTATCGCACTAATTTTGGGATGGTATTTTTTAGATGAAGAGATCACCTTTCAATCCGTAATTGCGGCTGCAATTTTGTTAACCGGGGTCTATTTTATCAATACAAAGAAAAAACTCGTGATCTTTTCACGCTTTACGAAGTGACCATTAAGTTGAAAAAGGATGAGAGCAGCTATTTATGAACAGTACGGCGGGCCAATTACTATTGAGCAGCTAAGAGATCCAACTCCAACAGATCATGGGGTAGTCATCAAGGTTGAAGCCAGTGGTTTATGTCTTAGCGATTGGCATGGGTGGATGGGCCATGATAAGGATATAAAACTACCTCATGTACCCGGTCATGAACTGGCTGGCAGTATTGCAGCGGTCGGCAGAAATGTAAAAAAATGGAAAAAAGATCAGAGAGTTACAGTTCCTTTTGTCGGTGGATGTGGCAGTTGTGAGTATTGCAGCAGTGGAAATCAACAAGTATGCGATCATCAGTTTCAACCTGGTTTTACCGCCTGGGGTTCTTTTGCTGAATATGTGGCCATTGATTATGCCGACGAGAACCTGGTAACCCTTCCCGAAGCATTTGATTATATTTCGGCTGCTAGCTTAGGGTGCCGTTTTATTACAGCTTACAGAGGAGTAAGACACCAGGCGCAACTTCAGCCAGGTCAGTTCATTGCGGTTCATGGCTGTGGAGGTGTCGGCTTATCTGCCATTCAAATTGCAAAAGCTATGGAAGCCCAGGTAATTGCTATAGATATCTCTGATGAAAAATGTGAGTTTACGAAGGCCTTAGGGGCAGACTATACAATAAATGCAAATAAGGAAAGTGTAGTAGATGCCGTAAAAGAAATTAGCCATGGTGGTGTTCATGTTTCGGTAGATGCGCTTGGCAGTGAGATCACTTGCTTAAATTCTATTCAGAACTTGAGAAAAAGAGGCAAACACATTCAAATTGGTTTGATGACCGCCAAAGACGAATCTCCTAAAATCCCTATGGGAGAGATCATTGCCAAAGAATTAGAGATCATAGGAAGTCATGGGATGCAGGCACATAAATACGGAGAGATGTTTGAGCTAATCAGCCTTAAAGGGATAGATCTAAATCAACTGATAGCCCAAACCATCAGTTTAGAACAGTTACCTCTTCATTTGCCGATCATGGATAAGCATAAAACCAATGGTATTACCGTAGTTAGTTCATTCTAAATCAGATTTAACTATTTTTATAAGGACAACCAATACCAGTATTGTGAAAATAGCATTCAGGTCTTTTCTTCTTTTTTGTTTGGTTTATGCATGTTCTCCGTCTGCTTCGGTATCTCTTTTTAATGGGGAGAACCTTGATGGATGGCATATTGATGTTCCGGAAATGGATACAGTGCCCAATGCCATAAATCCTTTTATCATTAGAAACGGTTTGCTTGTTAGTTTGGGAACTCCAAGAGGCCATCTCATTACCGATGCCGTTTACAGGGACTTTAGGTTAGAAATTGAATATCGATTCGCAGGAGCTCCGGGCAATTGTGGAGTGCTTGTATTTGCTTCAACGCCCAGGTCCTTATATAAGATGTTTCCAAAATCTATTGAAGTCCAGATGATGCACGAAAATGCCGGAGATTTCTGGTGTATTGTTGAAGATATAGAAACAGATGACATGGAAATACGGAGAGGAAAGAGAACGGAGTGGGGGATAACCGAAGGAAAGTTAAGGCGAATTAAAAATTTAACAGATGGTTCCGAAAAACCTCTGGGGCAGTGGAACTCAATGAGCATTGAATGTTTGGATAACAAAATTAAGGTCTGGGTAAATGGAGATCTAGTTAATTACGGTTACAACGCCACGGCAAGCAGCGGGAATATTGCCTTGCAAGCCGAGGGAGCCGAGGTAGAATTTCGTAAGTTACTCCTTAGTCCGATAAATAGTCTCAGTGAGTAGAAAGTCTTTTCTGCATTTTCCTCGATTAGACCTATCACATTTGCACTAACATTTTACCTACATTTTTCCCGTGAAATAGATCAATAAAGGCCTGTGGAAGGGCTTCAAAACCTTCACGTATGGTCTCGGCATGATTTAATTTTCCAGCCCGGAGCCATTCGGACAATGCTTTTATGGCTTCCGGATACTTAGCTTCGTAATCAAAAACAATAAACCCCTGCATAAGAGCGCTTTTACGGATCAAAAAAGTATGGACCGGAATGCTTGTTGAAGGCTGAGTTTCATTGTAGATTGAAATTGCCCCGCATTGAATCAGTCTTGCAAATTTATTGATGTTAAAAAGTACGGCTTCGGACACTTTGCCACCCACATTGTCCCAATAGATGTCGATGCCATCAGGACAAGCAGTTTTCAAGGCATCGACCATGTTTTCGGTGGTATTGTAATTGATCCCTTTGTCAAATCCGAACTTGTCGGTTAGCATTGCTACCTTTTCGTCGCTACCAGCAGTGCCAATTACTTTTAGCCCGAGGAGTTTACCAAGCTGACCCACTATGCTCCCAACGGCACCGGCAGCTCCGGAGACCACCAGGGTTTCTCCTTTTTTGGGTTTTCCGATTTCTGTAAGCCCCAGATAAGCGGTTAATCCGGTTAACCCGAGTACTCCTAAATATGCAGATAAAGGGGCAAGATTGGGATCGACCTTATAGAGACCCTCCCCCTTAGATGTTTGGATCTCTTTCCAGGCCATCATTCCGGAAACAAAATCACCCTGCTTAAAGTCTGCATGCCGAGAATCCAATACTTCAGCAACGCCTCCCGACACTATGGGGCGGCCTAACTCAAATGGAGGGATATAAGATTTTACATCATTCATTCTCCCCCTGAGGTAAGGATCTACAGAAGCGTACTTTAGTTTCAGTAAAATGTTTCCTTCTGCCACTTCAGGCACCTCCTCTTTAACGGTACTGAAGTCTGAGAGTTTTGGGAGCCCAATCGGTCTTTTGTCTAGTAAAATGGATTTTATTTGAGTCATATATTTTTATTTTAAGCTTCTGAAAGTGTGTTAAGAGGCGCAAACTAAGCGCTGTTTATTAATCAAGTTAAAAGACTAAAGAATTTACCAATTTTTAGGCATATTTCGGCCAATCATTGGAAACTGTTCTACCTCCAATACCTGTCCGCTAACAGGACCAGATTCATCAGATAAGAGGTATATGGCCGCCGCGGCCAGCTCTTCAGGTTTAAATAATCGTTGCGATGGTGCAAAAACCTTGGGTATATCTTCATGCCAATTGTCTTTCTTTCCCTGTTCCTTCTGATTCACAAACTCGTTGTCTGTAAGAACCCAACCCGGATTGATCTGATTTACCCTCACCCCATGTTCCCTAAAAAGACTATCTCCAAGATTTCTACTCAAGGTCATAAGGGCTCCCTTTGATATGCTATAAGCCAAAAGGTCAGGTTCTCCACTCCAGGAGTTGATAGAACCAATATTTAGAATACATCCCTTAGCGGAGCTCAAATGGGGCAGGGCCTCCTTGATGATACTAAAAGGGGCAATAGTATTCACCTCCAACATTCTTCTGAGAAAGTCAACATCGGTCGTCGCTATATTGGACGGCCTTATGATTGCAGCATTGTTGACTACGGCATCTAATTTCCCAAAGGCATTAAGTGCAGCAGAGACCAGATTTTTAGCAGCATCTTTTTCTGTAATATCCTGGGTATGAATTTGGATGTTAGATCGGTCCTGTTCATGGAGTAAGGCTTTCCCTTTTTCTTCATGCAGTCCATTGACCAGAATTTTAGCACCTTCTAAAATGCAGCGATGCACAATGGCTTTTCCTATTCCCGTATATCCACCAGTAACCAATATAACTTTATCCCTAAGTCTCATGCCTATTCAATGTTTTTTTAAATATCTGTTTCAGCCAATTGTTTCTCCAAAAGTAGGTTTTTGAGCTAATAATCTACCGCTAGCACTAACTTTCTATAATGCAACATTTAAGATAGGATAAATAAATGGCATTGTTAGGGTGGCCTTTTTCTATTCCCATCGTCTTATTCAGCTTAAAACCAGAGAAAAAGTAAACCTAGTACACTAGAAACTAGTGTAATTTTAAAACTATCTTTGGTCAGAGACTAAACTAAGCTAATTCCCAACAAAATGAGACAAACCATTCTTCTTTGGCTGATACTTTTTGCTTCTTGTAAAAGCAGCTCAGAACTTGAAGCCAGAAAACACAGATTTCCAAATCCGGTTAATACAAAGACCAGAGCAATTACGTATCAGGATAAGAGGATTTTTAATCTCAATGAAGTTTCTGCAACGAATAATTTTCCTGCGGCGCGGCTGAACAATTTTGCACAATTGAATGATTCGAGTTATGTGGCGAGCATCAATCCGGAAAACACTCCTATTAACCCGAGCCCCTGGTACGCCTTTAAACTTTGGTCCAAAACCCCCAGGGAGGTTTATGTGAAATTGACCTATGGCAACGATCATAAGCATCGGTATTTTCCCAAGATAAGTAAGGACGGTGCTAACTGGCAAGCCTTAGATTCAAGTCGAGTTGAGATCGCCACGGATACCACAAGCGCCTTGCTAAAACTTCCGCTAAGTTCTGATACACTCTGGATTGCCGCTCAGGAGATTCAGGATTATAAAAGGGTCGGAGATTGGGCCAGATCAATAGGACAGAATACATGGGCCAGTCTAGGTTCGGCCGGACAAAGTGTTTTAGGAAGGCAGTTGTATTTTATTAATATCTCCAAGGGAGATCATCAAAACAAACCTGCCATCTTAATTATCAGCAGACAACATCCACCCGAAGTTACTGGTTATATCGCCATGAGATCTTTTGTTGAAACCATTTTGAAAGAAGGGGTCTACAATGGGTTTTTAGAGAAGTACCGGCTTATGGTATATCCTTTAATGAATCCGGACGGCGTAGATCTAGGGCACTACAGGCATAATACCGGAGGGGTAGATCTCAACCGGGATTGGAGCAAATACAGACAGCCGGAAATAGATCAGATATCGGATCATATGGTCAGAGAAACGGTGACGAACAACAATGAGGTCCTTTTGGGACTCGATTTCCATAGTACCTACCAGGATGTTTACTATACTCATGAGGAGAGTGTGCCAAAGAAGATTCCCGACTTTACGAAAAGCTGGCTTGCAGGAATTCAATCCAGGCTCAAGCTTGAGGATATTAACGAACAACCAGGTAAAATCAGTCGGCCAACATCAAGTGGCTGGTATAATCAGCAATTTGGTGCTACGGCCATTACGTATGAGATCGGCGATAATACTCCTAGAGACTTTATTAAAATCAAAGGAGAAGTTTCTGCTCAGGTGTTGATGGAATACTTTCTAAAACTCTAAGGGTTTATTGTCAATACACAATAATCTTTTGTAGGTGATTTTCAGATCCTACCTGGGCTCCAACAAGATATATCCCAGACGGCAGGAGCTCCGTTGATATATCGAAAGTATTCGTCCCTGCACGCGTATTTACGGCCTGCTCTTGAACCACTTGTCCGCTAATGCTCATAATCCTGATACTGACTTCGGCTTTTTGCGCCGTTCTAAGAGTAGCTGTCAATCTTTGACCAGTTCTTACGGGCACCGGGCTTAAGTTGAAATCCATTGTATTTGGCTGGTCCTTAGCTGCAAGTTGAGCAGAAAGAGACTGGCTACCGGAGTCTCCGATAATCTCTATAGCCGAGAGTTTTGGTTGATTAATTCCATCACTCCCTGCAGTGTCAAAGATGATATTTAAAGTACCGTCTGTGACCGTAACCGGATAGGTTTTAATTACTTCCGTTTGCGGACCAACATCAGCATTAATATCGTAATCATCCAAGACCGTAGCTCCCTCAAGGTTTACATCAAATACCCTTCTGCCTACACCACCCGGGCCACCTCCTGTGGCTCCCCAATAGATCTCGGCAAAGTGTAAGCTTACATTGTATTGCCCATTGGCCAGCGGAATGTCATAGTTGAAGACCTTCACAGGAGCGCTACGTTCAGTTTTGTATAAAGATGCCACTTCAGCACTGTTATTGGTATAGGACCTCCCTCCGCTGAAGAACTGATCGGCCTCAAACAGCTCACCATTATGGGTCAGTTCCGGGCCGCCACTATTAATCCTTAACTCAAAAACAGCATTCGGATCTGTAACCGTGATTTGGACCGTGGCAGTATCCGTACTACTGCTTCCCGTTACGGTAAGGACCACATCGTAGACCCCAGGAGTATTAAAGGTATGCTGAGGATCTGCAGCCGTTGAATTCCCATCGCCTCCGAAATCCCATGAATAACTGGTTACATTAGAGGAATTGCTGCCAGTGAAATTAACTGTTAGCGGGGCATCTCCGCTGCTTATGTCCGCTGAAGCGATTGCTATCGGAGCTTCCGGATCTATGCTGCCGATAATCTCAATGGCCGATAATTTAGGCTGATCTTTTCCGTCACTGCCTAGAGCGTCCAAACTGATATTCAGCATCCCATCCGTCATTGTTACCGGAAAAGTCCTTATCACCTCTGTCTGGGGTCCGACTTCTGCATTGATATCGTAGTTGTCCAGGACCAGGTTGCCCTCTATATTCACATCGAATATTCTTCTACCATTGCCTCCGGGACCGCCCCCGGTCGCGCCCCAATAGATTTCAGCAAAGTGTAGACTTACGTTGTACTGCCCATTGGCTAATGGAATGTCATAAGTATATTCTTTCAAAGGAGCACTTCGTTCTGTTTTGTACAAAGTGGCCACCTCTGCACTGTTATTCGTATATGCTTTTCCGCCAGTAAAATATTGGTCTGCCTGGAACAATTCCCCATTATGTGTTAGTGCCGGGCCTCCGCTATTGATCCTAAGTTCAAAGTCGGCCGCGGGATCAGAAACGGTTATTTGCACGTTTGCTGTATCTGTTCCGTGGGGACCTGTCACTGTGAGTACTACATTGTAGATACCCGGATCGGTAAAGGTATGTTGAGGATCGGCCAAGGTCGAATTTCCATCCCCTCCAAAGTCCCAGGAATAACTGGTGGTGTTGGTAGAATTGCTTCCTGTAAAGTTTACTGTGAGTGGCGCATCTCCGCTAACAATATCAGAACTGGCAACGGCTACTGGCGGAATTGCCGTAGGATCATCAACCGTAATCTGAATATTGGCCGTATCTGTTCCCAGCGGTCCGGTTACGGTTAGGACTACATCATAAATGCCGGGATCTGTAAAGGTGTGTTGAGGATCCGCTAAGGTCGAACTACCATCTCCTCCAAAGTCCCAGGAATAACTTTCAGTATCCGTAGAATTGCTTCCCGTAAAATTCACGGTAAGTGGTGCATCTCCTTGGGTGACATCTGCGGTTGCCACTGCGACCGGTGGCGCAGGTTCTGTGTTTCCAATGATCTCTATGGCCGATAATTTTGGCTGATCTACCCCATCACCACCAAGCGCATCCAGATTGATATTTAAAGTACCGTCTGTCATGGTAACCGCAAAAGTTTTTACCACTTCGGTCTGAGGGCCTACATCTTGATTGATGTCGTAATCATCTAACACTAGATTTCCTTCGAGCTGCACGTCAAAAATTCTTTTCCCAGTACCTCCTGCACCGCCTCCTGTGGCTCCCCAATAGATCTCTGCAAAATGGAGATTAACGTTGTATTGGCCATTGGACAGGGGAATGTTATATGAAAATTCCTTTACAGGTGCACTGCGTTCAGTTTTGTATAATGGAGCTACTTCTGCATTGTTATTTGTGTAAGATCTACCTCCCGTAAAAAACTGATCTGCTTCAAATACCTCTCCATTATGTGTGAGTTGAGGCCCCCCCACATTGATTCTTTGCTCAAAATTCGGCAGGGGCTGGTCTACGGTAATTTGTAGGCTCGCAACTCCGGTGCCATTAGCTCCGGTAACCGTGAGGACTACATCATACACTCCCGGATCTGTAAAAGTATGTTGGGGGTCTGCCACAGTAGCATTCCCGTCTCCTCCAAAATCCCATGAATAACCACTCGCGTTCGGAGAATTACTACCTGTGAAGTTGACGGTTAAAGGGGCATCCCCACTAAGAACATCAGCACTTGCCAGGGCCAGCTGTGCTGGATTAAGTTTCCATTGCTGAGCATCACTGCCGTTTGAGGGGTTAACCTCAATATTTGCCCCATTTTGAAGAGAACCATTGGCTACCTCCAGGTAGTGACCGTTATCCTTATTTATAATATAGAAGTATTCCTCATCTACTGGTACAGCTTGCCATTCCTGGGTGTCCGTACCATTAGCGCTGTTTTGTAACACATTAGTTCCAGGGTTTGCGAGATCAATAAACTTATCGCTATGAAGCGCTTTTATGGTGAAATGATCTGGAGTCCCGGTAGTAAACGAAAATTGCTGATGGGCCATTTGCTGGTAATCAGATTGTTCCGCATTTGCCAGATCTGCGGTATTGGCTCCGGATATTTCAATGACTTTACCACTTGCCTTATTCTGTATGCTATAGCTGCCTTCAGTAAGCGGATCGAAGAGGTTTAATTGATTGATCCATTGGGCGATGAGTGCAGCCCCATCTTCATCAACCTCATTCTTGGCCAAAGGTGGCATCATGATGTTTTCATCCAGACTATTTATCCTGTGATAAAGGTGAGATTTAGATGCGTCTCCCGGCACCAATATAGCCTCGCCTTGAATTCCAAGTGAAGTACTGAATCCGGCTGTCAAAAGCCCCGTTTCCTCCAAGGAATTAATAAGTCTTAGATCAAAATTGGCTCTATTTCCTGTACCCGGACTATGACAATAGGCGCAGTTGACATCTAAATATGACCTGGCTCTCTGATCAAGGGTTGCTCCAGGGTCCTCTGCTGCACTTATCGTGAGTAGATTTGGAGTATCATTGTCATCGATCTGACTGTCCAAAGCTCCTAAGCTGCTCAAGGTTACCAACTGATTAGCTATGATGCCCGTAGATTCATAGGTAATACTATTATTGAGGTTCCGGGTTCTGGGGCCTAAAGTACCCCCTGAGGCGGCATTATGGCACGACAAGCATTCCGAAGTACTAGGGTAGTGCCAGGTCTGAACCTGGTTATTTCCATTTTCATCCAACACGTTGATATCTTCATCGAGGCCAGTGGCTAAAAGCTCAGCGTCGGTTTGAGCAGCGTTCCATTTGTAAGTCGCAAAGTAGAAATTCCCATCCGAGCCCTTTACAGTGAATCTGGTCTCCAGGCGTTTGGTGACATTTGGATTGTTGGCATCTAAAGGCAATTCAAAATGCTTGATCAGCACGCTTCCCTCCGGAAACACCCAAATATCATTTTCAGAGTAAGCAATTTGCTCTTCTGCAGAATTATAACTACCATCGTTGGGTACAACCATCCAACGTTTCTTAAGGGCACCGTCTGACCAGAAAGGTTGAATTTGATCGTAAGGTATTACGCCATCTGCCGGAGTAAGTGTTGTAAGATCATCAAACGCTCCGGTTTGTGATAGCCACTGAGGAATGGTTTGGGGGAGATTGTTCTTCTGGGTAAGTTTATAAATTGTATCAACACCCAGTTTCATAATATAGATCTCTCCCAAATTGTCTTGGCCAAATGAAATTATATTGGCCGGGCCAAAATTGCCTAAGAGTTCATAATTACCTGTAGAAACATCTACAGACCATATTTCTTCCCCTGTACCGTAATCTGCACAAATGTATTTCCCAACCAAATCCGGGATCTCTGTACCCCGATATACGAAACCTCCGATCAAAGCATTTGCATCGAATCTTGGAAAAGCAACCAAGGGGGCTTCATGGGCCATATTATTGTAGAGTGTAGGTCCACATCTATTGACCTTGGCATTTCCTTCATAAACCGGCCAACCGAAATTCTTCCCCTTGGAAACAACATTAATTTCTTCGTGCAGATTGAGTCCAACCTCACCTATATACATAATGCCAGTTTCCGGGTCTTTGGTCATCCGGTGTGGACTACGGTGGCCTATGCTATAATACTCCTCAAAACTATCTCCGGTCGGACTCAAGAAGGGATTGTCATTAGGGATCCAATATTCGTTTCCTGTAAGTTCGTCAGAAAAACCGTGGTCATCGGGCATGGTCCTAATGGGGGCATGACTCTTTGTAGGATCCTTGTCCACATCTATTCTAAGGACACCACCATCCAGGTTATTTTCAATATCCTGAGCCTTTTCAAAGGCTGTTTGATCTCCGGTAGTAATGTAAAGGAAACCGTCGTCCCCAAATACGAGAGCACCTCCTCTATGTGTGGTGCCATACATTCTAATTTTGAAAAGTGTGGTTTTAGAGTTGGGCACTACGTCCAAAGTTCCGTCGGCGACTTCGAAACGGGTAAGCATAATATAATTTCCCCAATACTCCTCGTTGGTGCAGTTTTGTGTGGTGTAACTATTTGGAATATTGTTTCCATTCACATCCCTTGTGGTATAGAAAGTATAAAAGTAATTACTGCCGGTTTGCCCAAAATTCGGATGCAATGCCATTCCTAAAAAACCTCCGTCCCAAACAACTCCTACCTCGTTGGAAAGGTCTATCAGCAGATTTTTTTGAGTAGTCTGATCCTGGTTATTGAACCAATAGATCTTCCCGTCTCTTTGGCCTAGGATGATCTTGTTCTGAGTGGGATGCATAACGAAAGTGAGCGGAGAATCGAAGGTCAGATTCGGAAAAGCAGCTTTGTAAGGAACTGGAGAGGGTGATAATGATGGAAAGTTGCCATCTAAATATTTGTCTATTGCATGTACCTCTGTAAGTCCCGGACCTTGCATAAAAGGTACGGACGCGAGCAGGAGGAACGAAAATACGAGAAGGATCCAGCGCTTGGATTTATTGAGCAGCATTTTGCAAAAATTTGGTCGGGGAGTGGGTTATTATTCAGTTTACATAAAATTAGTATATGGTGGAAGTATAACAAGTCAGAAGCCGTTATATTACAGGGTTTAATCGATGAAATGCACATTCCTACAAACTGCAATTATTTTTTGAAATCGGCCGTAGGAGAAGCTTGCAGGAATACCGGATAAAAGGACAGAATTAAGAGGAGCTAATACTAAAAATTGCCGAGGCAAGCATTTTTCGCTAAACGGCTAAGGTGTAAAAGGCCACCAGGCCTGTTGGATCAGGAACCCCAAAGCGTTTCCCAAGAATAGTCTAGTAGACAAGCATTTTTTGTAGTTCATGATCTTTACCAACCCATATCCCCATGAGATAGATCCCACTGGAGAGATAGGTCGTAGGCAGGCTTAACCTGTTTTCTCCAACTTCAGATAAGGCAGAAAATTCGCTTACCACCTGGCCATTTAAGTTGATGATTCGCACAGAGACCTCTCCGGCTTCGGCTGTTTTAAAAGTGGCTTCTAGTTCCTGACCTGATTTAATTGGATTGGGAGCAACTATGAGTTCGGCAATGGGTTTTGTAGGGATCTCAGGTTCTGATTCTGGTTCTGGTTCCGGTTCGGGCTCTGGTTGCTGAATTGCTTCCATGTTATTTATCCAGGCTTCAATCAGAGCTGCCCCCTCTATATCAATGGCTTTTTTAGCCAGTGGGGGCATCATAATATTCTCGTCTAAACTTAGCAACCTTTGGTACAAGATCGATTTAGCTGCATCCCCGGGGACTAAAAGTCCTTCGCCATCTATACCCAAAGAAGTTAGATAACCGGCGGTTAGTAGATGCGTTTCTTCGAGTGTGTTTTTAAGGCGAAGGTCAAATTCAGCCCTGTTCCCAGTTCCTGGTCTATGGCAGTAAGCACAGTTGACATCCAAATAAGATCGGGCCTTTTCATCCAGAGAGGCGTCCGTATCTGTCAAAGATTTTGCGCTGATAAAATTGGGAATATCCGCTTCCTCTATTTCAGAATTCAATATTCCCAGACTGCTAAGAGTCAACAACTGATTAGAGGTAACACCGGTTTCTTCATAAGTATATTGCTTATTTAAATTCCTTGTTCTGGCTCCTAGAGTTCCGCCTGAAGAAGTGTTATGGCAAGAAAAACATTCAGTTCTGCTCGGATAATGCCAGGTTTGCATTCTGGTTCCTCCTGCACCATTTTGGATCGATATTTCCTCATCCATTGCGTTCTCCAGTAGTTCGGCATCGGTTTGGGTTTCATTCCATTTATACGTGACAAAATAGAAATTGCCGTCCTCTCCTTTGATCGAAAAACGGGTTTCCAGGCGTTTGGTTTTACCCGGGTCAACATCATCTACAGGCAATTCGAAGTGTTTCACCAGCACGGCTCCTTCAGGAAATTGCCAGGGATCATTTTCTGAAAAGTCGATTTGCTCACTATCCTGGTCATGGGTCCCATCATTAGGGATTACCATCCATCTTTTTTTAATAGCTCCGTCTGACCAAAATGGCTGAATCAGATCGTAGGCTACCAGGCCTGCTGACGGACTTAAATCATCCAGGCTCTCAAAAGCGCCCGTTTGGGATAAAAATTGTGGAATCTCACCGACCTCGCCGCTTCTTTGACTAAGTTTATAGAGCGTACTTACGCCTTGTTTCAGAATATAAACCTCTCCTTCATCGTCCTGCCCAAAGGAGATAATGTTTGAAGGTTCAAAATTTCCCAGGAGTTCATATAATCCTGTTTCAGTGTCAACAGCCCAAATCTCCGCGCCATTTCCGTAGTCTGCGCAAATATATTTTCCTATTAGTTCCGGAATTTCAGTGCCCTGATAAACATAACCTCCGGTAAGTGAGTTAGCATCTCTCCTTGGGAATGCTACCAAGGGTTCCTCATGATCCATATTGTTGAACAATTGATCATCCCCACAGGCATTATCCTTGGAAAGACCTTCATACACCGGCCAACCGTAGTTTCTTCCTTTTTGAACGACATTCACTTCTTCGTGCTTTACTCCTCCAACCTCTCCGATGTACATCAGGCCCGTATTCATATCCATAGTCATCCGATGTGGGTTCCGATGTCCCATCGTATAGTACTCTTCGAAATTTTCTCCGCTAGGACTTAAAAAAGGGTTGTCGTTAGGGATCCAGTATTCATTCCCTGTCAGCTCATCCTCAAAACCGTGGTCATCGGGCATATTTTTTACAGGAGGATGGCTTTTAGCTGGGTCTTTATCCACATCTATTCGCAAAACTCCTCCATCCAGATTATTGATGATATCCTGAGATTTTCTAAAAGCAGTCTGATCCCCAGTGGTCAAATAAAGAAACCCATCTTTGCCAAACAGCATCCCACCACCCCGGTGAGAGGTACCGTACATTCTTATTTTGATCAGAGTAGTTTGGGAATCGGGTATCACCTCCATCGTATCCGGGTCGGCCTCGAACCTTACCAACATTAAATGATTCCCCCAATACTCTTCATTATCGCAATTCTGTGTGGTATACGTATTGGGAAAGTCATTCCCATTTTGGTCTTTGGTGGTATAATACGTATAGAAATAATTCTTGCTGCCGAGGCCAAATTCCGGATGTAAGGCAAAACCTAAAAATCCTCCATCCCATACCACGCCAACTTCATTGGACAGGTCTATGATCAAACTCTTGGTACTTACCTGATCTTGTTTATTAAACCAGTAAATTTTACCATCTCTTTGTCCAACAATGATCTTATTTTGGTAGGGATGCATTGCAAATGCCAGAGGAGAATCAAAACTTAGATTAGGAAAAACAGGTTGATAAGGAAGGGGAGATGGTGAACGCGAAGGAAACGTACCGTTCAGGTATTTTTCTACTGGTGCTATGTTAGTGAGCCCTGGGCCCCTTGCGATGGGAACTGCAGCGAGCAGTAAAAGTGAAAATACCACAATGATCCAAAGCCTGGATTTAAGGGACAACATATTCTGTGAAAATTTGGGTACTATCCTTAAATGTAGGATAAAAATGGCTAACAGCCTAGGTAAGGGTGTAGAAAAGGTGAAGAATAGAGCGTCGAAGAACCGGGCATCATGCTGTTATTGGGCAGTCATAGCTATAATCTCTTTTAAAGATCAAAGAGAAAAGCGATGTTCTGAGATAGGTTTAAACCTACCTTAACCAGTGGTACTTTTTTATGCTCCAACCGTCTTTAAGACTAAAATACAGGTTGCGCTTATCATATGTGATTACTTGTGTTCTCATAATGTAAAACATATAATGATCTATATACAAAAGACGTGCCGTTTTATCTTTTGTTACGCAGGTGACCTATAAATTGCTGTTAAATTTTTTAATCAGATATTGTAAACACCATTGGTTTCAATAGGAGAGCGGAGTTTAGCGCAAAGGGACTCTTAAGTAGCGCTCCTTGATAATGTTGATGTGTCTTCTTTCATGCCCGGCAAGATGGTAAGCCAAACCTCTTACAGTGCGCTCGTTTACAATACTGCCATCAGTTTCTATTCCGGGACCACTTCTAAGGAAGGCTTCTTCCGGTAAATGTTGAAAAAGGGAAATAGTGGATTTCCTTACGGCCTCATACTCTTCAAAAATGCTCTTCAAACTTCTGGAGTTGGCTCTGGAGTATCTTGCATACATATTTTCATCAAATCCATGGAGGGGAGTGGCGTCATTACGCGCATACCGAAGAGCTCGATACGTAAAAATTCGCTCATCATCAATAAGATGTACCAGAATCTCTTTTATTGTCCATTTATTCTGAGCGTACCTAAAATATAGACGTTCTTCCGGAACATCATAGATCAATTTTTTTAGGTCGATAAAATTCTGCCACAGGTGTTTAAGTACCTCCCCATCATCATCCATAAGATCCATATAAATTTTAGAATATTCCGGATATTCTCCGGGTACGGGCTTTGTTATATTTCTATATTTCATCTGCTATTTAAATTTCTGGGCCCAGGTTCTTGCCCAACTACCCAAAGGTTCTATAAGGTCATAGAGTTCCCTTCCTTCCGAGGTTAAACCATACCCATTTAGCGAGCGCTCAATAAGTTTCATCTCTCTCAATTCTTTCAATCTCTTGTTTAAGGTGGTAGGGGAGATATTCTCGCAGTATTCCTGGCATTGTCTAAAAGTACTGGGACCCTTATTTAGATGCCAGATGATCCCCATTGCCCAACTTCGGCCCAGAAGATCTAAAAGCGCCATAATGGGTTGTCCGGTTTTAGAGCCCCTTACAGGAGATCCTGGAATTGGTAAAGCCATAAGTGCTACATATTTAGTAGCAAAGCTACATAAAATATAGCGCCTTAAACTACCAGATTTGTTAATTTTTTATCCTATTAAGAATTTTAGACCCAAGGAAGCACAACTTTATGAAAAGTTTTGAATCTGGTGCTTAGATTCTTATTATCTTGAAGGAAACAAAAGTGATATGCTATGAAACTCAATATTTATCTAACAGCCTTCCTCGTTATTTCTACGCTTATTGGCTGTGGATCTTCAACCAAAATAGTGGAGCCTACGGCTAAAAGTCGGCAACTAGACCAGTGGGTGGCCGAAAAGGACTTCGAAATTAACTCTGAATGGGCCATTCCTATGCTCACGAACAGCATGAGCCAGGTCTCCAATGCCGGCCTTTTTCCTCCCGGTAGTGCGGCTAATAGAATTAATCTCACCGGAAACAGCAATTACCTCAAAGTAAATGGGATGGAGGTAGAAGCCTCATTGCCTTATTACGGTGAAAGGCAAGTTGGCGGTGGATATGGTAACACAAATAGCGGTATTGTATTTAGTGGCAGGGTTAAGGAATACGAATCCGTAAAAGATGAGGATAAACTTAAGCACCAGATTACGTTCAGGGTGATGAATAATACCGAAGTTTTTGATGTTGCTATTACCCTATATCCAAATTTGAAAAGCGAAATAATTGTAAACAGCTCTCAGCGCCTGGTCATACGTTATGAGGGAAGAGTGAAATCCAAAGCAGAAGGGCTGCCATAAAACTGGCCTTGAACCCTTTATTTGAATCCCTGGCGAGGCAGGTTGTGGCATTATTTAAATAATTCTATATTTGAGATAAAAGGTTAATTAGAGGGTAAATTCCTGCTCTCATTGTCTTTAAGATACGGGACAGAGCCTGGAAACAGGGGTATCTTCAAGGTCTTAGTTAACC
>JBFOMC010000315.1:0-2109 GCA_040830565.1 Flavobacteriaceae bacterium
AGAGGCAATACGGTAGTTTGTTAAGCCCATTGCTTCAGTATCTATCTCCATAGATTTCCTCATTGCTTCCGTGAGACTTCCTATATTGTTCATTGTATAAAAAAGAGCCCCCTCCTCGCCTATTGTTTCCCTGATCGAACTTACATTTGGTGCTATTATCGATATGCCAAAGGACATTGCCAATATCATTGCTCCACTGGTGAGTATTTGTTTGTATGGAAACACCGCTACATCTGATCCGCGAAAGAAAGTCTGCAGCTCATCATCATTAACTCTTTCAAGCCGTAGTATAACTCTATCGTTTGAAGCGCCATACTCTAATAGCTTTTGCTGGCTTTCTTCATCTTCTGGAACTCCAGCAATAACAAGCGTTGCGTTCGTATCCAGAGATTCAAAGGCCTCAATTAAATCGAAAATCCCTTTGTAGCGGTTTATTCGGCCCAAAAACAAAAATACCTTATCTTCGTCACGCAGGTTTAGTATTTCCCTTGCCTTGTCACGTGAAACATTATCCGGGTATAGCCCAACGTAACTGGGATGCGGTATCACTGTCACTGTGTCTTTTTTGAGATGAAATCGATCCTCTGCTAATCTGGCAGCCTCGGATGTATGTGCGATCCGCTCATTACATAGTCTGCAAAATAGAACCGTGAAAAAACGCTCAATTCCAATGTGAACATTACTATGATTTTGAAGGTTGTGAATAGTCCATACAATTGAGTATCCAGAAACTTTCAATATGAGCACTTCAATCAAAAACCGGGTAGCTCGAATCACAGATCCTAGTTTGGATTTTTTCAAGAGATAAGGATGTAGCCAATGAAAATGTAATACATCCGCCTTCCATTTGAATAGTGCCGTTCTGAAAAAATTTCCGCCGCCGCCGCCAAGAAGAACTTCGTGACCCAACTGGATCTGAGCATCGGCAAGATTCCGCTGGTAAGGATTTATATCATATGAGGGCAAATGGATTATTTTCATGTAATCACTCCATCATATCAGGATACAGCGCTTGAGCTAACTCAATTACCTCAAGTGTGTCTTTCAACGGCTGAATTGAGCTTTCTTTGGAACCCCTTAAGATCGCCTTGGTAGCGTGCTCGGCTTGGAAGTAAAAGCCCTGTTCAATGGAAGTGGTTAACTGATGTCCACTTTCAAGCGATTGCTCTCCGAATAATCGCCTCTCAAGTTTGGCAGCCAGATCTCTCCATGCGGATCGCGGAAAAATTGGTTTATTGCAGCGCAGAAATTCTGGACAGAAAAACTGTGGACCTAGTTCTAAAATGCCTTGTGTCCCAACTATTTTCGCCCGATTGGATAAACCAATCTCAACTGATGAAGTTAGTGTAGATACTGTATCTCCTTTCCCAAGTACAACTGAGATTGTTCCGGGGCTACAACAATTCTTTGGAGTGACAGACACCGAGTGTACTTGATCCGGCCGTCCCACCAAATACTGAATTAGCGATAAACCATAAACAGCAAAATCCCATATTGGACCCCTTGAGGGATCTTTTAATCGCCTTTTGGATTTGGGATAACCGATTTCAATTTCAATGTACTTGATGTCCCCAATTTCATTGCTCATGACAACCTTCCTGGCTTCTTGAATCAATGGATTAAAACGCATCCACATTCCTTCCATACAGAAAAGCTGACGTTCTTTCGAAAGTTTACATATTTCTTCGAAAATCTTGGCATCGGTAACAAAAGGTTTTTCACAGACCAGATGTTTTGAAGCTGTCAAAGTTGCCATTGCGTGTTCTGCGTGAAATCGGGTTGGACTCGAGACGTAGACTATATCCACAAGCTCATCAGCAAGAAGATCATGAATGTCCGCAGAACAGTTTGGGGCATGAAAATCCCTCGCAAAAAGAGAGGCCTTATTATTATCTGTTCCGGAAACATGCTGGATTGCTGCGTCCTTAACCTTCCTTAACTGAAGACAGAATTGCCTGGTAACAGTACCCGTTCCAACAATCCCCCAATTGACTGATACGGCTTTACGAGTCATAAATAAAGCAGTGGTTCTGGTTCTTTAAATGTTGTCCTTAATTGAACCAAGGGCCCATTCTCGCGGTGTAGTGCATTGATTATTTCAACAACATG
>JBFOMC010000316.1:0-8950 GCA_040830565.1 Flavobacteriaceae bacterium
AACCTGCAATGAGAGTAACGCTATTTGGGAAACCGGTCAAAAAGGCAGGAAAGATCCCGGCCGGACCCGCCTTGGTGGTATGCGTATGAACAATCAAAGGAATTTCCTTTCTAAAGATCCAAAACAACTTCCATACCGCTGCCAAATCCTTAAAGACGGTAATTTTCCGGGTCATCTCAACAGGGATAACCCTAATTCCTTCTTTCGCGGCCACTTTATCCAGATGTCCATCTGCATATGAGGATATGCCTACCACCTCGAAATAATCCGACATAAATTTAAGTTGCCCTTTTAGCAAACCACCAAGAGAGTAGGGTACAGTGGTAATCCTTATGAGTTTCTTTCTCATTTCTGATGGTTTATAGCGGTTTGATACAAGCCTATGTAGTTGTTCACCATATTTTCAATATCATATTGTCTTGCTCTTCCCAGACAACTTTCCACGGTTTGTTTGTAGTAGTTATTATCTGTGTAAAGTCTGAGGACCAGGTCTGCTAATTTTTCATAATCCCCTGTGGGAAATAGTAAACCGGCTCCTTTCACCACCTCTCTTAAACCGGGAACATCGGTGGCTATAAATGGCCTTGCAGAAGCTAAACCTTCCACACTTGCCAATGACAGACCTTCATAGATTGAAGAAAGTATGGCCACATCAGCGGTTTTCAGCAGCTCGGGAACGTCGCTCCGGAGTCCAAGAAATTGCACACGCCGGTCTAGGCTTTGCTCTTTGGCAAAATCCCGGCAGGCTTCTAATTCTATGCCATCGCCTACAAGCAATAAATGCACGTTTTCCGGAAGTTTGCTTAGTGCTTTTATGACCGTCTTTTGATCTTTGGGATATCTGAAACCGGAAACCTGAATTAAAAGGAAATCATCTTCTTTGAGTCCGAATGTCTCCTTAGGATAGGCATTGGCTCTATCAATGATCTCCAGGTTAATACCATTGTTGATTGTAATAATGTTCTTGAATTTGGCGCCGAGATGTTCGCGGAGGCTTTTTTCGGCAATGTCTGATATTGCAACGATTTTGTTGAATTGCTTATATAAAAACCTATCTACTCTTTTGTAAAACCAATTCCCTCTTCGCTTATTGTTGGTACTGTGCTCGGTGAGAATAATTGGAGTTTTTGATTTCGGAGTGAACAAATTTGCAATTGCAGTCCAATAAAGTGAAGGGAATAAATGGACATGAACAATGTCGTAAAGTGGAAGTAACTTTCTAAGGGTAAAAATATGAGAAAAACTATAGACGCTTTTTGTCTCAGAGGAATGAATCATTCTTATCCCCGGTTCATTGGCCAAAGTATCGTATAGATGAGATTTTCTGGCATTGAGTACTAGAACATCCGAACCTAGACCTTTCTGGGTGTATTTCAGCACCGCATCTACCAAAAGTTTCTCAGCTCCACCTGAATAAAGGGAATTGACAACATGTAATATTTTTAGAGGCTTCTCGCCAGATTTCATCTTATTTGGTATGGTTAATGGCAGTTATACTTTAGTAAACGTAAAAAGAGCATCAAGATTTTATGGGTTTTTACCTAAAAGTTGCAAGAAGAGTCTCTCATATTGAAGAATAATATGTTTTTGATTGAACTTTTTCTCTACCGAGGTCTTAATTTGTTCTGGGTTCCAGTCCATATTTTTATTGAGGTAATTGAGGAAATCCTCATCCGTTTCTACCAAAAACCCATTGATGCCGTGCTCTATTATTTCTTTAGTGCCACCCGGGGCATTAAAGGCTAGGGCAGGAGTGCCTACCGCGCAACTTTCAAGTAGGGCATTCGGAAAGCCTTCTACATATGAGCCTTGTAAAAATAAATCGCTGTCACTCAGATACTTTTCAACTTCTTTGGTATGATCAACCTGACTGATCTTTTCTTCCAAGTTAAGCAATTGTATTTCCTCTTGAAGCATTTCTTTTAGGGGTCCGTTACCCACAATAGTATAATGAAATGGACCTTGATACTGAGAGAGTGCCTTTAAGATCCGGGAGTGTCCTTTCTCCTTGCTCAGTCTTCCTATGGTGATAAACTGTCTTATCTTCTGCGTTTTTGAAGCTACTGACTTCAGCTTAAAGTTTCTGGTAATGGGATTGTTTATTATGGAAACCTTTTCCTCTGATATATTAGGTGAATGGTTTAAAAAATCCACTTTCATATCCCGGGATTGACAAATGAAATGGTCAATGTTCTTTGTGGCAATCCCTGAAAGTACCCCATGAACCTTGCTTCCGGTAGAGAATTTAGCAATTTCCGAGGAGACACTTGCTATGCGGGCTACGACCTTGGTTTTGGATGTCAATGGACTTATTAACCCCAAAATGGTATTGACATGCCCAATAGAGCCAAATAACAGATCTGGTTTTCTCTTTAAAATTGCTTTAGTTAATTGAGGAACGGCACTAAGAACACGCTTCTTGCCAAAAAATTGAACTTCAACATCCCCGGTAGGATAAACACTGTCCTCTTCACTTCCGGCGACCAGAAGACTGCAATCAAATGTTGCCCTGTTTAAATTTTGTGATATAAAAGAAACCACTCTCTCCGCGCCTCCAGCCTTTAGAGAGGGTAGCACAAAAACGATTTTATATGGTGTTGAGCTCAAAAAACCACTATTAGATTAAAGTAACCTGCCGTACCAGTCCAAAGGTATTCAGATAATTGTAAGGGAATACATAGATCTAACGCCACCCGGATATGGCAAACAACAATACTATTAAACTATCATTCCGGCAGCAACAGTTTCATTGGTGGTTTCGTCTACTAAGACGATACTTCCGGTAACTCTGTTCTCACGGTACGAATCTGTCATTAGTGGCTTGGTAGTTCGTATTTTCACCTTACATATATCATTCATATTTAACTCGGTGTCATCCGTTTTCCGCGCCAAAGAATTTATGTCTATTTTGTAAATGATCTCTTTGATCATGGCCGTTTGCTCGTTAGTAGTATGCTTAATGGTGTACTTGGCTCTGGGCCTTGCGGCGTTGTCATTTAACCAACACAGCATGACTTCAATGTCTTGAACTGCACTAGGTTGATTGTTTGCTCTTACGATCATGTCTCCTCTACTAATATCAATATCATCTTCCAGAGTGATGGAAACGGACATCGGAGCAAAGGCCTGTTCTATAGTGCCTGCAGGTCCGTCAATCGATTTTATTTTTGAAGTGAATCCTGAGGGCATGATGGCCACTTCATCTCCTTTTCTGAATACGCCGCTTGCTATTCTTCCTGCATAACCTCTATAATCAATAAAGCCTTCGCTTTGAGGCCTGAGTACGGTCTGTACAGGAAAGCGGGCATCTACCTTATTAATATCACTACTGATGTGCATAGTTTCAAGGGTGTGAAGTAGAGGTCCTCCCTGGTACCATTGCATGTTTTCAGACCTATTCACAACATTATCTCCCAACAAAGCACTGATGGGAATAAACCTGATATCCTGGACGATCAATTTAGAAGAGAACTCTTCAAACTGCTTGAGAATCGAGTTATATACCTCCTCTTTAAAATCAACTAAATCCATTTTATTGATGCAGACGATAACATGTGGAATGTTCAGGAGAGATGCGATAAACGCGTGTCTTCTGGTTTGTTCGATAACCCCATGCCTCGCATCAACCAGAATTATGGCCGCGTTGGCAGTTGAAGCTCCGGTCACCATATTCCGTGTATACTGTATGTGACCTGGAGTATCTGCAATAATGAATTTTCTTTTTGGAGTGGTAAAATACCTATAAGCCACGTCTATGGTAATACCCTGCTCGCGTTCGTCCCTTAGTCCGTCCGTAAAAAGGGCTAGATCCACGCCCTCATGTCCCTTTTTTTTGCTGGTAGATTCAATGGCTTCCAATTGATCTTCAAAAATGGACTTGGAGTCGTACAGGAGTCGGCCAATTAAGGTACTTTTCCCATCATCCACACTTCCGGCGGTGGTAAATCTTAGTAATTGATTGTTATTTATTTCCATTATTCTAATGCTATTATTAAAAATATCCCTGCTTTTTGCGGTCTTCCCTTGCCGTTTCCGAGCGTTTGTCGTCAGATCTGTTATCTCTTTCGGTTTTACGCATTGCCGATACTTCACTTACGATTTTTTCAATGGTATCTGCCTCTGACTCGATTCCCCCTGTAATTGTAATATCTCCTAAAGTTCGAAAACGGATCTTTTTAACTGCAATTTTTTCTTTATCATCCAAAATCAGGAATTCTGAATTAGGGATCCATGAATCATTGCGCCATACTACCTCTCTTTCGTGAGCTAAATAGAGCGAAGGAATTTCTATATTTTCTCTTCTGATATAGTTCCAAACATCCATTTCGGTCCAGTTGCTTATCGGGAAAACTCTGAAATGCTCTCCTTCAAAATACTTACCGTTAAAAATATTCCACAGTTCAGGCCGTTGATTTTTAGGATCCCATTGACCAAAATCATCCCTGTGAGAGAAAAAGCGTTCTTTAGCTCTGGCCTTTTCTTCATCTCGTCGACCCCCTCCAATGGCGCAATCTACTTTATTGTCTTCAATTGCATCTAATAAGGTGGTTATTTGCAAGGCATTTCTTGTGGCATTCTTACCCTTTTCTTCGGCCACCCTACCTTGATCTATTGAGGTTTGTACAGAGCCTACAATCAGTTGTACCCCCAAACTATCAATGAGATCATCTCTAAATTTTATGGTTTCCGGAAAGTTATGACCGGTATCTACATGCATCAATGCAAAGGGAATTTTACTGGGGTAGAAGGCTTTTTTAGCCAAATGTGTTACTACTATTGAATCTTTTCCTCCAGAAAATAGGATGACCGGATTTTGGAACTGCGCCCACACTTCGCGCAACACGTAAATCGCCTCAGATTCTAATTCGTCCAAATAGTTTAGATAATACTTGCTCATGCTTTTAAACTCTTAATTTGTTTTTTATCGCCTCATAGATGATATCTACAGATTCTTCAATTGAATTCATATGTGTCACTTCTATTGTAGGATTCTTGGGTGCCTCATAGGGCGCAGAAATGCCGGTCATATTTTTTATCTCGCCATTTCTTGCCTTTTTGTATAAGCCTTTTACGTCTCTTTGTTCACATACTTCGAGACTGGCATTTACAAATACCTCTATATAATTCTCTTCTCCAACGGTATTTTTTATGGCTAATCTATCTTCTTCGTAAGGTGCAACGAAAGCCGCCAAAACGACCATGCCGGCATCTACAAAGAGATTAGCGATTTCCCCAATTCGGCGGTTGTTTTCTGATCTATCTTCAGGGCTGAATGACAGATCTCTGTTAATACCTCTCCGCACATTGTCTCCATCTAGTACATAGGTCTTTACGCCATCAACAAAAAGTTTAATTTCCAGGGCGTTGGCAATAGTAGACTTTCCGGAACCAGAAAGACCGGTAAAAAAAATGAGAAAGGAGTTATGGCCGTTTGCTTGCCTGCGCTCTTCTCTATTAACCCTGTAGGTATGGGGGATGATATTTTTACTCATTTCTGATTCTTTTTCTTCGTTCCAGTCCAAAATTTATCCTGTACCACGCACGTTCATGCAGATAATACAGCACCATTTTGGTAATTACTTCCAGGAGCCCAATTTTTAGCCCCATCATTGGATTTCCGGTAATGATCCAAGAAAGAATCATAGTATCCAAAGTTCCAATGATTCTCCATGATATGGTTTTTAAAACATGTCTTTTTTGACTTTCCTGAATACTGACTCTGAACCATAGTCTTTCATGGAAATAGTACAAAATCATTTTAGTGACTACCTCTGAAAATCCGATTTTGAGACCCGTGAAAGGGTTCCCCGTAATCAGCCATGACAAAAGTACGGTATCTAAAGTACCTACTGCCCGCCAGGTTATGGTTTTGGCTAAATGTCTTTTGTAAGTGGCGTCTCCCATTATTTACTTACAAGAAAAAAAGGATTGAGTAAATCGTTCTTATTATAGGTCAGTTTATCTCCGGTATTACCAATAGTTACTTTCAAACCTACGGCATTGCAAATGGCCTGCCCCGCTGCGGTATCCCATTCCATAGTGGGAGCAAAACGAGGATAAATATCGGCTAAACCTTCTGCTACAAGGCAAAATTTCAGCGAACTGCCTTTTGATACTATTTCCACTTCCTCATAACTTTCTTTCAGAGTTTCAATGAATTGATGAGTTTCATCATTCATATGCGACCTGCTTCCCACCACCCGAACCACCTGGGCATCCTTAGTAGGTGCAATTTCATCTTTTTGACTATAAAGCTCGCCATCAATTGTATGGGTTACTGTTAATATTGTTTTATATGCTTTTTTCTCTTCAACCACGGCATAATACAATTCTCGGGTTACCGGTACATAAATCACGCCTAAGATAGGCGTTCCATCTTGGCAAAGAGCAATATTTACGGTAAACTCGCCATTTTTTTTGATGAATTCTTTTGTACCATCAAGCGGGTCTACAATCCAACAATATTCCCAGTTTTTACGTACAGAATAGTCGAGTTGCTTATTTTCTTCACTGATTATTGGAAAATCGGTTGTTAAAAGAACCCTGTTTATTGCAGTGTTTGCCGCACTATCGGCTTCGGTCAGTGGCGACTCATCTTTCTTATGGGCTACTTTGATCTCTTCTTGGGTATAGACTTTCAAGATCTCCTTCCCGCCGTCAATAGCGGCCCTTATGGCCATTTCTAAATATTCTCTCATAAAACTCTTATATAGCAAGCTTAAGTATTCGATAGTAGATTTGCAGACGTCTAATTTATTTTTCCATAAAAACTTTGATCTCGGGATCCAGGGCTTCGATTGTTCTACTGCGTAGATCTTTGGTCTTGTCCATCTCCTGGTCAGATACGAAATGCTCTAAAGCTTTTTGCTCATAATCATGGTAATCACCTATAATTTTAGCAGGATTTCCACCCACAATACTACCGGCAGGGATAGATTTGGTAACTACGCTGCCAGCGGCCACAATAACGTTGTCCTCAATAACAACACCTGGCATAATTATGGCGTTAACACCAATGAACACATTATTACCAATCTTAATTCTTTTAAAGGAGTACCTTCTGCCCTTATCATCTCGGATTAACCATGTAGCAACATCATGGGTTAATAGCTTAACCCCGGAGGTTATGGTTACGTTATTACCTATAGAAATTAACCAGGGATCGGATCCAAAAGAGGAAGTCAGAATTCTGCAACCTTCCCCGACCTCAACGCCTACGCGACGTGCATATCGCACCCCTGCCCATCTTAGCTTCTGATAATTTTTCTTTACTAATCTAAAAAAACCCATGTGGTCTATTTTTTTTACTTTTTTACCCACTAGAACCGAACTCAAGGGGAATAGTTCGATTTGGCAAACACTACGTACAATTTTTACGTATACAATCCTTCTATATTAAACAAAACCCTTGCTCCTGATGAGCAATTTAATAGCCGTTATCAACTTTGTAGATGAATAGGCCTCCAAGCCTCATCTCTTTTCAACTACTTCCTTAAGTAAAGTGACCCACTTCTCCCCAATACTTTCTATCGAGAACTTTGCTACCGATTTTACGGCATTGGTTCTTAATCGCTTTCTTAAGTCCTCATCATTAATCATCATCTGCAGGCCAGAACTCATGGCCTCAATGTTCTGATCCTCTATTAATAAACCGTCAAAATTGGATTCTATTATATCTGCGGGGCCGGTTTTGCAGTCATATGCAATACAAGCCATTCCCTGCGACATTGCCTCTAGTAATACCATAGGCATTCCTTCAATACGTGATGAGAGCACAAAAATATCCGATTCTTTCATAATATCAGCAACATCCTCCCGAAATCCGGTAAATATCACACTTTCATCAATTTGCCTTTCTTTTGCCAGTTCTAATAAAAAAGCCTTTCCTTTTTCTCCTCCTCCTACAAACTTCAATTTCCAATCTTTATTGCTTTTAAGTACAGGTTCCATGATCTCAATAAGATTATCAAAACCCTTGATATGATATCGGTCCAAACCACCAACAGCCAATATGGTCTTTTTCCGTTTGTTTTCTATTTCCCGTATTGGCTCAAAAGTAGCAGGGTTTGGCAAGACCTTGGCTTTAATACCGTATTTACCATAATAGGGTAAATCGAAATTGGTAAGCACTGTAAGCTGATCCACGAATCTATAGAAGAAAGTCTTGGTTAATTTGCTTAAAAAAATAGGACTCTGATTTCTAAAAAAGTTACTGTGTTCACAGGCGAGTAGGGGGATACCCCTCAACTTAGACACCAATATCGCAATCAGATTGTTTTTGGTTATAAACGAAACCATTAGATCTGGCCTGTTTTCTTTTTCTCCATAAAACCTGCGGAGATTTATCACGCTTCTCAACAAATGATTTCCGGCACTTTTTTTATCCAAAATCTCAAGGGAGATATTTTCAGGTAGATCATAGTGAATCAAATCGGCAAAAACAATAATTCTGATCTTATAACCGATACTGGCCAAGTGTTTGGCCATAATAACCATAACTCTTTCCGCACCACCACCTTGAAGCGAACTAATGATAAAATCAACTTTCATGTGCTTCAATTTTATGGGATTCAATAAAAATCCACATAGAAATAAAAATGATGGCGTAGGCCGTAAAATAATTGTGATTGGTAAGCAGGAATAGAATCAAACTTACACTCATCATAGTGAGATGTGGTTTTTGATAGAACACGCCTAAGCTCTTTCTCAATAAATAGAGATATAGGCCAAGGAAAATTAACAAGGCAAAAATACCCGCTTCTCCCCAGACCAGAAGAAAAGTATTATGTGGTCCTTTCCTGTTCAATCCGCCGCCCTGAAACGAGCCAAAGCCATTCCCCAGGAAAGGCTTATCAGAAATATATGGATAAAACGTAGACCAGGTTGCCGTCCTGGAGCCTTGGTTGAGATCCTGGACAGAAACTTGCTCATCTCCAAAAATGGATTGCAA
>JBFOMC010000317.1:0-3389 GCA_040830565.1 Flavobacteriaceae bacterium
CAACTTACAACTTTCCACTTTCCATTTTTAATTATTCATTCTTAATGTTCAAATCAATTCCGTCATAAAAACCAAGGTCTTCATCTTTTAATAATTTTGTCCAGAAGGCAATTTGCCCGGTGTGATAAGAATAGTGTTCCACGGCGTGCAACACAATTCCAACTCCAGACAAGCTGAAACCTTGTACTTCCCTTATATGCTCCAGGGACTCCTTTGTGCTGGAAGCGATTATTTTTTTGGCCTTGTCTACCACCTCCTTCAACCTCTTCAGTAGTTCATCTTTAGAAAGACCAGAAACTGTAGAAAACTCCTTGTCCCGCTCCCTGATATCCGGAGAGTTTCCCAAAGAAGAAATAACGTATTGTCCGATATTCCCACAGAGGTGCAAGATCTGGTTTCCAACACTATTGGAAGATTGGTTAGGTCTTTTCCAGATCTCCTCCTCCTTTAGCAGACTGAGGCTTTTTTCTATCATTCTGGTGCTCTCATCTAAACGATAAATCGCATTACTGATAAGTTCACTTCTTAATTTGGTCTCCTCTTTCATGCTTCCAGAATGAATTTTTCTAAGGTTTTCAGGCTAATCTTATTCTCGTATATCGCTTTGCCTATAATCACCCCGTCGCAGCCCAATTGTTCTAATTTTGGTAATTCCGAAAATGCCGAAATACCTCCGCTGGCAATAAGTTTTATACCGGGTACTTTTACCTCCTCTACCCCGCTTATTCCAATAACAGTCTCTGTTTTTTTCGTTTCCTTAATTATTCTTTCATACAGGCTAAATGCCGGTCCTTGGAGCATTCCATCTCTGCCGATATCTGTGCAAATAACATAGCTTATCCCCTTTTTTAAATACGACCTGATAAAGGGTAGCAATTCCTCCCCCGATTCCTCCTGCCAGCCAGAAACGGCTATTTTCTCATTTTGCGCATCCGCTCCCAAAATGATCTTATCCGGCCCGTAGTGCTCCAACCATTGGACGAAGGTTTCGGGATTTTTCACGGCAATACTTCCTCCTGTAACCTGATTGGCTCCGCAGCTAAAGGCTACCTCCAGATCCTCATCGGTTTTGAGGCCTCCCCCAAAATCAATTTTCAAGGCCGTTTTGGTGGCGATCTCTTCCAACACTTTATGATTGACAATATGTTTGGATTTGGCACCATCCAGGTCTACCAAATGAAGATATTCAATCCCGTGTGCCTCAAAGGCTTTGGCCACTTCCAAAGGGTCTTCGTTGTATATCTTTTTGGTATTGTAATCTCCCTTTGAAAGCCTGACACACTTTCCGTCTATAATGTCTATTGCGGGTATTATCCTCAT
The DNA here is from genome assembly GCA_040830565.1 of Flavobacteriaceae bacterium. Taxonomy (GTDB): domain Bacteria; phylum Bacteroidota; class Bacteroidia; order Flavobacteriales; family Flavobacteriaceae; genus JAFMPW01. The sequence goes on from JBFOMC010000317.1 coordinate 1,321, forward strand.
TTCTACAATCTATTGATATTCAAAAGTGTCTTTAGTCATCCACATCTCGGACTTGCATAAAGATTTAAACCCAAACTTGGTGTAAAGGGATTTTGCATCCTTTGTCTTTAATGCAAAGGTTTTAATTTTCTCCAAAGCCTCATGTTCCATGATGGCCTTCATGAGCGCCTTGCCAAAACCCTGACCCTGATAAGGTTTAAAAATAACCACATCCATAAGATAGGCAAACACCACATAGTCTGTCACCACTCTCGCGAAACCTATTTGCTCTCCTTGTCCATCATACATGCCGAAGCAAAAGGAGTTATCTACAGTTGTTTGGAACTCCTTTTCGCTACGCCCGTGCCCCCAATAGGTTTCCCTACTAATGAAGGTGTAAATTTTGTCTAAATCCAATCTCTTTTTATCCGTAGAAATGCTAAACTCCATGGGCTAATTCATTTCAATAAAGTTTCGCAACATAATTTCCCCGGCACTGCTACTCTTTTCCGGATGAAATTGGGTGCCATAAAAATTATCTTTCCCAAGAGCTGCACTATAACTGAGTTCATATTCTGAAGCAGCAATGGTTTCGTCACATAAGGGAGCGTAATAACTATGTACCAAATACACGTATTCTCCTTCATTAACACTATTAAACAGAGGAGATTTGATCTGAGTGATCTGATTCCATCCAATTTGGGGAACCTTAACTGCATTCGAAAATCTTACTACGTCAATGTCAAAAATACCCAGACCCTGAGTGTCCCCTTCTTCAGAATAATTGCACATCAATTGCATCCCCAGGCAAATTCCCAAAACAGGCTGTTTTAGCTTAGGAATGAGATCGTCAAGGCCGCTATTTCTCAGCTTTCTCATAGCGCTGCTTGCTTCCCCAACCCCTGGAAAAATTACCTTATCAGCTGCTTCGATCTCCGCCGCATTATCACTTAATACCGCAGTATACCCAAGCCTTTCAATAGCAAACTTGATACTCTGAATATTTCCGGCTCCGTAGTTGATTATAACAATTTTCATATACGATATCAGATATTAGATAGTAGATTTATCGTCTTCTCTAAACCACTGTGGTCATTTTGTACTTTTATTTCTCAATCTTGCGGTTTTGATAGAAGCTACCACAATCGCTAATAATTCGTTTGCTTCGGTGTGTAATCTTTTTAATTCAATATTATCCTTATCAGAAATCTTTTGAAATAGTTCGAGCCAATACATGGATTCGTCGATCTCCTACTCCACGATTTTAAGTTTATTTATAAAATCTGCCTTTGATTTCCCTCTTTGCGCCGCTCGGTAATTTGCACCTACTGAACTGGAAGACTTCAACAACTGATTGACATAGTTACTATATTCTCTTGTATTGGGGAAACCTATCGCATAACTTCCAACAATCTATTGCAAACTGCTGAGTTCTCTTAAATAAGATATCTTTCATTCCAAACTTTATATAATCCGATATCTAATATCGTATATTGTAAATCCTAAATCATCATTGATAACCTTTTTACAATACACCTTTTGTACTAGGCAATACCATCTTATCCGGATCTCTCTTTACCGCCATTTTAATGGCCTTGGCAAAAGCCTTAAATACCGCTTCTATCTTATGATGCTCATTGTTTCCTTCCACCTTTATGTTTAAGTTGGCTTTGGCCCCATCTGTAAACGACTTAAAAAAGTGGTGAAACATTTCGGTAGGCATGTCGCCAACCATCTCCCTTTTAAACTCTGCCTCCCAGACCAGCCAATTTCTTCCTCCAAAATCTAAAGCAACCTGTGCCAGGGCATCATCCATAGGCAGGCAATATCCATATCTTTCTATACCTAATTTATCTCCCAGCGCCTGGTAGAAAACCTCACCCAGGGCAATGGCAGTGTCTTCAATAGTATGATGCTCATCAACCTCCAAATCTCCTTTAACCTTAATATCCAGATCCATTTGCCCATGTCTGGCCAATTGGTCCAACATATGGTCAAAAAAGGAAAGACCGGTACTGATATCACTTTGCCCGGTACCGTCGAGATTTAGTTTTATGTGAATATCCGTTTCCTTTGTTTTTCTGTGGACC
>JBFOMC010000318.1:0-9280 GCA_040830565.1 Flavobacteriaceae bacterium
TTACCTCCGGTCTGGAATTCCCGGCTACTATAGAAATCGTACTGCTTTTGGCGCTTTCGCCCTTATCATCCTTAACCTCCGCACTAATCATATATTCCCCGGCAGCGGGGTAACTGTGGGTGATCTCGGGCTCTGTAGTTTCCCTGGTGGTACCATCGCCCAAATCCCAGACATAAGAAATAGCATCTTTTTCCCTATCTGTTGCCTCAATTTTGGCCGTAACCTGTAACGGAAGTTTGCCCGAAGTTTTATCCACTATGAGGTGATCTATCACTGGAGGTCTATTTCCTCCATTGTATTCAATATAACTTAAACCAGAATCGGCATTTTGGGAAAACCAACCGCTACCATATTCCAATAAATAAATTCGTCCATCAGGGCCTAATTCCATATCAATCAGGGCATTCACCTCTATCTCCTTAGCAAAGGGCTCCATCTTATTAAATGAACCATCAGAAAACTGGCTTATCGCTTTCATCCAACCTCTCATCCAGTCATACACCAGTACCTTACCGTCGTAATAATCTGGTAAATTCTGATTACCGGGATACAGATCGGCATAATATACCGGGCCGGCCATAGCATTACGGCCTCCGGCTCCCACCTGCGGAAAATCTTGGGTGTCTACATAAGGATAGAATACATAGGCAGGCATAGCTTTGGGCAGCGCTCTTAACCCGGTATTATTCTTAGAATCATTAATGGGTTTTTCGGGGTCAAAGGTGATACCACTTTCGCCGGTCTCGTAATCATAATCTACATATGGTTTGTTATCGCCAATAAATAACGGCCAACCAAAATTTCCTGCTTCCTTGGCCTGATTCATTTCATCATAACCTCTTGGTCCCCGCTTTGCGATATCGTCTTCCCGGGCGTCCGGACCTACATCCCCCCAATACACATAGCCTTTCTTGGGATCTACTGAAATTCTGTAAGGATTTCTATGGCCCATCGTAAATATCTCGGGGCGGGTTTTATCGGTTCCCGGAGGAAATAGATTTCCTTCCGGAATGTCATAGCTACCATCCTCATTTACTTTGATACGGAGGATCTTTCCTCTCAAATCATTGGTGTTCCCAGAAGATCGTCTTGCATCATATTGCTCATGTCCCGGAATATCATTTAAAGGTGCATAACCATTGTTAACGTATTTGACTCCTTTCTCGTCAAAAGGAGTAGAATTGTCCCCAGTAGAGAGGTACAACATATTGTCTGGTCCGAAAGCAATAGAACCACCGGTATGGCAACAGATTTCCCGTTGACTTCCCACATCGAGTATTACCTGTTCCGAGTCCAGATCAAAATTTCCTTCAAAAAACTTAAATCGGGACAACCGATTGACCTCTGCATCTCCGGTAGGCGAATAAAAGACATAGATCCAATGGTTTTGTGCATAATTGGGATCTTTTTGCAAGCCCATTAGGCCTTCTTCCGCATTAACCCCGGGAGTGTTTAAGGCCTTATAATATACATCCAGGAAGGCAACCTGTTTTAATTCCTTGGTCTCCGCACTATAATGCATGATCTCTCCTCTTCGTTGACTTATAAGCACATCGTTATTAGGAAGAATCGCCATCTCCGTAGGTTCAAAAAACTTGCCAACTGAAAGTGGTACCTTGGTAAATCTGTCTGCATCAGGGGGAATCTCGCTAACCGCCTTGGAATAATCCAATTGCAGATTCTCTCCTATGGCATAATTAATTCCGCCTAAAAGGTGCTTTAAAAAATTCTCTTCAGAATAGCTCTCTTCGGTATGGCCCAAGGCGGTATAGAAAGCCCGACCTCCATCGTATGCGTGGTACCAGCTCATAGGGTGATAGTCTCCATTTTCTCCACCTTCATAGGTACTTTCATCGATGGTCATGACCACATTCACATCTGGGTTTAACTTTTTAAAATTGTACATTTCATCCGTTCTGTGCCAGATAGAATCTGTAAAAAAACTGGTCGCTTCGAAATCCTTATCCTTGATGATAAAATCAGCCTCAGGGGTTCCAGGAGGGTGGCTTTGAAAGTAGCCTCCGACCAGCTTCCCATACCAGTTCCAGTCGTATTCTGTATCCGTGGCGGCATGCACTCCTACAAAACCACCTCCCGCCTGTATATAACGTTCGAATGCCGCTTCTTGCTTATGGTCCAGAATATTTCCGGTGGTACTTAGAAAAATGATCGCAGAATACTGCTTAAGAGCATCATCTTCGAAAATAGCAGCGTTCTTGGTAGTATCTACTTCAAAATTATTTTCAGCGCCTAACTTTTGGATTGCAGCTATACCATTTGGGATAGAAGAATGCTTAAATCCCATGGTTTTTGAGAAAACCAAAACCTTGGGTTTCCCATCACGTTTTTTAGAACAGCCAATAATTAAAAAGCAGCCTAATAGGGCCGCTATTAAAAAGGAATCTTTCATTTTATTAAGTTATCTTTAGTTGATGAAGCTTTAAAGATATGTATTGTTCCTCTTAACTGCCAAAGAATATATTAACTCAAACCAAGATTTTGTGAAATATCTGTATTAAATGTCTAAAAAAGCTGAAATATATTTTAGGAATGACGGGGAATGGAGAGCGTGGTTACATGAAAACCACAGTACTTCTGAAGGCGAGTATCTAATCTTCTACAAAGTAGAAAATGAAGAGGAAAGCATGCGCTGGGAAGAAGCAGTACGAGTTGCCTTGTGTTATGGATGGATAGACAGTACTGTGAAAAGTCTTGGGAATGGTAAACGCAGGCAATACTTCTGTCCGCGAAAACCAAAAAGTGTCTGGAGCAAAGTAAATAAAGATCATATTAAAGAACTTATCGCAGACAATCTGATGCATAAAAGTGGTCTGGACAGGATTAAGGCAGCAAAAAAGGACGGTTCCTGGACGGCTCTTGACGCAGTAGAGAAGGGGATCGTGCCAGACGACCTAAAAAAGGCATTTTCCACTACTCCAGTAGCAAAGAAGAATTTTGAAAATTTTACAAGAGGTCAGAAAAAGAGCTATCTCTATTGGTTAAATCAAGCCAAACGTGAGACCACCAGGGAAAAAAGAATTACTGAAATTATAAAAATGTGCGCCGCCAATATCAAATCACGCACAACCCGATGAAGCATATCTCAGTTATACTGACATGTCTCCTTTTATGCTGTGCTCCTACAGCCAAGCAAAACTACGACCTGGTGCTGCACAACGGCAAAATCATCGACTTGGTTTCGGGGGAGATCAGTCAAAAACATCTATTCATAACTGATGGGAGAATTCAAAAAGTGGGTACTTCAAATGAACCTTATGATGCCAAAGATATTATCGATCTCCAAGGAAGATATGTGCTCCCGGGATTCTGGGACAACCATGTTCATTTTAGGGGAGGAGATAGTCTGATCGCAGCCAACAAAAACTTCCTGAGGTTATTTATTGCAAACGGCATAACCACAGTCAGGGATGCTGGGGGCGATCTTACCCCAACGGTAATGCAATGGAAAGGTCAGATTAAGACTGGCAAATTGTTGGGGCCAGAGATCTTCAGTTCGGGTCCGAAAATAGACGGAGTTAATGCTAGCTGGGCAGGATCTCTTGTTGTCGAGGATAGTCTGGATGTCGTTAATGCTTTGGATTCACTTGAGGCAATTCACGCTGATTATGTGAAACTCTATGATAGTCGTATCAGTGGAGAAGTTTATTTAGAGACCATTAGAGCTGCCGAAAGAAGGAAAATGATCAGCTCCGGGCATATGCCATTTACCGTACTTTTAGAAGATGCCATAAATGCAGGGATTGATGGGGTAGAACATTTGTACTATATCATGAAAGGCTGTTCAGCCAAAGAAACCGAAATCACGGCCAGGTTAAAAGCAAAGGAAATTGGCTTTTGGCAGGCCATGCCCCTGCTACAGACTTCATACAATGACAGTACTGCGCAAAACACCTTTGCGTTGCTCAGAGCAAATGAGGTGTTTGTAATTCCCACCTTACATATTGGTAAAACTTTGAGTTATCTGGACGAAGTAGATCACTCCAGTGACGAATACCTAAAATACATAGGTCCGGGAATTCAAAAAACGTATCAGGGACGTATTTCAAGGGCGCTTAAAGCCAGCCCGGAAGCTAGAGAAAACAGAAAAGAACTGGATGCTTTTTTTGGAACATTGGCAAAGTCTTTAAACGACGCCAAGGTAGATCTCCTAGCAGGGTCTGATAGTGGAGCCTTTAATTCATATACCTATCCCGGAATTTCCCTTCACCAGGAGCTTCAAGCCATGGTAAACAATGGAATCTCTCCTTTAGACGCACTTAAAAGTTCAGCTTATAACGGTGCCAGGTTTTTACATAGAACCAAGGATTATGGGAATATTGAGGTCGGCAAAATTTCTGACCTCGTCATTTTGGATGCGAATCCTCTAGAAGACATTTCAAATACGCAAAGAATTCATATGGTCCTTAAAAGGGGCCAGGTTTATAATTCAAAAAAGCTCACTAAATTGCTACAAGAAGCCATCATCAATTAAAACATAGATCATGAACAAAACAGTCTTATTACTTGCCGCTCTAATATTTGTTTCCTGCAATCAAGCTCAGGAAAAAATCAGCGCTACAGCCACCCTGATCTCCAATGTAAACGTTATAGACGTGAGAACCGGAAACATCTTGGAAAATCAAAATGTGGTGATTGATTCCGGAAGAATTCAAAGTATGTCCGAAATGGACATCAATGCAGAGGATTTTACTAACCATATTGATGGAAATGGGAAATACGCCTTACCAGGACTTGCAGAGATGCATGCACATATCCCCTCTCCCAATACCTCCAAAGAGCGGATTGAAGAAACGCTTTTTCTCTATCTATCTAACGGAATTACTACTATAAGGGGTATGTTAGGCCATCCCTCCCATCTGGAGATGCGCAAGAAAGTCGAGGAAGGAGAATTACTTAGTCCAAGAATTTTTACTTCAAGTCCATCTTTAAATGGTAACTCCGTCCCTACCCCTGAAGAAGCCAGAAAAAAGGTTACGGCTTATAAAAATGATGGTTACGACTTCCTAAAAATTCATCCAGGCATTCCTCTAGACGCTTTTGACGAACTCGTAAAAACTGCTAATGAGGTGGGCATCACCTTTTCCGGCCATGTGCCGGTGGCTGTGGGTATCAGGCACGCTTTAAAGAGTAGATATGCTTCCATCGACCATGTAGACGGCTTTTTAGAAGGGCTTGTCCCCGAATCTGCAAACGTGAATCCGGCCGAAAACGGATTCTTTGGCTACAATTTTACCCCTCTCGTAGAAACAGATAAGATAGATGAACTGGTTGCCCTGGCCAAAGAGAATAAGGTTTGGATAGTGCCTACACAAAGCCTTTTTGAAAGGTGGTTTGCCCCGGCAAGCGGACGAGATTTACTCGCTCAACCAGAGATGAAATATATGCCGGCCTCCACCCTGGAAAACTGGAAACAAAGGAAAGAACAATCTACCGGTGCTGAAAGTGGCTTTGACGTGGCGCAATGGCAAAAATTTGATGCCATCCGATTGGCCCTACTCAAACAATTGCAAGAAAAGGGCCACGGAATGCTCTTAGGGTCCGATGCCCCTCAGCTTTTTAATGTGCCCGGATTCTCAATACATCACGAAATTGCCGGAATGGAGCGAGCGGGACTTTCTCCATTGCAGATCCTTCAATCCGGCACCATAAATCCTGCGGTGTTTTTCCAAAAGGAAGGGCAGTTTGGAGAGTTAAAAGCGGGTTTAGACGCCGATTTGATTTTGGTAAATGCCAACCCTTTAGAAGACCTCTCGGCTCTAAAAGAGATTAGTGGTGTAATGGTGAGAGGTAAATGGCTTAGTAAAGACGCCATAGATAAAAAGTTGGTCGAAATCGCCGCGAATGCAGCCAACAATTAGAGATTCAAAATAACAGAATGAAAAGAAAAGAATTCGTTAAAAATACTCTGGCCTTAGCCGCCACAACCGCCCTATCTCCCTTAGTCTCATGCAAGCAAGAGAAAACAAAAGTGGCGAACACCATTAAGCCTGCCCGAATGAATTGGGCAGGAAATTATACCTACAAAGCCAAGAATCTATACGAGCCGAGAACCACCAAAGAGGTTCAGGAATTAGTGAAAAAACTGGATAGTCAGAAAGCTTTAGGTTCTTGCCACTGCTTTAACAATATTGCAGACAACCCACTAAATCAGATCTCTTCAAAAAATCTCAAGGGAGTCCTGGAACTTAATGAGGCCGACATGACAGTGACCATTGGTGCAGGTACCAAATATGGAGATTTTGCACCAGAGCTTCACAAAAAAGGATATGCTCTCCATAATTTAGCTTCCTTGCCACATATCTCGGTGGCCGGAGCCTGTGCCACAGCCACCCACGGCTCTGGTGTGGCGAATGGAAATCTTGCCACAAGTGTTTCTGCAATGGAACTGGTCACGGGCGAGGGAGAGATTTTAAACCTAAGTAAGCAGCATGACGAATCCATTTTCAATGGCGCAGTGGTTCATTTGGGCGCCTTGGGAATGCTGACCAAAATAACCTTGAATATTCAGAAGGCTTTTGATGTACGCCAGGATATCTTTCAGGATTTGCCTCTACAGTCTTTAAAGGATGATTTTGATAGTATCCTCAGTGCGGGATATAGCGTGAGTTTGTTTACCGACTGGCAAGACGACAATGTAAGTCAGGTCTGGATCAAAAGAAGGGTGGACCTTGAAAATACCAATTTGGGCGACACCTTCTACGGGGCTAAAGCGGCTGTAAAAAACCTGCATCCCATAACAAGACTTTCTGCCGAGAACTGTACGGAGCAAATGGGAATTTCAGGACCTTGGTTCGACAGGCTGCCCCACTTTAAAATGGGTTTTACTCCCAGTAGCGGAGAGGAATTACAGTCAGAATTCTTTGTACCCCGTCAGAATGCGTTGGAGGCCATTTTGGCCCTTGAAAAAAAACGCGACTTAATATTCCCGCAGCTTATGATCACCGAGATTAGGACCGTAGCAGCAGATAATCTGTGGATGAGTCCCTGTTACAACCAGGACTGTATAGCCATTCATTTTACCTGGAAACAAAACCCAAAAGAAGTTACGGCGTTGATCCGAATGATTGAAACAGAGCTTGAGCCTTTTGATGCCAGACCGCATTGGGGTAAATTATTCTCGATGAATGCCGCGGTGTTAAAAGCCAGGTATGAGAAACTCCCTGATTTTATTGATTTGGCCCAAAACTTAGATCCTGATGGGAAATTTAGAAATGCCTATTTGCAAAGCCATATTTTTGGAGACTAGCTCATTTGCGGCAAAGGGGGCTATAACTTCTTGTTAAAGGTTTTTGACTTCGGAAAGCGTCTTCTGAATTTCTTTCGTACCTGAAAGTACACTAATGTCATTATTAATCCGAGTGCTCCAATAACAAGACCCCAGGAGCTTATGACATATTCCCCAATTCTAATTCCACCCCCCTCATCAGACTCTTCGGCGGCGGCAGTGCCGATGCTTAAATAAAACAGAAAGGCCAGCAAGCCTATTGCCAGTAAGTATAGGGCTATAAAATAAGTCGACTTCATTGGTCCTTGGTTAACTTAAGAGAAAATGTTCAGGCTTTATTTCTCTATAATCTTTTTGAGCTTGCAATTGATCCCTAAAAATAAGAAATGTTCTTTATAGATTCATTTCTCAATTGTTTAGATTTACATCTGGGAGATTTTACCAGGCCATAAATATGTCCTTAGCTGTTCCTGAAAAACCTCAGATACTTTGGTAGAATATAGTAGCAATACATGTTAGATAAAATAGCAGAATTAGAGCAACTCTCAAGAAAACTAGAACCTTTGGCCTTAGAAAGGGACCATTGGAACAAGGCTGCACAAGGCTATGCCGACCAATTTCTAGACGATTTTAATCCCAAACATACATTTGTCATTTCTGAAGATATGGGTAGAGATATTAGGGATTACCCCATTGAGGATGACGGAAAACCCATTGAGGAAATTCTTGAGTGTTTGAAAAAGAACGTCGATACTCCTAACCTTAATCCTGCTTCGGGAGGGCATTTTGGTTATATTCCCGGCGGTGGGGTCTTCACTACTGCTCTGGGAGATTATCTGGCAGCGGTTACCAATAGATATGCCGGAATTTTCTTTGCCTGTCCCGGAGGAGTAAGAATGGAGAATATGTTGCTAAGATGGATGTGTTCAATGGTGGGATATCCTGAAGATGCACTAGGGAACCTTACCTCCGGAGGTTCTATGGCTAATCTCTCGGCTATTGCAACGGCCAGGGATTTTAAAGGAATTAAAGCCAGGGACATTGAAAAATGTGTGGTGTATATGACCTCACAACTGCATCATTGCATTCAAAAATCGCTTCGTATAGTTGGAATGGGAGAGTGTATCGTACGTTACATCCCTATGGATAAGAATTTTAGAATGATTCCTGACCGTCTGAACAGACAAATTGACATTGATCTTAAAGACGGTTTAATTCCCTTTATGGTCTTTGCTTCTGCAGGCACCACGGATACGGGCAGCATTGATCCCCTGGAGGCAATTGGCAACATAGCTAATGAAAAAGAGCTGTGGTATCATATTGACGCGGCTTATGGCGGTTTCTTTATGATGTCTGAAAGTTTAAAACCTGCTTTTAAGGGTACAGAACTGTCAGACTCCATGGCCATTGATCCGCATAAAGGGCTATTTTTATCTTATGGGATAGGAGCCATTCTGATAAAAAATACCTCTGCGCTTCATCAAACGCATCATTACACCGCTAACTATATGCAAGATGCTTTTACTTTGGATGAGGATCCTTCTCCGGCCGATCTATCCCCTGAACTTACAAAGCACTTTCGCGGACTTAGAATGTGGATATCTTTGCAGCTTTTGGGTATGGCTCCCTTTAGGGCCGCCCTGGAAGAAAAAGTAGTCTTGTGTAGTTATTTTTATCAGGAGATTCAGAAACTAGGTTTTGAGGTAGGTCCGGAGCCTGAACTTTCCATCGCTATTTTTAGGTATGTTCCTTCAGCCAAAGATCCTAATTCTTATAACCTGGCTTTAATTGAGCAACTCAAAAAAGATGGACGGATATTTTTATCCTCAACCACCATAGATGAGATTGTTTGGCTTCGCTTTGCCGTACTTTCTTTCCGCACCCATTTAGAGCAGGTGAGGCTAGCTTTGAAGTTGCTCGAAGAGTTCACAGCAAGCGATTGAATACCGATTCCATGATATTGGAAAAAGCGAAAAATCGAAGAATCGAGGGATTGAAAAAGGCAGGGTGCTTGAGGCACTAGGAGTCTTAAAA
>JBFOMC010000319.1:0-17774 GCA_040830565.1 Flavobacteriaceae bacterium
AAAGCAATTGAGATCAATTTCTTGCTTTGCCGGATCCCAAAAAAAACCATCGGCACCTTTTATACTATTGAGTTTTTTGTGACTGGTGGTCAGGAAGTGAACAGGAATATCCCGCGATCGACACTGATTTACAATCTCTTTCCCTATTAAGCCCGTTGCCCCTGTAATTAGAATCTTCATCCCGCATTTTTTACAAAGGTATTGGTTTTAAATGCAGCTTGTCCCCTGTTTAATGTAGCTTTAACACTCCAGAAAAGCGATGCTGACCCAAAGAGTTCAAGTCAAATAAACTTAATTCACCATAAGCTTAATAGCCCGAAGCATTTCCCTCTTGCCTGGGGGCCCCGGTAACCGTTCTACCTTGAAACCAACACTTTGCATTGCTCGCCTAACACTGCCCTTGGCAGAGTAAGTAACCAAAATACCGCCGGACTTTAAAGCCCTGTACATTTTTTGGAACATTTTTGTCGTCCAAAGCTCTGGCTGCACACGCGCACCAAAAGCGTCAAAGTACACGAGATCATATCGGTTTTGCTCCTCGACCTCCCCAAAATTCCTTTGTTGTTTTATCAGCTTAAAATATGGGGATATCTGATGATGTTCCTCCCAACTGCTGCTATGCATCGTACTAAAACATTCCTTATATGTATCGGCATTTAAGTATTCTATATAATTCAGTTGTTCCAATTCCACGGAAAGTACAGGAAATGCTTCAACTCCGGTATAGTCTATTTGCAGCTTTTTCTTTTCTGCCTCAAGCAGTGTTATAAAGGCATTCAGTCCGGTGCCAAAGCCCATTTCTAAAATGGCCAGAGAGGATTGCTTTACGGTAGAGAGTCCGGCCTCAATAAATACGTGATATGCTTCTTGAATGGCTCCATGTTTAGAATGGTAATGCTCATTCCATTCCTCAATATGTATGGTTCTGGATCCATCCGAGGTTGTGATGATCTTTCTTTTCACCCTATTCCAAGATCAATACGCCATCTGCTTCAAATCCATAAGTCTTTTCATTGTCTGTGATCTTCGCAATTTCTTCTTTAGACTTCCCTGCGTCTTCTGCCAAATGTTTAAGATCTTCTACGCTGGTCTCCTCAACAAAAGCCAGACCATTGATCACCACCTCTTTTCCTGCAATATCTTTGGGTACAAAAAAACCGTAATCCTTAAATCTTACCATGGCCTCTTCTTCATTGTCCAATACTACCTTCATCCAACATCCTTTTGCCTGGCATACTTCTTTTACCCTGGCCTTAAATTTAGTTGAAATCGAATCTGAGATGGAAAGTCCTTTATAAAACCCTGTTATTTCTTTAGGGTTTTTGGCCCCGGTTATATCAATTTTCTTCCCTACTGCCACATATTTCACAGTAGATTCACTTTTCACCGGGTTCTCTGTCTGTTTTGCTTCCTCTTTACATCCCGAAAGGACTATTAAAAGCACAAGGAAAATGTTAAAACTTTTCATATTCAACAATATTTTGAATGGATATGCAAAACTGATGATTTTTGAACAGAAAAAGAAGTATCACCAAGTGATAATTATGTAATTTTATTCTTGAAAACTGAGAGATACATGAATACAACGGTTAACAACATCATTGTACAAAGAGCAAAAACTTCTAAAATTGATCAGGTAGATTTTGAAAATCTGGAGTTCGGGAAAGTCTTTACAGATCATATGCTGGTTTGCAATTACAGAAATGGTCAGTGGGAAACTCCACAGATCATCCCTTACCAACCTATTAGCCTGGAACCATCTGCGAAGATCTTTCATTATGGGCAGTCTATTTTTGAAGGTATGAAAGCATACAAAGATGAAAATGACGCCATATGGCTTTTTCGTCCCTTGGATAATCAAAAACGCCTAAACATTTCGGCCAAAAGAATGGCAATTCCCGAATTACCTGAAGAGTATTTCATGGAAGGCTTAAAGACGCTGTTACAAATTGATGAGCAATGGATACCAAAGACGCAGGGAAGTTCACTCTATGTGAGGCCGTTTATGTTTGCTTCGGGCAAGGGTTTTCATGCCTCCCCCGCTGACGAGTACACCTTTATTATTGCCTGTGCACCTTCAGGAGCTTACTTTGCGGGAAAGGTAAAAGTACTTATTGAAGAACGCTACTCGAGAGCAGCAAATGGTGGAGTTGGATATGCCAAAGCGGGAGGAAATTATGCAGGACAATTTTATCCTACACAATTGGCAGCGGAACAAGGGTATAATCAGGTAATCTGGACTGATGATAACAACCATGAATATATTGAGGAAGCCGGAGCCATGAATATTTTTGTTCGTATTAATGACACCCTGATCACCGGTCCCACCAGCGATAGAATCCTGGATGGGATAACAAGAAAAAGTATTCTTGAAATTGCGAAGGATGAAGGAATAGCTAGCGAGGTTAGAAAAATAACGGTCGCTGAAGTCATCGAAGCAGCTGAAAATGGCAGCCTGAAAGAAATGTTCGGAGCCGGCACAGCAGCGGTTGTTTCTCCCATTAGCGCCTTTGGCTATAGAGGAGTGGATTATGATCTTCCTCAGCTAGAGAATAGTTATGCCGATCTCCTAAAAAAGCGCATTACGGACATTCAATACAACAGAGCAGAAGATCCTTTTGGGTGGAGATACCGGGTTTAATTATCCAAAGATCAGGGATTGTATTGTGTTTCCCTACCCGGTATTAAGCATCTAAAATAGCCTTGATATTTGGTTTAAAATAAGCTGGACCCTTGAGCACTTTGCCGTCTTCGCGGTAAATAGGCTTGCCATTTGAACCGAGCTTACTCATATTGCTGCGCTGAATTTCTTCGAACACCTCTTCTATTTTGTATTGCATACCATGCTCAAGAATGGTCCCGCATAAAATATACAGCATGTCTCCCAAGGCATCTGCAACCTCAATAAGATCGTTATTTTCGGCAGCCTCAAAATACTCCTTATTCTCCTCGTCCATAAGATTAAAGCGAAGTGTGTTTTTCTCCTTGCCAAGATTCGCTTTAGGGGTATCAGACACGCCAAGCCCAAAGGCCAGGTGAAATTCCTCAACAGCCGCAATTTTACTTTTCATTTCCTAGGTTTTAGATTAGCTTTGCGCAAAAGTAAACAATATGTTCAGCACAGGACAACTTATCTTTGCAGCACTTTTTGTGGTAGTTTTTACAGTGGTTATCATATTGATGTATAAAAAAGATAAAAAACTACACAAGCGCTCTTATAAAGGTGTTCAATGGATAGGATTTTTCTTTATTACATTCGTAATTATCCTCTTCGCAATTAAATATTTACTTAAGAATTGACTTAAAAAAGTGATTTAACCACAAAAATTGATACTCTCACAACATTATTTGAATTTGATTCGTATAATATAAGAAAAGACGTACTTTTGCGTTGTAATGTTAAATAAATCCGATTAATGGCATCTTTTCTCATTATACTTTTCGTTTTGGTTATTGCGAATGCAGCACTTTTAGTCTTCAGTGCACTTGGTAAGAACCAAAATGTGAACCAGCTGTAAGGAAACTCTTTCTTACAGGTTTTTTTCAGTTATTCAACTGCCTAATTTCGTTAGTTAGCCACACTACAAGACCATTTAGTTTGTACCTTTGAGATATTCAAAGGCCTTAGAAACGTACTTCAATAAGAGTTTTAGGGGACATTTTTATAGGTTTTAATGCTATGAGCTAAAGTAAGCACTAGCTTATAAAAGAAACATAAACTTATTCATGAAACAACAGCTTTTGCTTGTTTTCCTGGGAGGGGGTTTAGGTAGTTGCCTCCGGTTCATAGTCAGCAAGACCTTCAACAATTACTTTGCAAACTTTTATCTCGGCACCTTCCTTGTAAATGTACTAGGCTGCCTTATTATCGGTCTGGTGCTCGGCCTTTCTTACAAGACCAATTACCTTACGCAAAACCAAACCCTACTCTTATCAACTGGTTTTTGCGGGGGCTTCACCACATTTTCAGCCTTCGCCTTTGAGAAACACAGCTTACTTAAGGCCGGAGAACTTTTCCATTTCTCTCTTTATACAGTTAGTAGTATTATCCTGGGGTTAATAGCCGTTGCGCTTGGCCTTTGGATAGCTCGGCTCCTCTAAAACCCTACTAATCAGTTCCTGTTTAGGTAGGCACTGCCATAGGAGTAGATAGTAACCTAATTACCGCTTATCTGATTTTGTTGCCGTTGATAGAAGCGTGCTTTCATTTCCTTGTCAACCTTAAATATCCATTTTGGCAATTTTTGCTTAATAAAAATATATACCCCTAAATTTTAGGGGGTAATTTTATAAATTCAATAAAAATTAAAAATATACCCCTATTTTTTTAGGGGTATTATTCTTTAAAACTATATTTGGGCCATTAAATAACAAATTGAACAAATGAAACAGATTGAAGCAATTATTCGAAAATCTAAGTTTGATGATGTGAAAAAAGCACTCCATCAAATTGAGGTAAACTTCTTCAGCTATTGGGATGTTACCGGAGTAGGGAATGAAAAGCAGGGACATGTCTACAGAGGCATATCTTACAGTACTACCGACATACAACGACGCTATCTTTCCATTGTAGTATCTGATGAGTTTTTAGAAAGGACGGTAAATACTATCCTCGACTCAGCTTATACGGGGAATGTGGGAGATGGTAAAATATTTGTCTCTGAGGTACTTCAAGCCTACCGCATACGAACCAGAGAAAACGGCCATGCCGGAATCAACTAAAGTTTAATTAACCAATACATTTATAATGGACGCAGGATTATTTACAGCAAATAACGTTTGGATGATGGTATGTACAGCCCTGGTATTTTTTATGCATACGGGTTTTGCATTTCTTGAAATTGGACTTACCAGACAAAAAAATACAATCAACATCCTTTTTAAAAATATTTTTATCATCACCGTTGGACTTTTAATGTACTATATCGGTGGATTTAACCTCATGTATCCCGGATTTGCAGAAGGGTCATCAGGTATCTTGGACTTTGCCGGCTTTGGAATTGGGGCTCCCGAAAATGGGATGACTCCGGACTACGCAGACGGCGGTTATACCTGGTGGACAGATTTTCTCTTCCAGGGTATGTTCGCAGCAACAGCAGCAACTATTGTTTCTGGAGCAGTTGCTGAACGTATTAAGTTAGGCCCCTTTATGATTTTTGTGATCATCTATGTAGGCCTTGTTTATCCTATCGTAGGCTCCTGGCAATGGGGAGGTGGATTCCTTTCTACTCTGGCAGGTGAAGACGGTGGATTCTATGACTTTGCAGGTTCTACCCTTGTACATTCAGTAGGAGGATGGGGCGCACTTATTGCCATTTATCTGCTTGGCCCTAGAATTGGAAAATTCTCGGAAGAAGGGAAGACACAGGCCATTCCAGGCCACAGTATTCCTATGGCCACGGCAGGGGTACTCATCCTATGGTTGGGTTGGTTCGGATTTAATGGCGGATCTGTTCTTTCAGCAGACCCAGAGGCTACATCCCTCGTGCTGGTAACCACTAGTCTCGCGGCAGCAGCCGGAGGAGTTGGAGCTTTCCTACTTTCTACCCTACTGTACAAAAACTATGACCTTACTATGTTCCTCAACGGGATCCTAGGTGGACTTGTAGGAATAACAGCAGGGGCAGATCAGATGTCGCCTAATGAAGCAGTTGTCATCGGTTTGATCGCCGGCTTTATCATAGTCCTAGGAGTTGCCTTAATAGACAGGTTAAAATTAGATGACCCCGTAGGCGCTGTGGCAGTTCACCTTATTTGTGGTATCTGGGGTACCTTAGCTGTTGGTATTTTCGGAGCGATGGCTGGTATGGACCAATTCTTATATCAATTGGCCGGTGTAGGTGCAGCAGCTACATTTTGTAGTCTCACAGCCTTCCTTATCATATTTACCTTGAAGAAAACTGTTGGAATACGGGTTTCTAAGGAAGAGGAACTCGAAGGTCTGGACATCCATGAACATGGTATGGATGCCTATGCCGATTTCAGAATGAATCAACACTAATATTTAAATAGAAACGGAGCGTTTGGCAGAACGCTCCGTTCAATAACCCTTTCAAAAAATCAACTTTTACCATCTAACAACTTCCTTAAATGGAAGCCCTTAAATATTGAAATATGAAAACGATTATGAATACAAAGTACGTAAAATTTCTATTCATTGTAAGCCTTCTTTTAAGTACAGGAGTATTTGCTCAGGAGGAAGAGGAAGAGAAAAAATTTAATATAAGTGGTACTGTAGATGCCTATTACAGAGCTAATCTTAACTCAGCCAACTCAGGCGATAATTATTCAGCGCCCGGCAGTTCTTTTGCCAACCTGCCGGGATTTTCGCTGGGCATGGTTAATGTAATTGCCAGCTATGAAGGTGAAAAGGTAGGTTTTGTAGGAGACCTTGTCTTTGGTCCCAGAGGTACAGACGCCATCTTTGCCTCTCCGCTCTATTCGGCCACCGGAGATATCGTAAATCAGCTTTATGTCTATTGGAATGTTAGCGAAAATGTAAAACTAACCTTTGGTAATTTCAACACTTTCCTGGGATACGAAGTAATTTCGCCAGCGGCTAATTTCAACTATAGTACATCCTATTTATTCTCTTACGGGCCTTTTAGTCATACAGGACTCAGAGCGGATTTTACACTCAGCGATGATTGGTCTCTGATGCTAGCCGTAATGAACCCAACGGACCTCACCGAGTTTAATCCAAACGGAAAGTATGCCTACGGTGTTCAATTGGGATACAGCGGGCAGTACTTAAACTTCCTTGCAGATGACGGAGCTTTTGAGATCGACTTTACGGGTGGTTTTGATATTTCCGATACCTTCTTCCTGGGAATAAATGCCGCTTATTTTGACGGTTCTGATGAGACTGGTTTTGCCGGGGGTGCTTTGTATCCACAATTAAAAACATCTGAGAACTTCACCTTGGGTCTAAGAGGGGAGTATTTTGTGGAAACTGGCGACTTTGGAGCTATCGGAACCGGTGTGGAGGACTCAAGTGTATTTGCTGTCACCCTAACAGGTAGCGCAACCATAGGAGATTTAACAGTAAAACCTGAATTACGCTTAGATAGTGCTTCTGATGACGCCTTTTTAAATACAGATGGAGAACCAATTGGCAGTCTTTCTTCGTTCTTGTTAGCGGCAATCTACTCGTTCTAAGAAAAGCTGTTCAGATTTATTAGTTTAGTTGTAAGTCAAGTATCCCGGTTCTGGTGGTTTAGCAGGGCCGGGATTACTTTTTAAAGGCTTTTACTCCCGCAGCAACCCTGGTGTTTAAATAATTTACCCTCGGCACTATGGGGCAAGAATATTTTTTATTGTAGGCGCAATACGGATTATAGGCCTTGTTGAAATCAATGATCAGTGTATTTCCTTCGGGAATAGAAAGATCTATATACCTACCTCCTCCATAGGTCTCTTCTCCGTTAGTATTGTCCAAAAAGGGCAAAAACAGGTAATCCCTGTACTCTTCTTTCAACATCAACTCCTGATTTTGATAGACCTCCAGTTCAAAATCAGCTCCCATAAGTGAAAAGCTAGCGATTCCGTATACCACCTCTTTAGACTTTCTTTTGGTAGTTGTTGGCATTAAAAATGGTACAGCATCCGGAGTTCTTACAAACTTGGCCACCACCCTAAAGCTAGAATCAGGCCTAAAAAAATTAAGTCCTTCAAAATCCTTTCGATATCTATCCGGTAAAGGTGAGGTGTTTGGATCTCTGAATTCTTCATTTAGTGTTTGCTGAAAATCTAGTACCTCTTGTATGATCTCAGAATTGCTTTCTTGAAGCGTGGTCTGAGCTGTATCGTGATACTTTTTTCCATCCTTGCAAGCCAAAATAATTAGCGTAACCAAAACCAAAAGTATTTGCAACTGTTTCCGCATGGTATTAAATTATACAGTAAAAATACAACATAGCTTTTTTTTGGTTAGTTTTGATCAATACAAAAGCAAGCATGGGACAAACCTGGATTATTAAGAAAGTAAAAATGCATCCTAAATATTGGATGCAGGGTCAATTCTTATAATCTCAAGTTTTTTAAAATATTTGGCCCTGACATCCAGAAAATTTTTCGGAGTCAGGGTTTTTTTATTGTCAGTTTTTTATGAAACAACTCTATTCTAATTATCTAAACTCCTATACCGGCTTATCTTCTGAGGTTTGGTGGTTGGCGCTAATAACCCTCATCAACCGGGCAGGAACCATGGTAATCCCATTTTTATCGCTTTACCTTACTCAAGATCTGGGACTTAGTCTTGAAAATGTGGGAACTATTATGACCTGCTTTGGTCTTGGGTCACTGGCCGGTTCTTGGTTGGGAGGTAAACTGACAGATTCTTTTGGCTACTACAGCATAATGGTTATAAGTCTGGTACTCACAGGGCTGCTTTTTATTTTGATACAATTTTTAACGGCCTATTGGGCCATTTGTGCAGGAATTTTTATTCTCATGGTTTTTGCTGATGCTTTCAGACCCGCCTCATATGTGGCTTTGAGCGCTTATAGTAAACCTGAGAACAAAACCAGATCCGTAACACTTATAAGGCTCGCCATTAATTTGGGTTTTTCTGCAGGGCCAGCCCTGGGAGGTTTAATTATAGCCTCTATAGGATATTCAGGATTGTTTTGGGTTGATGGTGGCAGTTGTATTATTGCAGGCCTTTTACTTATTGTTGTGCTCAATCCGAGAAAGGTTAAGGAGCAAGATGTAGTTAAAAATGAAAAGCCAAAATCTGCATATGCTGATAGTGCTTATTGGGTATTTATTATTTCCATGATGCTTTTCGGGTTTATTTTTGTGCAGTATTTTTCAACAGTCCCTTTATTCTATAACGAGGAAAGAGCTTTAAGTGAATATCATATCGGTCTTCTCTTAGCAATGAATGGTATTCTCATTTTTATTTTCGAAATGCCCCTGATCAAATACCTGGAGACCAGGGCGTGGTCAAAAACCACCCATATGATCTTTGGGCTTTTTCTCGTCGGACTAAGCTTTGTTGTATTGAATATGTTTAGTTGGGCTGGCATTTTGGTCATTGGAATGCTTCTGATGACTTTGGGTGAAATGATCGCCTTCCCTTTTTCAAACGCCTTCGCAATGGACAGGGCTAAAAGAGGAAACCAGGGAGAATACATGGCACTTTATACCATGGCCTTCTCTATGGCCCATATCTTTGGGCATAATACAGGAATGAGGTCTATTTCGGCTTTCGGTTACGAAGTTACCTGGTATGGAGCCGGCATTGTAAGCCTATTGGGTATTTTGCTACTTTTACAGCTTAGGAATACCCTTAAAAGACAAAAAGGTCGATCTTTATGAAACAGTTTTTGCTTTTTTTCCTGATCCTATTTTTAGGGAGTTGCAGCTCCAGGCCAGAGGCAAAATCAACGCCAAGCACTACAAAAAGCTATCAGCTGAAGTTGAACCCGGAGAACTATAACGTGGCCTTTCTTATCATGGACGGCACCTACAATACTGAATTTACAGCTCCTTTCGACATTTTTCAACACACCCAATACCGTAAGGGGATTAAAGCAATGAATGTCTTTACCGTGGCCAATACGCTAGAGCCAATCTTGACGTTTGAAGGAGTTAGAATACTACCCGACTTTGACTATACCAAAGACAGTATTCCACCAATCGACATCTTGGTCGTTCCTAGTGCCGAACATCATTTAAACACTGATTTGGAGGATGAAAAAATGATAGCTTTTGTCAAAAAAGCAGACCAAAATGCTCAATTTGTTACCTCTCACTGCGATGGCGCTTTTGTATTGGCCAAGGCTGGACTTCTCAATGAAGTAATCTCAACAACCTTCCCAAGCGATATAGTAGCCTACAAAAAAATGTTCCCCAAAATTAAAGTGGCAGATAGTGTGCTTTTTGTACATGACGGAAAATATATTACCTCTGCTGGCGGGGCCAAAAGTTTTGAAGCCGCCCTATACCTTTGTGAATACCTTTACGGAAAGGAAATTGCGGAGTCGCTTGCCAAAGGCCTTGTTATTGATTGGGATATAGATAGTTTCCCCAGGCTTATTGTTCAATAATATCGTATCTGGCCTCTTTTAAGTACTTGTCTACTACCTTATTAAATTCTGGCGTAATACGCAAAAGGGCAGTGTTTTCAAGATCGTAAAGCGCAGCTTTGTCTTTATACCCGGTTTTTAATAGCTCCTCCAGATAGAAAAGGGCCGTTCCAAAATCCTCATGTTTAGCGCTATCCGAAATTATCTTTAAGTAATATGTGGGGTTTTGAGGGTCTGTAATGGTTTTTAACATCCATAAAAAAATAACTGCCTCTTCGTTTACAACACTTTGTGCTAATTCTATATCAATATTATCTTCTATAAGAGCATTTAAATAACCTATGAGTCGTTTCCCCATTTCCCTTTCTTCCTGTTTGGGTTTGTGCTCATACTCACGAAGCTCGCCCATCTGATAGTTCCACCACCCCAGGTTGTTATAATTGAGCGTAGTGATATCTTCTGTAAGATTAAAATCATATTCATCTTTGATAAAAGATTCTTTAAAGAGGACCGCGTTCAAACTCCTTCGCTGTGCCCTGTAGTTCTTGTCTTTTTTCATAAGTTTTCTTCGGGCAACGAGAGAATCAACATTTTGATGCGGTCTGTAAATACCAATAGTTTCTACCAATAGCTCATAAGCATCTATCCATTTTCTCTGAAGCACCAGTTCATCTACCTCCTTTAAATGCTGCTCCAGGCTGGTTTTCACCATCGCCTCATCCTTTGCGGCATTCCCCTTTGCCATGGCACTCAGCGTCAAAATCTGCATGGCTTTTTCTAGATATGAAGGATCTGGCCAGCGTTTGTCTCCTTCAAAAATTAAAAGATTATTAGGGTATTTTAATCTATTCAATACCTTTTCACCATCGAGCATCTCGGAGTAATTAAAATCCTCTTTTCCAACAATACCTATAAAGTGAAAGGAATTTTTGCTGGTTAGAATCTCCGTATTTGGTACGGAGGCACTAATAGAAATTACCCCGTCTATTTGCTTTACAAAAGTGGGCGCAAGGGCGGCAACTTTACCTCCTTCGCGGAACCCTGCGGTGTAAAACCTATCATTATGAAGAGGAAATAGCCCGGATACCGCATTGAACATCCGATTGGCAATTATGATATTCTGGGAAATTGACAAGCTATCAGAAAGATTGTTGGATGCAGCCAGAATATAGTTTTGATTTTCTGCTGCGGTGCTAAAAAGCCTTAGAGCCCGCTTTGAATTACCCTTTAGATCTAAAAGGAAAATCACGGGCCATCTTCCCTTATTATCAAACGTGGTAGGAAGGTAAACTGCAAAACTCTCAGGGATAGAGTCATTGATCTTTAAGGAATCCGTAATAATTCCTTTCTTTAACTTAAGCTCCTGAGCATCTAAAGTTCCCGTACCAATAACACCAATACATAGAAGGAAAAGTAACTGTTGCTTCATAGGCTTTACAAGCATCAAAAATCTAGCCAAAATGCATCTCTTCAAAGTATGAATCATTTTTTTTTAAACTGCACGGCGGCCACGGTTTAATTTTATTCACCAATAGCCCCCAATTCTACTCCCTCAGAATAAGCAACTTCAATATTATTATCGCTAAATGCTTTTTTAATGGCCCTATTGGCTTGAAAGGTGACTTCCCAAAAATCATCGGGTTTTACATAAGGCCGTATAATTAATTCAATATTATGAGAATCAAAATTCAAGATCCCTATTTCAACTTCTTGTTCTCTAATGATATTAGGAACTGGGGCCAAAGCCTCTTCTATGACCCTTTTTACCTTTGGAAAGCTCTCCCTATAGGGCATGGTGATACTCAATTCAAGGCGTATCATTCCCTTTTCCGAATAATTGGTAACCACTGAATCTGTAATCAAAGAATTAGGGATAATGAGGATCTTATTTCCGGGAGTGAGTACATCCGTACTAAAAATCCCAATCTCATTTACCCTGCCAAACTTCTCGTCTAGCTGTATCCAATCGCCGATCTTATACGGTTTCAAGGTCAGTATTAAAATACCCGAGGCAAAATTTCC
Organism: Flavobacteriaceae bacterium; assembly: GCA_040830565.1. Lineage (GTDB taxonomy): Bacteria > Bacteroidota > Bacteroidia > Flavobacteriales > Flavobacteriaceae > JAFMPW01. The sequence goes on from JBFOMC010000319.1 coordinate 12,054, forward strand.
GAGACTCCCTTGTAGAGCCATCCCTATGGCAAAACCTGCGGCAGCCAGAATAGCAACAAGCCCCGTTAGGTCTGCTCCTATGATCGAAGCGATAATGAACAGTACCGCTCCCTTTAAAATAATGCTGACCGTTGATGTTAAAAATGGCCGAAGTGTTTCTGAAAAACCAGCTTTCTCCAATGCAATTTTTGCAAGCTGAACCAGTTTTTTGACAATTTTAAAACCGATCCATAGGATAAAACCGGCGAGAATAATCCTTGGCAGAAAAAAAACGGCCTTATCGATGGCTAATTGGAGGTACTCATTTAGCTTTTCCATAGGAAGGATAAAATAAACAATTAAATCCTTGAACCCCAAAAAATGATTCTATTATTTAGCCGTTTTCATGGCAGATAAATATAGTCCTAATTCATCTCTGACCTTTGGTAGTAGTATGAACAACCCTATCATGTTGGGAACAAGCATGGCGAAGATCATAGCATCTGAGAAATCCGTTACTGCCTCCAGGCCTGCTGCAGCTCCTACAATTACAAATAGACAGAAGATCAGCTTATAAATGTATTCTGCTCTTTTACTCCTTCCGAACAAAAATGACCAGGCCTGATATCCGTAGTAGGACCACGAGATCATGGAAGAAAAGGCGAAAAGAATGACCGCAAAAGAAAGGAGATAAGGAAACCAGGAAATTCCGCTCTTCAGAGCATTGGCTGTTAAAACCACGCCTTGCGCATCAGATAGTTGTGCTCCAACGACCAGCTGACCCGAAACAATTAAAACCAAGGCGGTCATAGTACACACTACAACCGTGTCTATAAAAGGTTCTAATAGGGCAACCAGACCTTCGCTGGCAGCGTATCTCGTTTTAACGGCCGAATGCGCAATTGAAGAAGATCCAATTCCAGCCTCGTTAGAAAAAGCTGCTCGTCTAAATCCCTGAATGAGTACTCCTAAAAATCCCCCTATAACTCCTTCTCCGGTAAATGCACCATTAAAGATTGACCTAAAGGCCGCGGGTATGGCCTCATAATTTACACCCAACACTATGATTACAGCTAACACATAAGTAACCACCATAACGGGAACAATTTTATCTGTTACCTGGGCAATTTTCTTAATCCCTCCAATGATCACAATGCCTACCAAAATTGCCATTAACAAGCCAAACAACCAACCACTACCATGAATAAAACTGGTTTCGCCACCGGTCACATGTTCAAAAAGTTTGAAGGCCTGATTTACCTGGAACATATTGCCTCCACCAAAGGAACCCCCAATACACATAATAGAAAAAAGCACAGCCAATAGTCTCCCCAATTTACCAAAGCCCTTCTCTCCCAATCCCTTCTTGAGATAATACATGGGACCTCCAAAGACCTTCCCATTTTCATCAATTTCTCTATAAGCCACGCCTAACGTACATTCGACAAATTTTGAAGCCATTCCCAGAAGTCCAACCAGGATCATCCAAAAAGTAGCCCCCGGACCTCCTATGGAAAGAGCTATAGCTACTCCGGCAATATTACCCAAGCCAACCGTTGCGGAAATAGCTGCAGTTAGGGCCTGAAAATGGGTTACTTCACCATGACTTCCCTCTTTTCTGATGGTATCGGGTTGATCTCCTTCTCTGGTATAAACCGTATCGGAAACCTCTATGGGATATGTACTTTCCAGGGCGTCGTATTTACCTTGAATGATTCGGATTGAGGTGCCAAATCTTCTCAAATTAATACCCCTGAAATACAGTGTAAAATAACTAGCACCAAACAGTAGCACGATCAGTACCCAGGGAATGCCCACTTCAGCCGTAATGGGGATTTCTGCAAATATTGCATCCACAAACCAGGAAGTGGCATTTGCAAAGCCGTCATTTATTCGTTGATCCCAACCCTCCTGACCATAAGACACTAAGGGAAGAAGTATCAAAGCGATAAGCGCACCTTTAGTTTTCATAATCTCAATTTTAACCTTGAGGCAAAACTGAGATTTAAGGCACAAAACTGAAAGCTTAAGTAGTGGTCAAAATTATGGAGAGAACAGGTTAAACATATGCTTAAGCAGATGGAATAGGTAAACCACTACAGAAGAAGATATAAATGAGGCATTTGATCTTTTACAGCCTATTCTTCCATGGATATTGAGGTGTGTTTCAGCAGATCATTATCACGGGCATACTGAATTAGTAGGTCTTTACCCGATGCACCACTTATATTAAGTGTTTTCTTAATTTGATGAATATGGGCCTGAAAACCGTCAACGCTGATGTGCATGGCATCTGCAATTTCTGTATACGACTTTCGATCACCCCAGGTACCTAAATTGGCTAACACTTCTTTCTGCCGGTCTGAAAGTTCAATTCTCGTAGCCAATTCCAGCGTATTAACCTCCTCCTTCAACCTCGCAATGGTATCTATATGGCTTTCGTTGGCAATTCTTAGTTGCGCATTTTCTTTTTCGAGCTCAGATTTTTGCCTAAAACTTGTTTCTAATTCGCTTTGCTGCTGTTCTTTTTCCGATAAAAATTTCCAACTATACAGGAGGATCGAGAACAATAGGATAAACAAAAATTTGAAAGAAATGGCAGTAACCGTACCAAGTAGTGCCCAGGATGCCTCGTCAATATTTGACGGAATCATGTCTGCCGGAATGATCCGGTGGGTAACCGCCACAACAATCAGCACAAAGAGGGCGAAACTAGGCAAATACATAAAGCGCATATTTCTGCTTGCAAAGGCTTTATTCAATTCTATCAGTAAGGCACATGCAACCACTATTGAAATGGGTATATCTATAAGCCAAATTAGAGAATTACTACCCTCTGCCCTGCCCCCGGAGGCTGCTAAATACACAAAGGCCAACATTAGCATAACTCCTCCATAGATCATGACGAATTCTCTCTGGCTAAAGCGCTCTACTAAACGAACCACGATATTCCTGGCCATTCCGTGTTTAATTGAGGGAAGGGACAATAAAATGAACATCGAATTGAGCAAAGAAACTGCAACTCCAAGGAAAACAAAGGTTTTGGCCGTGAAGGTCCATCCAAAACCAGCAATCATGATCAAGTTAAGTAGCGCTCCCAAACCCCAAATGAAGATGGCTAGTCCGAACCACATGATCCCATGTATTTCACCCGTTTGGGCATTGGCCCTTTTCTCTTTAAAATAGATACGTTGAATGACAACCGCACTGATCAGGCAAACAATAGCGATTACAGTATATTCCAGAGTTGCAAACATGGTATTACTTTACCTTTTAAAGATAAATAAAATTGAATTCTATAATTGACCGGGCTTTTTTTGACTGATCATTTCAAACTTTTTTTAACTGGAGCATCGGAAACTACTTCGGAAAGTATAATGTTTGTTTTAGTTTCCCCATATTGAATGAGTGTATCAATAAATTGTTCAAGGTGAAACTGATCTCTGAGGACCACCTCCATAATAATATTCTCGTTGCCCGTAATTCGGTAACAATTTATTACTTCATCCATGGATTTGATCGTTGCCAAAAAAGGTTTTAATTTCCCCATAAAGGCTTTTAAGGTGACGATAGCTTTGAGTTGATAACCAGCCATGGTATGGGACACCCTTGCGTGATAACCTTCGAGCACTCCAAGGTCTTCCATTTTTTTTATTCGCTCCGCAACCGCAGGCGGTGTTAGGCCCACTTTACGGCCAATGTTAGCAAAGCTCTCCCTCGAATTCTTTTGAAGTGCTTGCAGTATACTCCAATTGAGCGCATCTATCTTAACATTCAAAACAATATGATCTAAATTCTTAATTATTAAAAGCTAAAATACAAAATAGCTTTGTATTGAAAGTTATTTTTCTGAAAATGGGCGTAATTTTATTAGATATAATTGCTGAATTAGAAAAATGCCTCAGAAGAATTTACGAACCGTTCCGGTATACAGAAAAGCCTTAGATCTCTGCTTAATGAGCAGGGAAATTGCGTCTTATGTAAGCTACAACAAAGATCTATTAAAGCTATACCAATCTAATAGCTTAAGAGATCATATTGCTGATTCTTTATTGACCGATGCGATATTAATTCCTCAACAAATAGCCCAGGCAGAATTTTCCGGATCTGTTGCTGTTCGGGTAAAAAGCGCCACTTTTGTCAGCATTATGATACGCAATATACTATCTTATATTAACGGCCTTGAAAGAGATGGTGTTAAGGAGATTGAGTATCTTAATTTGCTTAGAACAGAAATCCGAAGTTTCCGAAAGTCGTTCAAAAAATGGAGGAAATCCATTAGTAAAAATGGTGGAGACCTCAATTGGGGGTTTAATGACTACAGAGGCTACTAGTTTTCTTGTTTCCGACAAAGCCTGGTTTCAGCACAATTTAACAATACTAATAAAGCAGATAGCGCGGATTTAAAATCCGCGCTGTCTGCTTCAGCTATTCTTAATAACTCAACCAGCCTTAAGGAGATGCGGCTGTCAAAAGTTTCCGCCGGATAAGTGACTCGCAAGCTTCAGCTTCGGCAAAGCCTCGCTTCAGCTGCTCTTGATAAAGCTGCTTACGTCAGGAAATCCTCCCATACAACACCAATTAATCAAAAATGGATATATCTTTTTCCGTAGTGTAGTGAGCATAGGCGTTAAAAATTGTTGAAGCCCTGGACGCCATTGATTTTGAAGGTATAGCATACCTTTAATATTATGGGCGAGTTGATGCGGCTGGCCTCCGCCATGTCTGGCGCTTCAAAATAAACGTACACTGTACGTTTATTTCTCAGCCCTGTACAAGCAAAGAAATGAAGGCCTAAAAAGCCAACGCTGCAGCTGGCCCCTCTCTTCAAACGTACACCGTACGTTTTTCGTTCGGTCCCCCGTCTCCGCAAACTCACACGGGATAAGTGACTCTAAAGCTTCAGCTTCGGCAAAGCCTTGCTTCAGCTGCTCGCTACTTACATATTCCTGCGGTACTGCCCTCCAACCAGGAACAATGCATTGGTGATCTGTCCCAGGGAACAGTACTTGGTTGCCTCCATAAGTCGCTCAAAAATGTTCTCGTTATTGATGGCCGCCTCCTGTAATTTTTTTAGTTCAAGCTTGCTTCTATCCTTATTTCTTTGATGTAAGTCTTCCAGTGTATCTATTTGCGCTTGCTTTTCCTCTTCAGTTGCGCGGATTACTTCCGCCGGAAGAATGGTAGGCGATCCTTTGGAGCTCAGGAAAGTATTCACCCCAATAATCGGGAACTCACCCGAATGTTTTAAAGTTTCATAATGCAAACTCTCTTCTTGAATTTTAGAGCGCTGATACATCGTCTCCATGGCGCCCAATACGCCCCCGCGCTCTGTTATTCTATCAAACTCTAACAAAACAGCTTCTTCAACCAGATCCGTCAGCTCTTCGATAATAAAGGATCCCTGTAGTGGATTTTCATTTTTAGCTAAACCCAATTCTTTGTTGATGATCAATTGAATGGCCATTGCCCTTCGCACGGACTCTTCGGTAGGGGTGGTTATCGCCTCATCGTAAGCATTGGTATGTAAAGAATTGCAGTTGTCATAGATGGCATACAAGGCCTGAAGTGTGGTCCTGATATCGTTAAAATCAATTTCCTGGGCGTGTAAACTGCGCCCGGAAGTCTGTATATGATATTTAAGCATTTGGGCCCTTGGGTTGGCTCCATACTTTTCTTTCATGGCCTTTGCCCAAATTCTTCTTGCCACTCTTCCGATGACGGCATATTCGGGGTCTATTC
>JBFOMC010000320.1:0-2356 GCA_040830565.1 Flavobacteriaceae bacterium
ATTTTTACCGGAACGCCGGCAGGGGTTGGAAGAGTAAACGCAAATGATTACCTTTCGGGCATACTAGAGAATGAAGAGGTATTTTCTATTAAAGTTAAGTGAATGATATACAATCTGGACAAATTAAATGAGATGGCTGATGGAGATCAGCATTTTGTCAATTCTGTAATTTCTGTGTTCCTTGAGGAGGTACCTCAGGATCTGGAGGATCTTGAATCTGCTATAGCCAGCATGGACTATGAGAATGTCTATAAATTGGCTCATAAGATAAAACCCAACGTAGATCTCTTAGGCATGGAGCAAACCAGGGCTACAGCTTTGGAGATTGAAACTTTAGGTAAAAGTTCGTCAAACAGCGCCGAAATAGAAGAAAAATTTCCCCTGTTAAAAAAAGATATCCACCAGGTGATCTCTGAACTTAAAAAAGACTTTGATTTCTGATGCATGCAGAGATCATCACTATTGGCGATGAGATCCTGATAGGACAAATTGTCGATACAAATTCCACCTTTATTGCCAAGGCGCTCAATAAGATTGGCATTTCAATTTATCAGATTACCTCTGTTCAGGACGATAGGCAGCATATCTTAAAAGCCCTCAAGGAGGCCGCCTCCCGCGTATCATTAATTATTATTACCGGAGGCCTTGGGCCCACAAAAGACGACGTTACCAAACTTACATTGTGCGAGTTTTTTGATGATACTTTGGTTGAGGACCAGGCCGTGTTGGTGCATATTGAAGAACTTTTTAAAAAATATATTAGCACGCCTATATCAGACCTCAATAGAAGGCAAGCACTGGTTCCTTCAAGGGCCGCCGTCCTAAAAAATGAACACGGGACTGCGCCTGGCATGTGGATTAAAGATGGCAATACGGTATTTGTCTCCTTGCCCGGAGTTCCCTTTGAAATGAAACACCTGATGGAGGATAAGGTACTTCCGAAAATTGTTTCGGAATTTGAACGACCTTTTATCTTTCACAGGACCATCCTTACGTATGGCTTGGGAGAAAGTGCCATAGCACAGCGTATTGAGACTTGGGAAGAGTCGCTTCCTCCTTATGTTAAATTGGCTTATTTACCTAATTTAGGAAAGGTAAGACTTCGATTAACTGCCAAGGGAACTAACAAAAAACAGCTTAAAAGAGCTATCAAAGTGGAAGGTGAAAAACTCTATGATCTGATTAACGATATCATTTATGGAGAGGAGGAGGATGGGCCTATAGAAAATGGAGTAGCCAAACTGCTAACAGAGCGGGGATTAACTCTTGCTATCGCCGAGAGTTTTACAGGAGGCAGGATAGCAGAACAAATTACCGCAATACCTGGCGCCTCTGCCTTTTTTAGAGGAAGCGTAGTAAGTTATGCCACAGCTACTAAAATTGAGGTCTTAAAAGTGCCAGAGGAGCTTATTTTAGAACATTCGGTGGTTAGCGAACAAGTAGCTGTGGCTATGGCCGAGAATGTGAGGCAGCTAATGAAAAGTGAGTTTGGAGTGGCAACTACCGGAAATGCAGGGCCTACGAAGGGAGATTCGGAGGCAGACATAGGTACAGTTTATATCGCCATTGCCAGTTCAAAGAAAGTTTATGCTCAGAAATTCTCCATGGGGAACCACAGGACCAGGATCGTCCAAAAGTCTGTTAATAAGGCCTTTGAGATGTTGCAAAAAGAAATTCTAAATTTCTAAAAAAGAATTTTGCGCTTCCCGTAAAATGACCTAAATTTGCACCCTGTTTAAAATCAAGTAAAAGTTAGCGCAATGTCAAAAGTTTGTGAACTTACCGGAAAGAAAGCGATGTTCGGAAATAACGTCTCTTTTTCCATCAATAAGACGAGGAGAAGGTTTGATGTAAACCTTTCGAAAAAGCGTTTTTATATCCCTGAGGAAGACCGATGGGTAACTTTAAAAGTTTCGGCAAGAGCGCTTAAGAATATTAATAAAAAGGGTATTTCTGCGGTTCTCAAAGAGGCTAGGGAAAAAGGATTTATCAAGTAATCCTAAACAGGTAGTAAAATGGCAAAAAAAGGAAATAGAGTTCAGGTAATTTTGGAATGCACGGAGCATAAGGATTCCGGAATGCCCGGTACCTCCAGGTATATCACAACTAAGAATAAAAAGAATACTCCAGATAGGTTAGAAATGAAAAAATTTAACCCTATTCTGAAGAAAATGACTATTCACAAAGAGATAAAATAAAGAACCATGGCAAAGAAGACGGTAGCAACATTACAATCTAGTTCTAAAAGACTTACCAAGGCGATAAAAATGGTAAAATCTCCAAAAAGTGGAGCTTATACTTTTCAGGAAGCCGTTATGCCACCAGAGCTGGTAAACGAATGGCTGGCCAAGAAGTA
>JBFOMC010000321.1:0-39254 GCA_040830565.1 Flavobacteriaceae bacterium
ATTTTCAAGCTAACGGAAGCTCTGCGGGGGCGTGGGCAGAGGAAAAATTGGAAAAGGAGGGGGTCGGGGAAAAATCCAAAAAAAAAAGAGAAAAACCTATCGTAGCCAAAAAAGACGAGGAAAAAAAAAATAAAAAAAGGAAGAAGACCCCTGCACAAACCCCGTCTTTCTAAAAGGTGGCAACAGAAACCGCCGCAAACGCTTCAACCATCAATGACGGAGCTGCTGCCCTGGTAGTAATGAGTGCAGATAAGGCAAAGGAACTGGGACTGACCCCCCTGGTAAAGATTAAGAGTTATGCAGATGCCGCACAGGAACCCAAGTGGTTTACAACAGCACCTGCAAAGGCCTTGCCTAAAGCATTGGACAAAGCAGGAATTTCCATAGAAGATGTCGACTTTTTTGAGTTCAACGAGGCATTTGCAGTCGTTGGGTTGGCCAATATGAAACTACTAGGATTAGATGACTCCAAGGTAAATGTAAATGGAGGTGCCGTTTCTCTGGGTCATCCTCTGGGATGTTCAGGGGCTCGTATACTGATTACCCTCCTTAGCGTACTGCAACAAAACGACGCTAAACTTGGGGCTGCTGCAATTTGCAATGGTGGTGGAGGAGCTTCGGCCATGGTCCTGGAAAGAGTTTAATTACGGGAGAAAGTAGTATGCACTACGGAATTTGTACCCTTAGCGTAGTTCCTGTTAGATCGCTTGCGGATGATACGAGCGAAATGGTTACCCAGCTGCTTTATGGAGATTATTTCAAAATCCTGGAGAAGCGAAAAAAATGGAGCAAAATAAGGATCGGTTTCGATCGTTACGAAGGTTGGATATGCAACAAGCAAGTTTTTGATCTCTCCGAGGAGGATTATAAAAAACTCGAATCTTCTAAACAAAATGGCTATTCCGCAGATCTTGTGGCGCATATTTCAACTGAGGATGACAAGCTTATTCCGATAGTCCTGGGAAGCCTGATTGCTAAAATTGCTAACCTTCCTCATCATTTTGAAGGCAATACCACAAACGGCCAGGTGGAGAAAGTTGAGCTGATCAATACCGCGCTACTCTATTTAAATGCCCCCTATCTCTGGGGAGGAAAAACTCCGTTCGGAATTGATTGTTCTGGCTTAACACAAATGGTTTACAGGATCAACGGGCATTGCTTAAAGCGAAATGCCGCTGAGCAGGCTACTCAGGGTGAGGCTTTGAGTTTTATTGAAGAAAGTGAACCCGGAGATCTCGCCTTCTTTGATAATGCTGAAGGGGTAATAGACCATGTGGGCCTCATTATGAAAAATAATTATATCATTCATGCCCATGGAAAGGTACGCATAGATCGCCTAGACCATACCGGGATCTTTAATACCGAAGAGAACAGATATACCCACAAGTTAAGAGTGATCAAAAAGATTCTCTAAATTCCAAAAACCGGCATATACACATCAAAAGAAGCCGATCACACATTTAATGCTTCCTTTTACACATTGAGAGCCCCTGGCTTTCGAAATTTTGATATCTTATCACGACCCCCCAAATAAAAAAACTCTAGTCCTAAGATTCAATGGGCTTCTCTAGCTCAATGTCCTTATTATTCTTGGGGATGCTAACCTATCCTTTGATCCATGAAATTGTGGAAAACAACCATAGCGATCGTATTTCAATTCCTCTTTTTTCAAGACAGCATCATTGCCCAAACCAAACTAGACAGTCTTAAACTAAATCTGGCCAAGGTACAAGGTGCAGAGAAATACGAGGCCTACGGAAATATCAGTTGGTATTATATGGCAAGGACACAATTAGATTCTGCCAAAATTTACGCAGATAGCATCCGCCTTTTGGGACAGCATCAAGAGGATCCCAATGGTATTAGATATGCAGATTTTTACTATGCCGTAGTTGCCAGACTCAAAGGAGAGTACCAGATCTCCTTAAACCACCTAGAACAGTATATTGGTCATTTTAAAAGTGTAGGGGATTCCAATAAAGTTGCGCTAGCTTTATTTCAGCAGGGTAGTATCTACGACAAGATGGCCAATTATGACAAAAGTCTAAAAGCCTATTATCGCGCTCTTGCAATACATGAGCAAGAGCAGAACCAATTCAAAATTAACTTTGTCTTGAACGGCATAGCCATTGTGCTCAAGACCCTCAAAAGATATGATGAAGCCCTAGTTACCTACGAAAGAGTATTAAGTACCGATAGTCTTAATTCGGCAGTTTTGCTCAACATGGGAAACGTCTATGTGGGACAAGGGGAGCTTGAAAAAGCAGAACCTTTCTACCTAAAAGCGCTAAAGGTTGACAGGAAAAACGAAAATAGCCTGGCGGAGGCTTATGTCCTTGAGAATCTAGGAACCTTATACGGCAAAATGGGGCAATTTCCGAAGGCGCTCTCTTTTCATACCGAAGGTTTGGAACTACGCCGAAAACTTCCGAATAAAGTAGAGGAAGGTATTAGTCTTAAAGGGGTTGGATGGGTATACCTAAAAATGGGCGATCTTATAAAAGCCGAAACCTTTTTAAAACGGGCCATGAAAATTGGTCAGGAAACCGGCACAAGGTCTTTAACCCGTGATAGCTATCAGTATTTATCAGAAGTGTATTCGGATTCCGGGGATTTTGAAAATGCCTATACCCATCTTAAATCTTTTGCCAAATTAAACGATAGTCTGGTGGGTGAGGAAAGTGTTAAGCAGGTCAATGAATTGAGAGAAAGATATGAATCAGAAAAAAAGGATCAACAAATTGTGCTATTGGCAACAGAAAGAGAAAGGGAAGCTACACTTAAAAAAGCAATGATCGCAGCTATCATTTTTATAAGCCTTCTGGCCTTAATGCTACTGTATATTTTTCGCCAACGGCTCAGAAACCAAAAAATCGTTTCCGAAAAAAATGAGGAGATAAAAGAGACTCACTATAAGAGAAGGCTGACCGAACTGGAAATGAAAGCTTTACAGGCACAAATTAATCCTCATTTTATTTTCAATTGTATGAATTCGATAAATCAAATGATCAAAAAAAAGCACAATGAGAATGCCTCCAAATACCTGACAAAATTCAGTAAGCTTATTCGTTCCGTACTGGAAAATGCCGAGGATACAGAAGTAGCTCTCAAAGATGAGTTGGTTACTTTGAAATCCTATGTAGAATTAGAAGCACTTCGGTTTAAGGAAGACATCAAGTTTGTGATAGAAGTTCAGGAAGATATCGACCAGGAAAACACCTATTTACCCGCTATGGTACTGCAGCCATTTGTTGAGAACGCAATCTGGCACGGTATCAGACATAAAAAAGAAGTAGCAAAGGGTAAAATCACTATCGCCATTCGAGAAGATCAGGATCTACTTATTTGCCTCATTGAGGACAATGGCGTTGGGAGGCAAAGGGCTCTTGAGTTTCAGCAAAAGTCGGTGCTTAAGAAAAAATCCCTTGGTCTCAAGATTACGGAAGACCGACTCAGATTGCTGAGTAGAGAAATAAAAAAACGGCTTATAAAAATTACGGATCTTACAGATGCCGCCGGGAAAGCAATAGGAACAAAAGTAGAGGTGAGTATTCCAATTTCTTAAGAATCTTATGATCAGAGCAATTATTATAGATGATGAATACGACGGCAGAGAATCTCTGGAGCAGGCCCTGGGCGAGTACTGTCCGGAAGTTCAGATAGTGGCCGTTTGCGAAGGTCCGGAGCAAGGGATCGTCGCCATTCAAGACTTTAAGCCAGATCTGGTATTTCTAGATATACAGATGCCGAGAATGTCTGGTTTTGATGTATTACAGCAGCTTTCCCCTATATATTTTCAGGTGATTTTTGTCACTTCTTATGATCGTTATGCTATAAAGGCTATCAAGTTCAGTGCTTTGGATTATTTGCTAAAGCCAGTAGATGTGGACGAATTGATAGGCGCTGTAAGCAAGGTTAAGAATCAACTTTCAAGCCCTGGGAATGCGCATCATTATCAGTCTGTTATAAACAACATACAATATACTTCCGGGAAAATAGACAAGCTTGCCATTCCCACTTTTGAAGGCATAGATTTCTATAACACTGAGGATATTATTTATTGCCAGGCGGAAGGCAACTACACAACCCTATTTATGCTTCTCAATAAAAAGGAGGTGGTTTCTAGAAACCTCAAAGACTTTGAAAATCTGCTTACCGGATCCGGTTTTTGCCGTGTACATAAATCCTACCTCATCAATATGAAACACATTCATAAGTATGTGCGAGGCGATGGTGGATACGTTGTGCTTAGTGAGGATCATCATGTAGATATCTCCAGGCGCAGAAAAGAGGCTTTTTTAAGAAGGTTTGAAAAAATCTAGTTTGCCGTTAAAACCTCTATAACTACTTCACACACATTCAGAGCTTCCGGTAATTTAATTCTGCTGGGATTAACATCAGGGGGATCCTAGATTTACGTCCTCAAGTTCCCCCGTTTTTTACATGTTTAATCTTAAAACCACAGCTATGTTTTATTGTAAAAGAATTCTGAGGGGAACAAAATGGTGCGAAGGGCTTCCACGGTTTGTTTTACTAGGGTTCCTCGCTCTGTTCCTTATTTTATCCTGCTCAAAGGATGTTGAACCGAAACCAGATAACGAGCCGGACCCTCAGCAGCAGGAAGATCCGAAACCTGAAGATCCACAGCCAGAAGATCCCAAGACTACTGATGATCCGGATGTGCTTTCAGAATATTTAGTGATGACCGGAGCCAGTAAGATTACCGGTTCTCCGCCTCAAGCCAATGACGGGCAGCTAAAAATTAACATAAAAGACACCGCCTACGCTGTAAAAGGCCATCCACTTGCAGCTCCCAGGATGTTAATAAAAAAGCAAGTCGGATTGGAGATATCCTCTTATAACGTACAAGTGGGTGGAGCTTCATTTTATTACAACTTTCCTGCCGAAATACCGGAAAATCCAGATCCTGTGGAAGCAGATTCTTTAGATGTATTGGTTTTGGATGTACAGCCGCCAGACAACGTCACTTTTCCTCTAAGCCTGGATGTAAAGATCCAACCCTTAGATGCTTCGGGAATGCCCTTAGACGAGTTTAACAAAGTCATTACAGTAGAGGATCCCAATGCTTCGGGCTGTTCAATAATGGCCCCAAACCCGTGTCCTGGTATGCATCCCGCTGACTGTGGTGGACTCCCAAATTGGATGTGGGGCAGTACTTTTGACCATAGCACGGGGAGGCACATTGTACCAGGGCTTTGGAATTACGCACCAACCTGGAAAACCATTGGTTGTTGTATCGGAGAAGGAGAAAGTGTTTTTGAATTTCAAGATCATCGTTGCCGGCCGGATGGAAACAACCTGGAGTATAAGGAGCTTGACGTCTCCTTCACCGGTTACCTCCGCGAACCTTTCCATCTTGGCTTGTATGATGACGGAGAATTTTATACGGGTAGCGGTACACTAACCCAGAATCTTGATAGTGAGAATATGAATTTTTGCGAGGGTGGTGTAAGGTATATAGAGCATAAGGAAAGTGGTTTCCTCGGGGGCACACATGATTACCGAGAAGGAGCCGATTTTATAAACCTGAGTTATGATCCTAACTTTGATACAGGAGGTACCCGGCATTTTTGGGCTGGTGAGATCATCTTTAAGACTTGCAACACCTTAATGATCCGGGTTCCTGATCCTGAGGGGGATTTCGGATTAGAAGTTACCCATGTTTTAAAGAAGTACAAACAACTGGAACCGCTCACTGTGACCATCACAATTACCTACCACGATTAGATAGAATTACAAAGATAGCACGGATTTCCGCTGGGAGGCGGACTGGTAAAATCCGCACTATCCAGGTATATCTCAATAAAAAAAGCTCCGATCTTAAGACCGGAGCTTTTTTAAAATTGTAATATGGGAGTTTACTCTCCCAACAACTTTTTAATTCTCATAAAGTTATCATTGTCGCCCAAAGCGCCATAGATATTCTTTAACTGACTTAGGATACTCTGATTGTCAGGATTGGTTTTCAAGGCCCCTTCAAGAATATCTGCACCTTGCTTAAAGAGGTTATCCTTCTGCTCCTTCAGCTCATCATAGCGTGCAATATCGGCTCTAGAATTCCCCAAACTGTTCATCTCATCAATCAATCCGTTTCCTTCATTTACATAGGTGGTAGAAAGGTTCAAGGTAGCATTTACATAACCAGGATTTACCTCGAGCGCCTTCATATAAGCAGCTCTTGCTTCTTCCATATTACCTTGCTCCATATTAATTACCCCAATATTGTAATGTAGATCCGGATTGTCTGGTGCCATAGCAGCAGCCTCGGCCATCAGGGCTTTAAACTTGTCCTTATCCCCCATCTGATAGTGCAGGTTCGCCTCATTCAAAATAAGATTAACATCGGTCGGGTTACTCGCTCTTGCATCTTTATAAGCTTGTAAAGCCTTATCATTCTGACCAAGCTGGGTATAGATCAACGCCATGTTCTTCACGATCTCTGCTTTTTTAGAGGGAGTCTGCTCTTCCACCGGATCTTTATAGGTTCCGGACTTTACCATAAGGTCTCTTTGGGTTTTGTCCATTTCCTCAACTTCACCAGTCGCTGTGTTGGTAGCTTTATAAATGGTACCGCTACCATCATATCCAACCTCCTTCAGTTCATCGTAGTAAACAAGAGCCTCTTCAAAATGCCCTCCATTTACCGCGCTGCTCGCTGCGTAGTACAAATAAGAAGTATCTTGCGGGCTTAGTTTATAGCTCAGATATAACTTCTCTGCAGCTTCCTTGAACTTTTTGTTGTTATTGTCGTCCACTGCCGAGTTTACAAGATCAGCTGTAATAGCATTAAAATATTCATCCGTTTTTGCTGAATACTTCTTTTTACCAGTTTTTTCCTCCAATTCTTTGACCTTTTTAAAGGAGGTGATCGCAGGATCAAAAGCCGTGGCATCCCCTTTTTTAGCAAGGTCTGAATAGGCCTGACCTCTTAGAAAATGGTATTGCGCCTGAGTTTTCTCGTCGGCCCCGCTAATAGTGCCAGCAATTCCCTCAAGGGCAGTTTTTGCCGCCATGGAATCACCCTCCTTAATGGCCTTGTCTGCAGCTTTAAGCTCTGCCTTTTGCGAAAATCCGACCATTGTAAACGCCATGGCCGCTAATAATAGAATTTTTGTTTTCATCATAAAAAATTTGAGTATTAGTGTTTATTGTTATTAATCTATTCCTCTTCAGATTTTGCTTCCGCGCTACTATTATCAATAGCCGTGCCATCTTCTGTTTGTACTTCTATATTCATGATATCAAGATCATCTATATCGTCTTCATCTTTCATAACTTTAGCGACTGCCGCTATAGAGTCATTATCCTTCAAATTTATCAATTTTACGCCTTGGGTAGCACGGCCCATGGTCCTGAGATCATCCACACTCATCCTAATGGCAATACCTGATTTATTAATGATCATAAGATCGTCTGAATCTGATACGTTTTTAATAGCCACCAGACCACCGGTCTTTTCGGTTATTGAAATGGTTTTTACTCCTTTTCCACCCCGGTTGGTAATTCTATAATCATCAATACTGGAGCGTTTTCCATAGCCATTTTCAGAAACTACCAAAATTTCTTCATCAAAATTGTGAACAGAGATCATTCCAATAACTTCGTCATCTTCACTAGCCAGGGTAATCCCTCTTACCCCGGAGGCGTTTCTTCCCATAGGTCTGGTTTTACTCTCCTCAAACCTGATAGCCTTACCAGACTTCAGACCGAGGAAAATCTGACTGGCTCCTGTAGTGAGCTTGGCTTCCAGTAATTCATCACCCTCTCTGATATTTATTGCTATGATACCATTTTGTCTGGGTCTGGAGTACTGCTCAAGAGAGGTTTTCTTCACCGTTCCTTTCTTGGTCGACATAATTACATAATGACTATTTACATACTCTTCATCCTTCAGATCCTGAGTACAGATAAACGCCTTAACCATGTCATCCTGTGCAATATTGATCAGGTTTTGAATAGCTCTACCTTTTGAGGTTCTGCTTCCTTCAGGTATCTCATAGACCCTCATCCAATAACATTGTCCTTTTTGAGTGAAGAACAGCATATATTGATGATTGGTCCCTACGAACAAATACTCCAGGAAGTCTTCATTTCTTGTAGAGGAGGCTTTTTGACCCACTCCTCCCCTATGTTGAGTTTTGTACTCACTTAAAGGAGTACGCTTTATATAACCTGCTCTGGATATCGTGATCACCACCTGCTCATCAGGAATCATATCCTCTATACTGAGATCCCCTCCGGCGAAGTTGATCTCGGATCTTCTGTCATCTCCATATTTTTCCTTTACCTCTATCAGTTCATCTTTGATGATCTGCATTCTTCTGTCTTTATTGGCCAGAATATCCTTGAGGTCTTCTATAGTCTTAAGGATCTCTTCATACTCGGATCGCAACTTATCCTGCTCCAGGCCGGTAAGTTGTCTTAGACGCATCTCGACGATGGCCTTGGCTTGTATTTCGGATAGTTTGAAGGTTTCCATCAAATTCTCTCTCGCCTCCTCCGGATTTGATGAGCCTCTGATGATCTTAATTACTTCGTCTATATTATCCGACGCGATGATAAGTCCTTCTAAAATATGGGCCCTGTCTTCTGCCTTTTTTAGTTCAAACTTAGATCGTCTGACAACAATTTCGTGTCTGTGTTCCACGAAATGATGAATGATCTCCTTGATGTTAAGGAGCTGTGGCCTGCCATTTACCAGTGCAATATTGTTGACACTAAAAGAAGATTGAAGTGCCGTGTATTTATATAGGGTGTTGAGCACAATATTAGGAATAGCATCTCTCTTCAACATATAGACAATACGCATTCCTTTTCTATCAGACTCATCCCTGATGGTAGAGATGCCATCGATCTTTTTATCGTTGATGAGATCGGCGGTCTTCTTTATCATATCCGCTTTATTCACCTGGTATGGGATCTCTGTTACGACAATACATTCCCGCCCTTGAACCTCTTCGAAGTTGGCCTTGGCCCGCATCACAATTCGTCCTCTTCCTGTATGAAAGGCTTCTTTGACACCGTCATAACCATAGATGATACCTCCGGTAGGAAAATCCGGAGCTTTGATATGTGTTATGATCTCGTCAATCTCTATATCGTTGTTATCGATATAGGCCACAGTACCGTCTACAACTTCAGAAAGATTATGTGGTGGCATATTGGTCGCCATTCCCACGGCAATACCAGAAGCTCCATTGATCAAAAGGTTTGGCACCCGGGTAGGAAGCACCGTGGGTTCTTCAAGAGAATCGTCAAAATTTAATTGATGATCTACGGTATCCTTGTCGATATCGGCCAACATGTCATCCGCAATCTTGCGCATCCTGGCTTCGGTATATCGCATCGCTGCAGGACTATCTCCGTCTACTGACCCAAAATTTCCCTGCCCGTCTATCAACATATAGCGCAAGCTCCATTCCTGCGCCATACGAACCATAGAATCATATACTGAGGTATCCCCATGAGGGTGATACTTACCTAATACTTCACCGACAATACGTGCCGATTTCTTGTGGGAGCCTGTAGATCTGACACCCAATTCGTGCATCCCATAGAGGACACGCCTGTGCACCGGTTTTAATCCGTCCCTGACATCGGGGAGCGCACGTGACACAATGACCGACATTGAATAATCAATGTAAGCAGATTTCATCTCATCTTCAATATTGATGGGAATTAATTTTTCGCCTTCCGTCATACTAAAATCTTATTGCTTTTTTTGAGGTTAAAATATCATGCCAATATACATAAATTCATAGCTTACATCGCAAATACAAGCTACTTTATTAAACAATTTATTAACACTGAAAAGGGGGTAAATCGTTAACAATTACGCTGTTAATTTTTTTGTAAATAGTGGTTTTTTTCGTCATTTAGACCAAGTTTATCGAATATAGGTACAGTATTTGACGTTCTTATAAATAGATTTACTAATTTTAAAGTTGAATAAGGAGTTTTCTATGGACGATAATTTTTCCCCAAGAGTTAAAGATGTAATTGCATACAGCAAGGAGGAAGCCTTGCGGTTAGGACATGATTTTATAGGGACTGAGCATCTAATGCTGGGGCTGTTGCGTGATGGCAATGGTAAGGCTATTAGTATCCTTGACGCCTTAGACGTAGACCTGGATCATTTGAGAAGAAAGGTTGAAATATTGAGTCCGGCAAACCCAAATACGGGCGGATCTCAAAAAGACAAAAAGAACCTTCATCTGACCAGGCAGGCAGAACGGGCTTTAAAAACTACTTTTCTTGAGGCAAAACTTTTTCAAAGTTCCTCAATTAATACCGCTCATCTTTTGTTGTGTATCTTACGAAATGAGAACGATCCAACTACCAAACTTCTTCATAAACTCAAAGTTGATTATGACGGGGTTAAAGATCAGTTCAAATCCATGATCACCAGCGATGATGATTATATAGATTCTCCGACTTCCGAATCTTTCCCCAGCGATTCTGATGAACCGGCAGAGGGTAAAGAAGGATCTTTTGGTGCTACTACCGGCCAAAAAGGAAATAAGAAATCGAAGACCCCTGTACTGGATAATTTTGGCAGGGATCTAACACAACTTGCCGAAGAGAACAAATTAGACCCCGTGGTGGGAAGAGAAAAAGAAATAGAGCGGGTCTCTCAAATTCTAAGCCGAAGAAAGAAAAACAACCCTTTGTTGATTGGCGAACCCGGAGTGGGTAAAAGTGCCATTGCTGAGGGATTGGCGCTTAGGATTATTAATAAAAAAGTCTCTCGTATACTCTATAACAAAAGAGTGGTAACCTTAGATCTTGCTTCATTGGTTGCAGGAACGAAATACCGCGGTCAGTTTGAGGAACGTATGAAGGCTGTGATGAATGAGCTGGAAAAGAATGATGATGTCATTCTCTTTATTGACGAGATTCACACCATAGTCGGTGCCGGAGGTGCTACAGGAAGCCTGGACGCTTCAAATATGTTCAAACCTGCCCTGGCACGTGGCGAAATTCAATGTATTGGGGCTACTACTCTGGATGAATACAGACAGTATATTGAAAAAGACGGCGCTTTGGAGCGCAGGTTCCAAAAAGTAATGGTAGAACCAACCACCGTTGAGGAAACCATAGAGATCCTTAAGAACATCAAGGAAAAATATGAGGATCACCACAATGTCAACTATACAGATGAAGCCCTGGTTGCCTGCGTAAAGTTAACAAACAGGTATATGACAGATCGCTTTCTTCCAGACAAGGCCATTGATGCTCTTGACGAGGCAGGATCTCGGGTACATATCGTAAATATGGACGTTCCCAAAACCATTCTGGAGTTGGAGAAACAATTGGAAGATGTTAGAGATCTCAAAAATAGCGTGGTTAAAAAACAACGTTATGAAGAGGCTGCAAAATTAAGGGACGACGAAAAAAGACTGGAGAAGGAATTGGCAGTGGCGCAGGAGAAATGGGAAGAAGATAGCAAATTACTCAGAGAAACAGTCTCCGAAGACAACGTCGCTGATGTTGTTTCAATGATGATCGGAATCCCTGTTAACAAGATAGCGCAGACCGAAAGTAATAAGCTCGCAGAGCTCCCAGAATTGATCAAGGGGAATGTTATAGGTCAGGATGAGGCCGTTGCTAAAGTCGCTAAGGCCATACAAAGGAACAGGGCCGGACTTAAAGATCCGAATAAACCTATAGGTTCCTTTATTTTTCTTGGGCAAACTGGTGTAGGAAAAACGCAGCTAGCCAAAATCTTGGCTAAGGAATTATTTGATTCTGAAGATGCACTTATCCGGATCGATATGAGCGAGTACATGGAGAAATTCGCCATTTCCAGACTGGTTGGAGCGCCTCCGGGATATGTAGGATACGAAGAAGGCGGACAGCTTACTGAAAAAGTAAGACGTAAGCCCTATTCAGTGATTCTTTTAGACGAGGTGGAAAAAGCGCATCCAGACGTATTCAATATGCTTTTGCAAGTATTGGACGACGGTTTCCTTACCGATAGTCTGGGAAGAAAAATAGATTTCAGAAATACTATCATCATCATGACCTCAAACATTGGTGCCAGGCAGCTCAAAGATTTTGGTCAAGGTGTAGGATTTGGTACTTCTGCCAAAAAATCCCAGGCAGATTCACATCAAAAAAGCGTCATAGAAAGCGCTCTTAAGAAGGCCTTTGCTCCGGAATTCTTAAACAGGATTGACGACGTAATCGTATTTAATCCACTGGAAAGAGAACATATTCATAAGATCATTGATATTGAGCTTAACAAGCTATATATAAGGATCAAGGATATTGGTTATGACCTTAAGCTCACCAATAAAGCCAAGGACTATATAGCAGAAAAAGGTTTTGATAAGGAATATGGGGCCAGACCACTTAAGAGAGCGATCCAAAAATACATTGAAGATGCTCTGGCAGAAGAAATTGTGAATTCAAAACTAGAAGAAGGCGACAGTATTCATATGGATTTAGATGAGAAAAAAGACGAATTGTCCATTAAAATAAGTAAAGCCAAAAAATCTTCAAAGGCATAATCTTGTAAGAAATTAGTGAAAAGGGAGTCCTATTTATAGGCTCCCTTTTTTGTTTAATATTACAGCTGGTAAGAATAGCAATACACTTTAAAAGCCCTGGAAGCATTATAAACGATAAATACGCCTTTTATCTAATATTTTTCCAAAGCCCTTCGCATAAATCTACTTTCGTTTCAGAGACACTATAACTAAATTAGAAATGAAAATCGGACCTCCGAAAAAGACCATTGTCGTTCGGGAATATCATCTTGATATCGGCAAAATTCAGGTTTTTGAAAATTACATGGTTTCCATATTTGATGAGGGAGCCACACTTACCCTTGAAAGAGCTTATCAAATAATCGGAATTTCAGAAATACACTTCAGAGAAAAGAATTTTGGTATTATCAGCCTAAGGAAAAATTCGTATGCCATAGATCCTACAATTTACAATTACCTAAGGGAACTAAAGAATCTAAAAGCATTTGCAGTGGTGTCTGTAAAAGAGATTGACATGCATAATTTTAAGATTGAAAAACTCTTTTATAAAGGACCGATGAAGTTTTTTATCACCTATGAAAATGCCCTGGCCTGGGTTAAAAGAAGGGTCAGAACGAAATAAAGCTTTTTCAATCCAAAATCGTCGGTTTTACAACAATACGAGCAGCCAAAAAAAGAACCTATCTCTACCCAATATTGATCAGGTTTTTTTTCATTTCTGGGGTAATGTACCAGATCCCAAAGAAGGCAAATGAAAAAGTGGGCGATTTAAGTTTATCACTTTCAATATTTGACAATATGTCTTAGCTTGCGACAGCAGGCGATTTAAGCTCCAATCTGCCATAATGATAAAACTTCGCACTAGGTTTCTTTGGCTTTCCCCAAATTTCGACCATCGGTAATCGATACTTGTTCAATGGTAAGCCGGCTGTTTTAGTTTAAGGCCTTATTGAACTAACTTGGTCCTTTAATAACAACACCTGCTTTTATTAACAACTGAAAAACAAATGATTACAGACACTAGGAAAATTCTCGTCACTGGTGTAGCCGGATTTTTGGGCTCCAACCTTTTAGGAAAATTACTCTCTAACGGACATCAAGTGGTAGGTATTGACAATTTATCCTTTGGAAAATTGGAAAACATAGCTCCTCATCTAGACAATACAAATTTTGTCTTCCTACAGCAGGATATTATGGAAATGGCTACGTTTGAATCCCTAGACAAAGACTTTGATGTAATCATTCATTTGGCCGCCTATAAAATTCCGAGATACGGGAAGGCCGTAGACACCCTGAAAATCAATTCTAAAGGTTGCGAGAACATCTTGGATTTTGCAAGGAGTATATCGTGTAAAACGGTCCTAGCATCAACCTCCGATGTTTATGGAATGAGTCCTGACCTACCTTTTGTAGAAGACGGTAATTGTGTATTGGGGGACTCTAAAGTACCCAGATGGGCCTATGCAGTTTCAAAATTATTTGACGAACACATGGCACTGGCCTATATGGAAGCTTATGATTTTCCGGTGGTATTGCTGCGCTTCTTTGGATCTTATGGACCAAATCAGCATTTGTCTTGGTGGGGCGGGCCTCAATCTGTATTTATAAATTGTATCTTAGATAACAAGCCTATTCCTATTCACGGCGATGGTCTGCAAACCAGAACGTTCACTTATGTAGATGATACCGTTGCCGGTATATATGCAGCCGCCATGAAACCGGAAGCTAATGGGGAAATCTTTAATATAGGGGCCAATAAGGAAATTACGATTCTGCAATTGGCAGAAATGCTTAAGGAAATAGCTGATGAACCCACAGAAACCGAAATCACCTTAATTCCCTATGATAAGATCTCTGTTGGTAGGAAATACCAGGATGTTATGAGACGCGTACCGGATACCACCAAAGCGGAGAGAATTCTTGGAGTTAAAGCTCAAACAAGCCTGGAAGAAGGCTTACGCCGTACCTTTGAATGGCAAAAGAATATCGTTCGGAAAAAAGATCATGTATGAAAATTGGCATAGTTGGAGGTGGTTTTATGGGGCTGGTGTTAGCACATGAACTTTCAAAAACTAAGGTCGCTGTTAAAGTTTTTGAGCGCGAATCACAGTCGGGAGGCTTAGCGACTTACTACGATTATGGCAGTTTTATCTGGGACAAGTTTTATCATGTTATTTTACCAACAGACATTCATCTCATAAACCTGGCAGAAGATCTGGGTTTAACAGATGTATTACAATGGAGACCTTCCTTTACCGGATACTATGTACAAAAGAAGTTCCACTCGATTAGCAACATAAAAGAATTTCTACTTTTTCCACCCCTGGGAATCTTCCATAAAATGATGTTAGGGTTTACCATATTCTACGGGTCGAGGATAAATAACTGGAAAAAACTGGAAAAGATCTCCGTAAAGGACTGGCTTATAAAAGTTGGTGGAAGAAAAACCTTTGAAAAATTTTGGGAACCCCTGCTTCTGGCCAAACTTGGCGAAAATTATGAACAAGTCTCTGCGGTTTTCATATGGACCTATATAAAGCGATTGTTTCAGGCAAGGGGTTCGGCAGTAAACAAAGAGCACATGGGTTATATTTCAGGAGGCTATAAAACCGTACTCGATAAACTGGAAGCTTCGCTATCCGAGACAGGTTCTCAATTGAAGACAGAGGCCAACATAGATCATATTGCCGCCGCTCCTCAGGGGGGAATATATATGAGCATCAACGGAGTAAAAGAGCATTTTGACAAGGTAATTTTTACCGCTCCATTAAACGTTTTAGAGAAAACCACAGCTCCAGAACTTTTTGAAATCTCAAAGGCTGATAAAGCTGTCGAATACCTTGGCGTCATTTGCCTTGTACTGGTAACCTCTGAGCCTTTAACTCCCTATTACGTTCTGAATATAGCTGACAAAAAAATACCCTTTACAGGAGTGATTGGCATGAGTTCTTTGGTAGACTTAGAAGAGACCGATAATAAGTACATTACCTATTTTCCCAGGTACATTACTGCAGATCATGAATATTGGTCAAGATCTGACGATGAACTTGAAGCCCTGTTTTTAAAGGGAGTGCAAGAACTATATCCGGAATTTAAGAGTTCTGAGATTATTTCATCTCATATAAACAAAGCTTTTAAAGTACAGCCTCTACAGGTGTTAAACTACTCGGACATTGTTCCCAAAATTCAAACAAAGCATCCCGATTTTTATGTTTTAAATACTTCTCAGTTTGTAAATGATACCCTGAATAACAATTCAGTTGTAAAGCATATTGGTAATTTTATGACGTCTTTTGAGCAAGTATTGAAAAAAGAAACATCACCAAAAACTGAAGATTAGTATGAGTAAGCCTCTAGCGAGCCTTTCATTGGATATGGATAACCAATGGTCTTACATGAAGATCCATGGAGAAGAAGGATGGGAATCATACCCTTCTTATCTGGAAATCTTTGTTCCTTATGTATTGAAGGTTTTGAAAGAATTGGATCTGACCATCACCTTCTTTATCGTGGGGCAGGATGCCGCCTTCGAGGAAAATCACAGGTTTATTAAAATGATTGCAGATGCCGGACATGAAATTGCCAATCATTCCTTTAAACATGAAACATGGTTACATTTATATACCAAAGAGGAATTAAGGGAAGAGATTGATAAGGCTCATAACATCATTAAAGAGGTAAGCGGAAAGGAACCGATCGGTTTCCGAGGGCCAGGGTTCAGTTGGAGTAAAACCCTGTTGGAGGTATTAGCAGAAAGGGGTTATACTTATGACGCCTCTACCCTACCTACCGTTATTGGGCCCTTGGCAAGAATGTATTATTTCAAGACCTCCAATTTAAGTAAGCAGGAAAAAGAAGATCGCAAAGAGATTTTCGGAAAATTCTCTGACGGTTTTAGAAAACTAAAACCCTATTTCTGGAAATTGGGGGCTAACGATCGGTTACTGGAAATTCCGGTGACCACTATGCCCCTTTTTAGAATACCATTTCATTTGAGCTATCTACTCTATCTGAGCAATATCTCTACGGGTCTTGCGATGCTATACCTGAAAATTGCCATCTTTCTTTGCAAACTTACCAGGACGGAGCCCAGCTTCTTGCTTCATCCCTTAGATCTTATTGGGGGGGATCAAATTACCAGTCTGGCCTTTTTCCCGGGCATGAACATTTCAAGCAAACGGAAGATCTTTATTTTCAAAAAGGTCATGAAAGTACTGGAACGGAATTTTAAGCTGGTTCCTATGGACGAGCATGTAAACGCGATCATGAGCAGAGGCAAGCTCAAATACGTGGTGTGATCAAACGCCACACTTTTTGAGTTACTAAAGAGACTAATTAGAAATTGTACGAAGTGGTGAAAAAGACCCTGCATAAGATAATACCTTCTAACTTCAATAATTTATTGGGGCTTGCCGGGAAACTTCTCGTCGCAAAAAATGCCGCGGGGAGAGCCGCCATGTGGTATTCTCTTTTAGGTTTACTGCTGATTCCTTTAGACGCGATCCTGGGGTATTTTGAACGCAAATTGTATTTAAAGGACAAACCTAAGCACCCTTTAATACTTGTTTGTGGTCCCCCAAGGAGTGGTACTACGCTGGTTGCACAGGTGTTAATGAAGCACCTTCCCGTATATTATTTCAACAACCTGACCAGTATTTTTCCTAATGCCCCAATTACAGCAAACAAACTTTTTGGGTGGTTAGTTGGTAAAGACAAAAAGAATATCTCATTTAAAAGTCTTTACGGGAGAACGGCAAAATTGGGAGCTCCTAACGATGCGCTCTACCTTTGGGACAGATGGACAGATGTAGACAGAGCTACAATTCCAAAAAGCATATCCCCGGAGAAGCAACAGAAGATGCAAAGTTTCTTCTATGCCGTAGAACAATTTTCGGCTTTACCGCTGGTGAATAAAAACAATGCTTTAAATACCTATGCCAATTTGGTTGCACCGGTTCTGGATACTGCATATTTTATTTGCCTGGATAGAAACCCGGTATTTCTTGCGCAATCTCAACTTATTGCCAGCGATTTTATTCACGGGAACGACAACATCCCTTATGGAGTTCACTTTAACGGTAAAGAAACAAAGCACGAAGCGCTCTCTCGGGACGCCGTGGCCCAGGTGTGCGAACAGGTGAAGAGGCATCATGAGATGATGCAAAAACAACAAAGAGAAATTGGGAGTAAACGTTTTATCATAGTCCCTTATGAAGATTTCTGTAAAGATCCTGCAAAATGGGTTTGTAAAATAGCGGGAGAAGTTTTGCACCAACCAATGGATCCGGAAGAACTACGCAAAGTACTTCCTCCTTTTAAAATATCGAACAAAATTAGACTTGATAAGGAAGTATTTCAGAAAATTGAGCATAGCCTTCACAGCTTAAAGTATTCAAAATGATACCAGAAACTAATGAAAATAACAAGGCCAAGCCACTAGTGACCATCATTTTACCGGCCTATAACGAGGAAGCAATAATTGAAAAGAATATTCAACGTCTCTATGATTACTTGCAAACCTTAGACCATAAATACCATTGGGAGGTTTTAGTCATCAATGATGGAAGTTCAGATTTAACCGGCAAACTAGCCGAAACCGCTTCAGGCGCTTATGATAATCTTCAGGTTTTCCATCATAAAACGAATCGGAATTTGGGAACGGCTTTGCGCACAGGTTTTAACAATAGCAAGGGAGATTATGTTATTGTTCTCGATATTGATCTTAGCTACTCTCCCGATCATATTGGCCGCTTACTCTCAAAAATTGAAGAAAAAGAGGCAGACATGGTAATTGCTTCACCCTATATGAAAGGAGGTAAAAATACTGGTGTTCCCTTATTGCGTCTCATCTTGAGCAAAACTGTGAATTTTCTGATGCGAAAGGCATCCCGACTCAATATTTACACCTTTACCGGAATGGTAAGAGCGTACAGTGGTGATTTCATAAGATCTGTGAATACAAAATCGACCACCTTTGATGTGAACCCGGAAATCATCCTTAAGGCCTACATTTTAAGAGCACATATAGTAGAGATTCCTGCCCATCTAGACTGGACAGAACAGAACAAATTAGGAAAGACAAGGACCTCTAGCTTACGCATATTTATGGGAATCTTGAATGGTTTAGCCAACAGTTTCATTTTTAGGCCTTATGCATTTTTCTGGATCATTGGCTTTTTAATATTTATAGTTTCCCTGTATATTATTGTCTGGATATTTATTAATACTTACATATATTATCCGATGACTGCTGAAATGGCTCAGGGTTTTGAGGAACGATTAACCCTGGCAGTGTCTGAAGTATTCAGACAAAGACCTTATTCTTTTGTGGTAGGAGGCATTACTTTAATAATCTCGATTCAACTACTGGGTTTAGGATTTCTATCCCTTCAGAAGAAAAGATATTTTGATGAGTTGTTTCATCTTAATTCGGCCATTTTAAAAACGTCTAAGGAAAACAAATAAAACTAAGCGACATGTACAAGGAAGGAATTTCAAAAGGCTTTAAATCACTTTTACCTCTTTTACCCATCCTCTTGATATTAAGTGTCGCAATACTATCCAGGTCTGATACTTTTTCGGAACGCCTCATAGCAGACGAATCCAAATTTTATGAACATGCCGAGAACATCACCAGGGGTTTTTATACAGATGCCAATAACCCGAACTTCAAAGAGGGGCCCGGTTATCCCTTATATCTTTCCATTTCTGCAGCCCTGAATATCCCATATCCTCTTACCAGGGCGTCACATATTGTTTTGTTGTTTATAGCCTATTGCTACTTCTTTTTTATTTTAAAAAGATACCTCAGAAAAAAGTGGGCCCTTGGGCTAACTTACCTATTTGTCTTATATCCGCCCATGCTTCGTTGGGCCAACCTGATGTATGCTGAATCTCTTATGCTGCTGTTGCTATTGGCTTTTTGCTACCACTTTATCCTTTGGTATCACAAAGAAGGAAAATACAAATGGCATTTTTTTCTTAGTGCTTTTTGCCTGGGTTTTTTGGCCTTGACTAAAATCATTTTTGCCTATGTTATCATTGCAGTCTTATTGTTTACGACATTGCTCCTCATATTCCCAAAGATTGTGAGAAAATACCAATTAAAAAGAACGATACTCATTTTTGCAGGAGCTTTGGTCTTTTTCAGTCCGTATGTGGTATATGGTTATCAAGTCACGGAAAAATTCTTTTACCTCGGAATGCATGGAGGGAGGATATTGTATTTTAGGGCAACCCCTTTTGAAAACGAATTTGGCAACTCCTTTAGCAGAAACAAAATATTGAGCGACGCCGAAACGGAAAGCCGAAAGTCCGTTTCGGTAAACACAGACTTATTAAGGCAAAACCACAGAGAAGTATTTGCCTCCATAGATTCTCTTAGCTGGATGGAAAAAGACAGTGTGTTAAAAGTTAGAGCAGTTGAGAATATGAAAGAACATCCCAGCAAATATTTAAAGAATACCGTTGCCAATGTCTCCAGAATATTTTTCCATTTCCCGTTTTCTTACAGAATACAAAACCTGGAAACTTTGGGGTATTTGGTTCCCAATATTTTTATTGTTGTTCTTGCGGTCTTGGGCATTTATCCGGCCTTAATCAGGCGTAAACAAATCCCAAAAGAATTGATCATACTGCTGCTGGTAAGTCTTATTTACCTGGGAGGTCATACACTGCTGGGAGGTAGAGGTAGGTTTTTGATTCCTGTAGTCCCCTTGTGGTTGATATTCTTTTCCTATATCTACTTAAGGATACTTCATATAAGGATAAGAGAAACTAATGAAACCGATGAATGATCAGTTTACCTAACCACTAATTCCTCCCCTGTGAATCTACAGAAGACGATAAGAACAGTTCTGCTAAATAACCGTCAGGTGATCCTTTTTATAATTATAGGATTTACCTGCTACCTCATTGGGCTTGGACAACTCATTGTATTCGTAGAATGGCTAAAGGTCGAAGTGAATTTGGCCAACATAATCACCTCGATCATTACCATTTATATCTGCTATTTGCTGAACGCGAGATTTGTATTCACACCGGGCAGGTATTCCAGAAGGAAAGAAATTCTCACTTTTTATATTTTCTCGTCCATCGGTTTTGTTCTCAATGTGGTCTTGCTATACATTCTTACCGAATTCCTTGAGGTATGGTACGTCATAGCCAAAACCCTGGTGACGATTGCAGTAGCAGTTTTTAATTTTATAACGAGAAAAAGGTTCGTTTTTCTTCAGTAAGCTGCCAAGCCTCTCACTTAAGAAACAGCAAATAATCAAGGGGATACCTATCTTAGTCCGGAGCTACCGCAGAGTATGAATTCTGACCATATCCGGCGTCTCCCGGCCCTCTTGTGATCATTCTTAAGGTACCCATAGAGGCATTTATTTCGGTAATTCCGTCAGCCTTGGATCTATCTACATGCTTCTTCTCTCTCCATGGCCATTTATAAATTCCCCATTTAGCAAATCCTCCATGAGGCCAAAGTGCAGGAACCGTCCTGATCTGTGCACCATATACCTTATTCCCATTGATCCATACCTCGTAAAGACCATTGTTATTGTCTCCCCAGACCACATGGACTACAATATCCAAGCTTGCCCCTGGCCCAGGAATAACTCCGGTAGGAGAATACAAATGATCGTTCGGATTTTGGGCGGTGTTCACCACGGCAATTTCTCCTTTTTGGAACCTATAACCGTTCTTAAGACTTGGGCCCATAATTTTAATACTTATAGGTGGACTGTTGTGCAAAGGAGTATTATCATGCACCTGCCAAATCACAACCTCTGTATTATCTGCTTTATAGTCGTTTCCTAGTCTGTAATTCCATCCAAACCACTCTTCTGTTCCTACAGGATGGTCCACATCTGAAGGATTAGTTCTTATCTCAGCCCTAAAATTGTAATCGGAGTTTCCGGCGCACCAGCTTTGAGGACTTGGAGCTGTAGGATTCACTTTAAAATATAATCGATCCCCCGAACGTGTTACCATTCCGATATTACAATGTGTACTGGTTCTAAGTTCTCCATTGCTAAAAGGGTTAGAATCTTTGTTCTCCGGTTCGGTGATGACAATATTATTCCAGCACCAAACTTTGGGGCCTTTGTCACCAGACTTACCACCACCGGTACTACAAGGTAAATTCCCTCCTCCCGTATTAGGCTGATTCACAGTAATGGTGACAATATCCGTATCAGCTAAGCCGGCTGCATCCGTAACGGTTAGGGTAATGTCATATACCCCAGGGTTGTTAAAGGTATGGCTGGCATTGGCCGAAGTACTAGAACCGTCAACAAAATCCCAGTAATAGCTGACTATCCCATTATCATCCGTAGAATTATCTCCGGTAAAATTCACTTGTAAGGGTGCATCTCCCTGGGTAACATTGGCAGAAGCTACGGCGTTCGGAGCGTTATTCTGTGGGGCATTTACCGTAATAGTTACGGTATCTTTGTCCGTCAAGCCGTCCTCATCACTCACTGTAAGTTCTACTGTGTATGTTCCCGGATCACTAAAAGTATGATTCGGATTGGCATTATTAGAAGAAGAGCCATCTTTAAAGTTCCAGGAATAGGAAGTGACTCCGTTATCATCTGATGAACTACTTCCATTAAAACTTACATTTAAGGGGGCTGTTCCACTTGTTGGGTTTGCACTTGCCCTGGCTACAGGAGCTTCGTTGCTTGGTTCGTTAACGGTGATGGTGACAGTCTCCTTATCAGACAGCCCATGTTCGTCCGTTACGGTCAATTCCACCACATAAGTACCGGCCGAATTAAAGGTATGAGTAGGATTAGCATTGTTAGCAGTATTCCCGTCTTTAAAATTCCAGGAATAACTTTCTATGGCATTATCGTCTGACGAATTGCTGCCTGTAAAATCAACTTCAAGAGGAACTTCTCCTGATGATGGACTAGCCGTAATCCTGGCGACCGGAGCGGCATTACTTTCCTCAGTTACTGTGATGGTCACCGTATCGGTATTACTTAAGCCTTCATCATCTGTTACCGTAAGCTCTGCTTCATAGGTACCCACCTCGGTATAGGTGTGAGTGGGATTAGCCGTAGTGGCGGTAGTACCATCTTTGAAATCCCAGGAATAGGATGCGATAGCATTGTCATCTGAAGAGTTTCCACCGGTGAAGGAAACTTCGAGCGGCACTTGCCCGCCAGAGGGTGATGCATCTGCAATGGCCATTGGAGCCTCATTTTCTGCTGGGGTCTCCTCTTCAGGGGTTTCTTCTTCCGGAGTTTCTTCTTCATTAGTGTCCTCTTCGGGTGGAGTTTCATCCTCACTTGGTGGCGCAGGTTCTTCTTCCTCAATGACAATCGGATTGGCACCTTTGGGAACTCGGTAATTAACCCGAAGTTTTGGGCCTTTTTTAGAAGGGTGTTCTTTGCTGGCCATAGCCAGATCGTTCCCGTTCCTATGTTGCAAGATCAGCGAAGTCTCTTCAGGAATGACGTCAGATCCGCTAAGGGTTACTTCTTCGGTATTGCCGATCTTGTACTCCTTGGTAAGAGAGCCCAATAAAATATCTTTCTCCGGAGCATTTTTATTATCAATCTGTTGCTCCGTCCAGTCGCTGCCAATTCCCTTGTAAACGTTGATAGTTCCACTACCTTCATCACTATCTACCGTAAATTTCAGGCTGGCATCCGTAATATAACCTCCAATACTTTCAATTTGCCCGAGATCAAATTTCAAATAAGAGGTTCTCCTATCTTCATCAAGTCGAATGATGTTTTGGTTGTATCCCTTCCCACTCTGGATATATACATCCTCTATCGGTGGGAATTCTGTAGTTCTGCTTTCAAAATCGTCTTCTGTTCCTTCTTCTCCAGGGGCTTCATCGGAAGAATCCTCTGAAGAATCCTCCCCTGTGTTTTCCTCGCCATCTTCGGTTTCAGTATTATCTAACTGCTCTACTTCCACAACAGTATCATTGAGCACGGCATCGGTAAGCACATCAATGTCATTGCTGCACGCAAGTATTATGACCAGGGTAAATAAATACATAGAAATTTTATGGCAAGATACGCGTAAGTTACTCACAGCTGTAGGTTTTGGGGTTTCAAATATGCCAATTTTTTCTATTAATACGACAAAACGC
Organism: Flavobacteriaceae bacterium; assembly: GCA_040830565.1. GTDB lineage: Bacteria > Bacteroidota > Bacteroidia > Flavobacteriales > Flavobacteriaceae > JAFMPW01. The sequence continues at coordinate 23,626 of JBFOMC010000321.1, forward strand.
GATGTTTTTTCGACGTATTACTCTCAAGATGTACGTTCATTAACTATTTTATAGTTCTTAATCGATTAATTTTTAACAAATTATTCGATGAAATGCACAAAAAAATGTATTTATCAGAAAGTCCTGGTCTAAGGGTAACGTTTTCCTGACAAAAAATATTGCAAATTCGAGACGGTCCGCCAGCAGCATAAACCACTAGTATACAGTTCTTTACTAGTCCGTTTAATGCAAGGTGGTCTTCAAGGGGATGGTTTTCGGTGTAAAATGTGCTATGTTTAAAAGCATTCAACAGCCCTTTTCACCTCTATTTCGGAGCAAAGTTTGGAACTAAAACCGCAGGCGCGTGGTGATGTATATTAAAGAAGACTTTTCGCTCCAAACCCTACCCTGACCGAAGTACTTTGAGGAAGTCCTTTCGGCATTTCTGTGTAATATTTAGCTACTTTTTTGGCTACTTTGGGTGAAACCGGCCTCAGTGACTGATTTACATAGGTTTTTCATCGATAGGTTCGGCTATTTTGTAGAATAATTCCTGTCAAATAAGGGTTATAAACCAGTTGCTGCTATTTTTGTTAAAGAGATTTATTCAGGATAAATCATACCTACCAAAAAGAACACAATTTATGGAAAAAAGAATACTAGTATGTGGCGGCGGAGGATTCATTGGCGGGCATCTTGTAAAGCGATTAAAAGGCATGGGCTTCTGGGTCAGAGCCTGTGATCTTAAGCATAATGAGTTTTCCGATTCTCCGGCTGATGAATTCATTATTGGAGATTTAAGAGATCCCGTAGTTTGCAAAAAAGTTACAGAGGGTATTGATGAGATTTATCAACTAGCAGCTGATATGGGAGGTGCCGGGTATATCTTTACCGGGGATAACGACTCGGCTGTTATGCACAATTCGGCCTTGATCAACTTGAACATGGTCGAGGAAGCTCGACTGCAAAATGTCAAAAAGATCTTTTATTCGTCTTCTGCCTGTATGTACCCTGAATACAATCAATTAGACCCTGACAATCCAAAATTATCGGAAGATTCCGCATACCCAGCGGCTCCGGATAGTGAATACGGTTGGGAAAAACTCTTTAGCGAGCGACTTTACCTTTCATACCAAAGAAATTATGGTCTGGAAGTGCATGTGGCCAGATTCCATAATATTTTTGGACCTGAAGGTACCTGGACCGGAGGAAAGGAGAAAGCGCCTGCAGCTTTATGTAGAAAGGTAGCAGAAGCCGAAATAGGAAGTGAAATAGAGATTTGGGGAGACGGAAAACAAACAAGGTCCTTCCTGTACATTGATGAATGTCTTGATGGAGTATTAAGACTGATGGATTCTGACTTTTCGGGACCTGTAAACATTGGCTCGGAGGAAATGATCTCTATCAATGACCTGGCTATGCTTATTATGGATATCGCGGGTAAAAACCTGAATATTAAGAATATTCCCGGGCCAGAGGGTGTTAGGGGTAGGAATTCTGACAATGCGCTTATTAGAGAGAAGTTGGGATGGAGCCCGTCAGAATCCTTACGTTCAGGGATGGAAAAAACCTATCCGTGGATTGCTCAACAATTAAAATATGCCCTATAGTACAGGGGTTATCTACTTTGTAATAGATCTTGAAGGAAGGTCTTTAGCCGTTGACCATAGTTAAGATGACTGAACTCCTGGATGCCCAGTTCTTTTCCTCTTTGCCCAATTGCCCTTGCCTCCTCAGCTTGCTCCATGACGAATTTTAACTTTTCAGCGAATTTCAGAATATCATAAGTGTCGGCCACCAGCGCGTTGTCGCCATCTTTGAAGTAATAAGCCACTTCTCCATAGTTTGTTGTGATAATGGGATTACCAGTTGCCGCATATTCCGCAATTTTATGAGGAAACCTGGCCGCATCCTGCTTGGTTGGTCTTAATGGAATGAGCAAGGCTGAGGCATTGACATATAGATCGATTAATTCCGAAAACGGGATATTAGCGAATATTTTCGTTTTATCCTTCAAACCATGTTCAGTAAGATAGGCATCCAGATCAGCATATTGTTTAGAGGTACCGTTACTTACTATAAGATACATTTTGGTACTTACTGACGGATCTAATGCCTTATAAGCCTGTAAGACAAAGTCTATAACTTCACGATACGCCACAGCCCCACAAAAAAGGAAGTAATCTTCTTCTACCTCTCTTTTCGGAATAGAAAAATTTTCAAAATTGCAGATTGTGGGTATTTTCAAGATGGGCTTTCTAGGTGCAATCTTTTTAAAATTAGCTTTAAGAAGTTCACTTATCGGAAGGGCTCCGCTCATTCTACCTAATAAAAACTTTTCAAAAAGATAGTCGTTGGTCTTCCTGACGATTCCCGTTCTATGTTTCATTTCCGAGGCCATTTCAACATAGAGAAACACCACCGGGAAACCTAAAACTCTGCCGTAAATTACATACAAAAGAGATTGTAAGAAGTTCAGATTTGATACGATCGACGCCAGAGAAGTATCTTTTGAGCGCATATTCTTTAAGTACAGGAACTCGTTAAAAGCCCCCTTTAACTTCATCAGATTACGGACCAGAAAATTTTCGGGCCTATACGTAATTCCTGAGGCATATACATACTTAATACCCTCAAACTCCCCAACCGCTGCCAGGGTATCCTGATCTTTACGGGCTAAGGTTCCTTTTCTATTAATCACAGTGAATTTGACTCCAGCTCTGCCCAGAGCATCTCCCAAAATAATGGTCTTTTGTATGGCGGCCAGTCCATATGGAAATCCGGATTCACCAAGCCAGGCAACACTCAAAAGTTTACTATCACTATTTACCATAAAAAGGTGGTTGTATCAATTAGGTATGTTATACGTATTAGCCCGGTAATATTCATCCCGGGACTCGTTTCAAAATACTCATTTACCCCCTATTCCACTTCAATCAATAGATCAAATGCCTAAAAATTCGTGCTTTAACCAGATGGTTACCAGAACTTTAAACTTGAGACTTATTTCCTTATGATTCCGAATTTGAACAGATGGTTGGTTAGATTTATTTTCGAGAACTTAGCCATTGATCCAAAAATATCAGGGACCATATTTTCAAATTCAAATCGCGCATTCCTTTGCTGTGATCTTCCACTATTTTAGTTATGTAGGCCTTGTTAAAATACTCCTGCAGGGGTCCGTTTGTATTTACCAGTCTATCGTGTACATACTCCTTTAGATCATCTTTAAACCAGTATTTCAAAGGAACACCAAAGCCTTGTTTTTTATGCGAAATAATAGATGGAGGCAGATAATTTTTCATGGCCCTTTTGAAAATATATTTCTTGCTACTCCCTTTCAACTTTAGATTAGATGGGATCTTCGCAGTTAATTCGGCAAATTCGTGATCCAAAAGCGGAACCCTAACCTCCAGGGAATTCTGCATACTAGCCCTATCTACCTTGGTTAGCACATCATCTACCATATAGCTTTGCATATCCATTTTCTGCATCTTAAAAATAAAATCTGAGGGATCCGCATTCTTAAAATATTGTACCCGAGAAGCCTCGGCAGGATTGGCCTTCAGATGATCCCATAATTCATTTTTAAAAAGTCTTTTACGTTCAATGACTTGCCAAATTCCCTGATAGGTCGGGAGTGTTGTTTTTGGCCGAGAAAGATAATACGTGAGTCCTTTGCCCTTAAAGCTGTTCGGGATCATATGATGTAACCCCTTCCAAAAATGGGTGCCTACGCCATCAGGTAAAACATTGTATTTTCTGAGGTTCATCATTTTTTGGTACTTATTATAACCGGCAAATAGTTCATCCCCACCATCCCCTGAAAGTACCACGGTGACAAATTCTCTTGCAAACTTAGAGACATAGTAGGTGGGTAGCGCAGACCGGTCTGCAAACGGTTCATCATAGGCATCTACCAGTTTAGGGAGCATGCTAACCGATTCCGGTTGAACGATTTGCTCATGATGTTCGGTATTGTACTTCTTAGCAATTTCCCTGGCATATTTTAGCTCACTGAATTCTTCCTCCTTAAAACCAATAGAAAATGTTTTGACCGGGGATGCAGAGTGTTTGCACATAAGGGCCACTACAGAGCTAGAGTCTATACCCCCGCTCAGAAATGCTCCCAGTGGTACGTCACTCATCATGTGAGAAGCCACCACCTCGGAGAGTTTCTCCTCTAATAATTCGCACCACTCCTCCTCGGTCTTAGTGAAATCCGGTTCGTACTGAATATCCCAATACCTGGAAATACTTACTTTGCCATCAGCTTCAATTTCCAATATGTGCGCGGGCCTTAATTTCTTTATGTCCTTATAAATTGTTCCATCTTCTGACGAATACCCGTAAGTCAGGTACTGATCTAACATTGGAAGGGCAATATCTGAGGGAACATTTGGAACTCTAAGGAGGCTCTTAATTTCCGAACCAAAAACAAATTGCTTCTCATTCAAAAAATAAAAGAAGGGTTTTATGCCAAACCGGTCTCTTGCGCAGAATAATTTCTTTTTGTTTTCATCCCAGATTGCAAAAGCAAACATCCCCTGGAGGAATTTTACGCAGTCCTTTCCGTACTCTTCATAAAGATGAACGATAGCCTCTGTATCCGATTTGGTTTTAAAGGTATGGCCCTTTTGGAGTAAAAGCTTTCGAAGACTAAGATGGTTATAGATCTCTCCATTAAAAACGATCCAGACTGTCCCATCCTCATTGGATAGAGGCTGATGGCCTGTACTAAGATCAATTATGCTTAATCTTCTGAATCCCAGTCCGATATTGTTTTTCAGGTAGTAGCCGCTATCATCGGGGCCTCTATGATGTATGACTTGCGTCATATCATGGATTTCATTCTGAAGAACCGGTTTGTCTAAATCAAAATGAAGCTTCCCTGATATTCCGCACATTAATATGGTCTGGTATTAAAACTAAAAAGAATGAAGGTCTTTCCGTAGCTCCGCAAATCCTCAACCTATTTTCATTCAAAATAGTATCCTGAATAGATTATTTAAGTATATTGAACCAATAAGGTTAGCCACAAATATCAACAAATTTAAGGCGATTAGAAAAATATATTTATATGAAAAAATATGGTTTTGTTTTACTGCTGATTCCCCTTTTCTATTTTCCATGTTATATTTCTGATGAATTAGTACGAGAATTAACCAAAGAAGATGGTTTGTATGAATACGCCGGAGCCTTTCTATTTTTTTTCACCTCAATTGCTTTCTTTATTTTGGCTACCAAACCCAATGTCTTTAGAGCTCACAAAGGGTCGAACAAATTGCCCGACAGGAGATATTTTTGGCTACTAGGGCTGTTGTTCTTTTTTGCCTTTGGCGAAGAGATCAGTTGGGGTCAGCGCATCTTTAATTTTGAAACTCCCGAGGCTATCAAAGAAATGAATATTCAAGGGGAGTTTAATTTTCACAATTTGAAATTCTTTCACGGTAAGACCCCTGAAGGAGAAGAAAAGACAGGCATAATGGCGTTATTAAGTATGCATCGTTTATTCTACCTTGCATTTTTCACCTACCTTTTGGTACTTCCTTTACTTTATAAAGCAAATTCAAGAATAAGAGGTCTGGCAGATAAATTAAAATTACCCGTCCCCTTAGTTATTATTGGAGTGCTTTTTATTTTTAATCTGGCTTATGGCAATACTTTGAGGGAATTATTGCCCGAAATAGACGATCATGGCATTGTTGAGATCAAAGAGTTTTTAATGGCTCTGATCTTGTTTTTACTCCCTCTTTCTTGGATGCGCTTTAAAAAAACTAACAAGGAGATTACCGAATAAATGCTTTTTGCTCCTAAATTTCCCAATATCCTGACTAAACTGCTCAAAATTGTTGAATTATTTCGCCATCTTCATCCCAATCTGATGGGTTCAAACAAAAATATAATATGAAAATTCTATTCCTGTGCGACACCTTAGGGAAAGGAGGCAAAGAACGAAGGATGATAGAATTGATAAAGGGGTTGTCAAAATATCCCCAGCTGCGCATTGAGTTGCTCATTTTTAGAAATTTGATAGAATACCCCGAGATCTACGATCTGAATGTTGGCTTGCACATCATTGAGAGAAAGTACAAATACAATCCATTTACTTTTCTTGAGCTGCTTAGAAAATGTAAAGAAATTCGTCCAAATATCATTCATGCATGGTCGAGCATGACAGCCATTCTCGCCATCCCTTCACTAGCTTTCGTCAATGCTAAACTCGTAAACGGATGTATTACCAATGCTCCCCACAATCTCAGTTTTTTGAAAAAAAAGTACCTACTTGCCAAGCTCTCGTTTCCTTTTTCAAAAATTATTGTTGGAAATTCAGAAGCCGGGTTGAAGGCCTATAGGGCTCCAAAACAGAAAAGTCTATGTATCCCAAATGGTTTTGATTTTAAAAGAATAGAGAAATTACAGGATAAAGAACGGATTAGGAGTAAATACCAACTTGACTCCAATTTTATTGTTGGAATGGTAGCCGGGTTTGACGAAAGAAAAGACTACCAAACTTTTATATCTTCGGCTGCAGAAGTCTTGAATGGCGGAAAAGATGTCCTTTTTTTGGCAGTGGGTAGTGGACCGAATATGGAAATGATCAAAGAAATAGTTCCGGAAACCATTAAGGAAAAAATCATTTTTACCGGCCGCATAGACCAGGTCGAATCCCTAATAGACTTATTTGATATTGGAGTACTCTGTACGAACAGTAGGGTCCATGGCGAGGGCATTTCAAATGCCATTTTGGAATATATGGCTCTTGGGAAACCGGTCATCGCAACCAAAGGAGGTGGAACAGACGAAATTGTCTTATCCGATCGAACCGGATATTTAATCCCTTCAAAGTCTCCCGGGGCCCTAAGTAATAAGATCTTGGAGTTACTAGAGCAACCCCAAAAGGCCAAAGAGATGGGGACACTGGGGAAAAACCGAATTAAAGATCAATATAGCCTGGAAAAAATGACGACAATTTACTTCGATCTATATAAAAAGCTAATCAACGAAGAAAGTAGGTCAAAATAAAATTCAGCATTATTTTTAGATCAAATAAACAAAGGGGAGAATTGCCAGACAGTACGCTCAAATCCAACGCTTTACATCCTTTAAAATATTTCACATCCTAACTTGAAAAAGTCACAAAAATCGACAAAAAAGAATTATCAGGGACGTTTAGGCTGGTACCTAAAGCGTCTAGGTACTATGTCGTTCGCTGAGATGGTTTACAGAGCAAAGACTGCAATCAAAAAGAGTCTTGATAAACGCAGGAAAGATAGTTTGTCCCCTGCTGGAAAGCTTGGAGCTCTCCCCCAACCCATCCTCCACCTCCCCAAAATTGAGCAGGAGCTAACCCTAAGCGAGTATTCAATTTTCGGCCATCCCTTAAAAATCGACGCCAATATTAATTGGCATTTGGATATCATGAACAATAAAGAGTTTCCAAAGCTTTTTTCGTTCTCTATTGATACAAGAACTGGAAAGTATGGAAATGTGAAGGTGGTATGGGAAATTAATAGATTACAATTTCTAAGTGCCATATGCCTTCAGTATCAAAAAAGCAAGGACACCCGACATTTGGACCAGTTCATGGAAATCATAACGAGTTGGAAAGAGGCAAACCCCTATCTAGAAGGTGTTAATTGGTATTCAAACATTGAGGTCAACATTAGAATTATCAACTGGTTCTTGTGCTGGGAATTGTTGGAGGTTAACAAAATTTTACCTCACAATGAAAGGTTCAGAAGGTTCGTAGAACAAGTATGGCTTCCCTTGATCGAGTTACATGGAATTCATGCCTCCAGATACGAATCCCAACACTCGTCAGCCAACAACCATTTGATCGCAGAGGGATGTGGCCTGTTTGTATTGGGCTCTTATTGGTCCTTTAAAGAAGCTCCCAAATGGAGAGCTAAAGGGAAGGCCATTTTGGAAAGAGAGATTGAAAAACAACATAGTTCAAATGGCATTAACAAAGAAGAAGCATCAGAATACATCCAATTCATAACGGATTTCTTTTTAATCGCTTATTTGGTGGGTAGCAGAACAGGAGCAAAATTCACAAAATCTTATGTAGACAGCTTAAAGACCATATTCGAATATATCTACCAACTCATGGACATTTCAGGTAAAGTGCCCTACTATGGTGATGATGACGATGGCAAGCTATTCTGGCTGAACACCGATACCTCAAATAATTTCCAATCCCTGCTCTGCAGCGGGGCACTTCTTTTCAATAGCGATAAATTTAAGGCCAAAGCGAAACGGTTCGATGTAAAAAATCAAATCTTTTTCGGAGCAAAAGGGCAGCACAGCTTTACCGAAATCCCCTTTTACCAGCCCATTCCTGAAACCAAAATATATGAGAAGGAAGGGCACTTTTTCATTAAAAAGGGAGATTCCAAAAGCGAGATCTATCTCCATGTGGATATCGCGCCCCTGGGGTACTTATCTATTGCGGCGCATGGTCATGCAGATGCTTTGTCTTTTTTTCTCAACATTGATGGTAGTCCCTATATCGTAGACCCTGGAACATATACTTATCATACCTACCCAAATTGGAGGGATTATTTTAAGGGTACAATTGCCCATAACACAATACGGGTTGATCGTAAAAACCAAGCGACCAACGGGGGTCCCTGTTTATGGGTAGACCACTACACCGCAAAACCTCTATCCATTGTTGAAGATGAAGTCGCCATGAAAATAACAGGTAGCCATAGTGGATACGAGAAATTAGGCGTAAGCCATACCAGGAGCTATACTTTTAATAAAGCTGAAGATTGCATTACTATAATAGATGAAATAACTGCCGAAGACGATCAGGTCCATTTTTATGAACTGCCCTTGCATTTACATCCTCATATTAAGGTCGCCAAAAGTGCTCAGCATACTTATGAAATATACTATCCGGGAAAAAGAATGGTCCATATAGCACTGGATGAGAAATTAAGTTCGAGCATTATAACCGGCTCTGAACAACCTTTGTTAGGATGGTATTCGGATTCCTTTCTTCAAAAACAGCCCACTTCTGTTATTTACAACACTTTTGAGATAAAGGGGAGTTTTAAATTGAAAACGGAAATGTTTGTAAGATCAAACACCGCTAAGGTATGAAGTATAAAATTTTGATTCACGCTCCTATTCTTTCTTCTCCCGGAGGCAAGCAGAACTATTTCGCCGCCCTCAGGAGCAAGTTTCAGCATGAGGTGCACTTTTTCTTTTATGGGGCCAAAGGGAAAAAGGAGCGCTTTTTTACCGTTCCCATACGATTGATTAGAGACTATTGGAAATTTTATTGGGAGCTGAAAAAAAACAATTATGACTTGGTGCATTTAAACCCTTCTTTAAATCCAAAATCGTTTTTTCGCGATAGTATTTTTGCCTTCCTGGGGTATTTAGCCGGTACAAAAATGATCGTTTTTTGGAGAGGTTGGAGATGGGATTTTGAGAAAAAATATGTCGGAAAAATAGTGCCCTTTTTTCGAATGACCTATGGAAGAGCCACCGCTATGATCTGCCTTGCCAATGACTTTGCCCGTCGGTTAAGAGAATACGGCTACAAAAATCCGGTCTATTTGGAAACAACGGTGGTCGAAGATGCCATAATCAATGGCGAATTCCCCGATGGATCCTTGGAGCAACAGACCAAAGACATCACTTTGCTCTTCCTTTCCAGAGTTGAAAAAGCCAAGGGTATATACGAAACCATAGATAGTTTTCAAAACCTTTTGGAACGGCATGAAAACATAAAACTGCATATAGCGGGTACGGGTAAAGAACTTGTAAATGTGAAAGCCTATGTAACTCAAAAGAACATACCTAATGTTTCATTTCTAGGTTGGGTAGATGGCCATCAAAAGGCAGAAGCTTTAAGCAATTCTGACATCTTCGTTTTAGCGTCCTATACAGAAGGAATGCCAAATTGCATTTTGGAAGCCATGGCCATGGGAAAAGCAATTGTTACCACCGAGGTAGGAGGACTAAAAGACTTTTTTGAGCATGAGAAAATGGGTCTTAATGTTAAAATCAAAGACTCCAATGACTTAGAACAAAAACTGGAAAAGTTGTTGTTGAAGCCGTCATTAATAGAGCAAATGGGCGCCTTTAATAGAAGTTATGCGCGAGAATTGTTCGCTGCAACTGTCGTTTGTGAGAGGTTAGAAAATATCTATGAAGCAACCATCAAAGGGGCCGATTACAAACACAGTTATCCTGTTCACCAATAGTGATTATCAGCCATTAATTATACCCGGCCAACTGCACTATCCGATTTTTAAAGACAGGCTTTAAACAGGTAGAGTTACCAACAAATTCCATCGTAGTTTTCTAATTCCTCCTGACCTTCAATTTTGACCAGGTCAATGAAATGCGTATTAGGATACTTGGCCACGATATTCCTGAAATCAGGGTCATTATGGGCTATAATCACAACCTCAGAATTGCCGATTACATGCTGCAGGTCATCAGAGATGAGTTCTGACAAGTGTGGGATATGCTTATCTATATAAGCCTTGTTAGTTCCGGAGAGCTTAGAAATGTTTACGTTTTTGTCATAAATGAAGACCGAAGAGCCTTTGCCTAATAGGATCTCTGCAAGTTCTACTATAGGACTGTACCTAAGATCATCGGTCCCTTTTTTAAAGCTTAAACCCAAGATCCCTATTTTCCTGGAACCCTTATCCATGACCATTTTTAAAGCCTGCCTTTTTTGATTTTCATTTGAATCGAGTATCGAATTTAATACTGGACTTTCCAAATAAAAATCGTGGGCCATAGTCTTAAATGCAGTGACATCCTTAGGGAGGCAAGAACCTCCGAAAGCGAATCCCGGTTTTAAGTAATAAGGAGACAGATTCAGCTGACGGTCCATACAAAACAGTTCCATCAGTTTATGTGAGTCTATATCCATCTTCTTGCAAATATTTCCCACCTCATTGGCGAAAGACACTTTTAAAGCATGGAATGTATTGTTGACATATTTTATCAGCTCAGCAATTTCTATGGAGGTCTCCTCTATAGGAGCATTTATGCCCTGGTACATTGTCTTTAGTTTTTTCGCGGCCAGATCGCTATCTGTTCCTATAACGGTCACAGGCGGATTGTAATAATCCTTCACAGCAGACCCCTCTCTCAGGAACTCCGGATTGGAGACAACTGCAAAATCCTTGTTTCTTTGCCTAGCTGAATGCGCCTCAATAATTTCACCAACTTTTTCATTGGTCCCTGGTAGTACTGTACTTCTTATGGCTACTATATGGAACTCCTCTTTCTCCTTTAAAGCTATTCCAATTTGTTCGGCGGTTTCGTAGATGGTGTTTAAATTTAAATGCCCATGAACGTTTGAAGGTGTCCCCACACATATAATGGATATTTCCGTATGCAACACAGCCTCTTTGCTGTTGGTGGTAGCCGAAATTCTTCCGGCCTTCCAATTCTTTGAGATCAATTCGTCAATATCCTTTTCAATTATGGTTGGCTTTCCCGAGTTTATAAGGTCATTTTTATGGGTTACTACATCTACCCCCATTACATTATGCCCATTTTCTGCCAGGCAGGCCAGACTAACACAACCAACATAACCCAATCCAAAAATCGATATCTTCATTCCTTTTAATTTTCTGCTACTTTATTTAAGACAAGTTCGGTTACATTGTCCCATTCTTTCAAAAGTCGTTCCCTAAACCCGTCTTGCTCCTGAAAATTCCTATCACCCTCAAAAATTTCCTTGGTAATCCCGACGATCGACTCCGGAGCTACTTTCAAAAGCATTCCTTTTTTAATCATAATATGATTGGCCGGCATTTCTCTAATTCCGGCATACATGGAGGGCACCCCAAGCATTGCTCCTTCACGGGCTACACTATCTCCTGATGAAATTACAACCCGACTAAAATACATCAAAGAATGTATATCCTTAACCGGTTCTTTAAGAATAATCCAATGCTTGGGATAGCGTTTGCTGTTCTCTTTCTTTTCCAAAGACAAGACTACCTTGCAATCTTCGGGAAATTCCTCCGCAACAGACAAAATTACGCCTTGGTTTTGAGAAAGATAGTTCGAAGTTTCTGTAGAAACTTCTCGTATAAACACATACTTTTTTGCTTCCAAATGATACGTTTCCAAGGCCTTCACATCAGGTTTGAGATAAGCTGGTGAAAGGTAAGACCACTCTTTGAGTGCATTGAAATACTTTACCCCTGCATATTTGGTTTCAAAAGGAGGAAGAAAAACCTCGTCTGCTGAAAATTTCAAGAGGGGAAAGACAAATCTTCGGGGATCATCAATAAAGGCAACATTAGGTATTCCTCTTAGCTTCCCAACAAAATTTGCCTGGTAATGGGCTGTAATTATAAAACGGTATTTACTGGCATGAACCAACTTAAATAGTTTAAATATCCTCGGAACGATTATTTTGAAAATCATGGAGAACATACCTTTATTTTGGGCATAATCGCCAATGCAAATAACATTGTATTGGGGCAGTTCATGCTTAATTATTGGCAATAACTTCCCTCGGTTTACACAGTATATATCGACTTCTGAAGGATCAAAACTTAAGATCGCATTCTTAAAAAAGTTATACTGGGGTAAATGATAAAGATCAACCAGAATTTTCTTCATTCAATGCATATACATTCCCCTAGCTGATAACTCAGGGTTAGTTAAACAAATTATTCTATCTCAAACCAGGGTCCAATAATTCCTTTTAGTATGACGAACCCGGCCGTTGAAACTATTTGAAACCCTTGGTCCACTTCATATTTTGAGATTTTCACTTTAACAATCAGAAAAAGTAGTCATAGAGCCCCACTTTTAATAATATAACCGTGTAAAGCTGGGTTATAATCGATATTAGGTCCTATCTTTCTACTGACACGCCTTTTTACCTCATTCACCTTGGTCTTTCGTCCTGCACATTTGCTCAAAAATTCTTATTAATTGAGAGCAAATCTCATCACCGTCATTGCGAACTAACCCCCTTTTCCTGGCATGCTCTCCTAGTTTTTTTGCCTTCTCCGGATCCTCAAACAATTCCAAAATGGCGCCGGCCATGGCGTATGGGTCTTTGTTTTGAACCAGAAGCCCTTCCTTCCCATCCACCAACAAACTGGGAGTACCACCAACATTGGTGGCGATTAAAGGCATCCCCAAAATCATAGCCTCCTGTACAGCATTAGGACTATTCTCTATGTGTGACGGATGTACATAAAGATCAGCCTGAAGTAATTCTTCTACCATCTCAGTAGCCGCCAAAGAACCTATTAGTTTTACTCCGGTTTCGACCGACGCTAATCCGGCCTTCTTCCTAGCTGCTTTGGCATAGGCCGACCCCTCCTCTATTCCAATTACCCGCCATTCTAAAAGGTCCTTAAGGCCTCCTACCAATGCACTAGTCTCAAATATTGTCTCGAGACCTTTGTATAAATTGCCTCTAATAGTGGTAACTATCACAAATTTGCCTCTATCAGTCCAGGGTGTCCATGTTTTTTCTAAAAAGGGTTGTCGCATGGGCTCATCGCAATGATAGTAAGTAGCCTGCGGAGACATTACCTGTACAAGGCGTCTATCCCATGCTGTCCTGCCTATAAAATTCTCGGCAAAAGAAAATATCTTTTTCTCTCTGCTCACCAAACGTTTGAAGTGTAAATAATTGTGGTAGATAGAATCTCCCATCAAAATATCTTTTAGTCGCTCAGTAAAAAGCGTTTTACGCAGGGGAATTCCACTTTCATACATGCGGTCATACACGGTAAGGTTTCCCTGGAACCAAATAATTGATGGAACTTTCAATTGCGGAATAATTAAAGGAAAATCCGATTCGGTCCCAAAAAACAAAACCACATCCGGTTTAAACTCATCTACCACCCTCATATAATCCTTTAACGGTCTGGTGGAAGGAGTGCGTCCAAAAAAACGGTTTACCCAACGAGCAAACTTTCCGTAGGGGTATCTAGGAACCATAAAATACCTGGTCCGGAAGTCTTCGGAATGCACCTCCCGGCCCTCTCTAACCAATTGTCTGAACACCAGCCCAAGGTCAATATCCGGCCTGGCCATCAGTCCATATTCCAAAGACTCAATCCAACTACCTCCTGCAACGAACTTATTTAAGCTTTTTGCAGCCAGCGAAGGCGTGTTTGAAAATAGTAGGACGCGCATTTTTCGTTTATTTTATTATTCTAGTTTTCAATATAATTTTTAACCATCATTTATTCCAAATACCTGTAGCCGTTCCTCTTAGGATCTTTTTCAACTTTCTTGGTGCTACTATGGGACCATAAGCAATACAAACAATACTTGCAAGTATAACCCCTGCAGACCCGAGCCCCAGTTTGTAGGCAAAATAATAGGACAAGGGGATATTGATCAAGGTACTGATGACGCCCGCAATTAGCTGAAGTTGGATTTTGCCCACTCCGTTAACAAAGACCACAAAGATATTTCCCCATGCCAGGGTATTAACATACAAACACATAATGACTGAAAGTAAAAATGGAACTTCAATTTCTGGCACCCAAAATCTGTAAAAATAGGTCGAAATACTTAACATAAACAGACTAACAATGACCAAAGCACCCCAGATCCGAATAAGTTTGCGATTGGTTGAATAGATCCATTTCAGGTCTTTTTTTACATAAGCCTCTGTGTATGCAGACCAAAATGGCACAGATATGATTGAAAAAACCGCAGTGATGAGCCCAAAATACTTGTGGGCAACCGCATAGGCCGGAACTTCAGACGGCCCCAATATCTGAGCGATTATGATGTTGTCTGTTGAGAAAATGATAAGAGACGAAATTTGAATGATGAAAAATCGAAACCCCAACCCGATAAGTTCTTTAAACTCTGAGACTTGTATAAATCTAAACGAGGGCGCAATCTCCTTGTAGTCCCTATTGAACATAAAGAGGCTTACTGCAATCAGAATTACCATTGGAGCCAACCCAATGGTAAGCGCCAGGTAAAATAGCGAACCCTGGGTGGTTTTGGTTAGCACAAATATTATGAGCAGGGCGATAAAATTACTAATCAAATTGATGAATCCCTGATTTGCAGGTCTTTGATCTGCAAGGAATATCGAATAGATCAACTTTAATACAAAGTTGATACAGAAGAATGAAAACAAGGCGATTGCCACCAGGCGTAATTCTGATGCATCCACCGCTGTAGTATTCAAGATAACCTGCCAGTTTAACAAAGGTTGGACAACAAAGAAAATGCCGAGAATACTAATGAATATGGCAGCAAGGATGGCATAGGCAGTACTGACATACGTTTTGGCCAGGTCTTTTTTTCCTTGAGCCAAAGCCTCCGCGAGCTTATTTCTTAGACCATGTCCCAAACCAATATCAAAAAAACTGAACCAGGCAACCACAGATGAAAGCGTTAACCAAATGCCATATTGTTCCTTTTGAACATATCCTATAGTGAGAGGCACCATTAGAAACCCAATTAAAATGCTGACGCCTTTAATCAGAAAAGAGGCAATAATATGCTTCTTAGCTCTAACAGATCTTTTTTGTCCCTTATTGATGAGGGTGTCTATGCTTACTTTTATTTTCCTTATTAATTCCAACATATAATACGTTAGTCAGGATTGGTTTATTGGTTCATTGCTAAAGAGATAAGGCTTGCCTTCTCTAATAAAC